>JBKPDV010000170.1:0-20697 GCA_046728075.1 Acidobacteriota bacterium | reverse complement strand
GACGTGAGGAGTGTGACTCGCCGCGCCGGAGGCGCGGCTCGTCCGGACGGGGAGACAGGGGGACTGGGGGACGGTGAGAAAATTTCTGATCAGGGTTCTCTATTCGATTCCCCCCGTCGCCCCGTCCCCCCGTTCGATTCTCTGCAGGAATTCTCTTCCTCCCATCACAGCCCCGTGCTAGAAAGCCCGTAATTCCGCTGGAGGCCTGATGGCACAAGAGACCGTTCCGGCGTTTCGGCCCTACATTCCCGCGGACCAGGAGATCCCCGAGTTCACTGCCAAGGCGGTCATTCTCGGGGTCATCTTCGGAATTATCTTCGGCGCCGCGACTGTCTATCTCGCTCTTCGCGCCGGGCTGACCGTCTCCGCTTCGGTCCCGATCGCCGTGCTCGCGATTGCGGTCTTCAAGAAACTCGGTAAATCCACGATTCTCGAGAACAACATCGTTCAGACGATCGGGTCGGCCGGCGAATCCGTCGCGGCCGGTGTGGTCTTCACGATGCCCGCCCTTCTCTTTCTCCAGGGCGGAACGGAGTACTTCAAGTATCTGACCATCTTCGTGCTGGCCGCTGTTGGCGGCACGCTCGGCGTGCTCTTCATGATCCCGCTGCGGCGCGCTTTGATCGTCAAGGAGCACGGCAAGCTCAAGTACCCGGAGGGTGTCGCCTGCGCCGACGTCCTGATCGCGGGAGAAAGAGGCGGCGATCTCGCGGGCATGGTCTTCAAGGGCGTCGGCGTGGCGATGCTCTACAAGTTTCTGTATGGCATCCTCGGTCTCTGGAACGAGACGGCGACCTGGTTCCGCACCGGACGCACCGGCAAGATCCCCGACGCGACCCTCTCCTGCGACGTCACGCCGGAGTACCTGGGGCTCGGATACATCATCGGACCGCGCATCGCGGGCGAGCTCGCCTCGGGAGGCGTTCTCTCCTGGCTGGGGTTGATCCCGCTCATCTCGATCTTCGTCGCCGACAGCCGGATCGTCCAGGACCTGAAGAACCTGGGCTTCACCGACGCCTGGATGGCGAGCCACTCGCACGCGGAATGGATCTACCGCGCTTATGTCCGGTACATCGGAGCGGGAGCCGTGGCGTGCGCCGGAGTCATGACGCTGGTCAAAACGCTTCCCACGA
Source organism: Acidobacteriota bacterium (assembly GCA_046728075.1). Lineage (GTDB taxonomy): Bacteria > Acidobacteriota > Thermoanaerobaculia > UBA5066 > Gp7-AA6 > JBKPDV01. The sequence continues at coordinate 19,564 of JBKPDV010000170.1, read as the reverse complement.
TCGTTTCCGCGTTTCGGGAGTCGGTCAAGTCGTTCGGTGCCGGCGGAAAGGCGCAGGGCGCCGTCCCTCGCACGGAGCGGGACCTGGGAATGGGGATCGTCGTGATCGGCTCGGTCGTTCTCGCGCTCCTGATCACTGTGCTTCCGAAGTTCCCGCACGGTCCGTTTCCCGGCTCGCTCCTGATGGGGCTGCTCGTCGTGGTCTTCGGATTTTTCTTCGTGACGGTCTCCTCGCGGATCGTCGGCATCATCGGAACGTCCTCCAACCCGATTTCCGGAATGACGATCGCGACGCTGATGGCCACCTGCGTGGTCTTCGTCGCGGTGGGCTGGACAGGGGACGTCTACCAGGCTGTCGCCCTGTGCGTCGGCGCGATCGTTTGTGTCGCGGCCGCTAACGCCGGTGCCACCTCGCAGGACTTGAAGACCGGCTATCTGGTCGGCGCGACGCCGCGAAGGCAGCAGATCGGCTTCATCATCGGGGTGCTCACCTCGACGGTCGTCATCGGCGGGACGCTTTTTCTTCTCGACAAGACCTATGCGATGGGAGAGCCGCACGGAATCGGCGGACCGAAGCTCGCCGCGCCCCAGGCCACCCTGATGGCGACGATCATCAAGGGATTGCTCGCGCAGAACCTGCCGTGGGCTCCCGTTCTCGTCGGAGTCTTTCTCGCGTTCATGGCGCAGATGGCCGGAGCGCATGCGCTCTCCTGGGCCGTGGGCGCCTACCTGCCGCTCTCGACGACCTTCCCGATTTTCATCGGCGGTCAGATGAAGGCCCTCGCCGACCGGATGTCGCACCGAAAGGAGGAAAGCGAGCTCTCTTCGGGGATGCTCTACTCGACGGGACTCGTCGCGGGCGGATCCCTCGGAGGGGTCCTGATCGCGCTCGTCGCCTTCATCGGGGACTTCTTCCTCCATATGGAGAAGCCGACGCTCCTGGAGAAGCTCGATCTGGGCTCGAAGTTCTATCCGGACATCAAGAACGGCCTGATCAGCGGCAACGTCCTCTGCGCCATTGTTTTTGCGGTGCTCTGTGTTCTGCTCGTCAAGAACGCGCGGAAGGATCTGAACGCGTAGTCAGCTATCAGCTATCAGCTATCAGCTATCGGCTTCTAGCTCAGCTTGAGATGAGACTTTGAGACTGGGTTGTCATCACGGCGGCGGTCTCGGCTATGAGCTGAAAGCTGATCTCTGACAGCTATTCGGGCGCGATCCGATCCAGGATCATGATCTTCTGCCAGATCTTGCGGGAGAGCCCCGCGGTCAGGTTCTCGATCTCGTTGACCGCGGCCAGCGTGGACGAGTCGTCGAAGTCCTGGACGTACAGCGCGGCCGCTTTGCTGATCAACGCCAGCAGATCGCTGCAGAAGTCCAGATAGCGGATCAGGTCGGGTGTCCTGAGGGCATCCTCGTCCGCCTCGGCGGCGCTCCATCGGTCCGGATCCTTGGTGAGCTGATGCATGTCGATGATGTGCGCGATCGAGCGCAGGGAATGAAGCGCGCGCAGGGCCCGCCGCCGTTTCCAGCGCCGCTCGAGACTGAGAAGGAAGAGAACGGTAATTCCGAGGAAGACGAAGTTCTGGATCGCCGCCTGGAGTCCCTGAACGAATTCCGAGAAGGTGGTGAAGGCGAGCCGCAGATGCACTCCGAGCACCGTCCCAAGGAAAGCGACCAAAACGACGAGAACCCCGAGGGCGACTCCAATGCGCAGCAACCGGCGCGGCCCGCCGAGCCAGGCGGCCGTCTCGGCGGCGTCCCGGCACACTCCGACGAGCTCCCTGGCGATGCGTGAAAGTCCCGAGCCCGGAAATCGCGCTCCGACGCGATCGCTCAGGGCGAGCGCGGTGGCGGTGATCTCGGCGGACTCGAGGCGGCGGTACATAGACGAGCTGTCAGCTTGCAGCTTTCAGCTCTCAGCCAGACAATCGGGAAATCGGCTTCGGGCTGAAAGCTGTTGGCTCAAAGCTGTCAGCTGATCACCTTGAACTTCTTCCCGACCTTTCGGAACGCATCGACGGCGCGGTCCAGATCCTTTCTCTCGTGAGCGGCCGAAACCTGGCAGCGCAGCCGCGCCTGTCCCTGCGGCACGACGGGGTAGCCAAAGCCCGAGACGTAGATCCCCTCCGCGAAGAGGTCCTTGCCCATCGCGACGGCCTTTGCGGTGTCGCCGACGATGACGGGCACGATCGGATGGCTGCCGTGAGGGATGGTGAAGCCGGCGTCCACCATCGCCTTGCGAAAGTAGGCCGCGTTGTCGCGCAAGCGGCGCACCGGAGCGGAATCTTCCCGCAACAGCCGGAAGGCCTCGAGCGATCCGGCCACGACCGCCGGCGGAAGAGAGTTGGAGAACAGATACGGCCGGCTCCTCTGGCGCAAAGTCTCGATGAGCGGCTTCGGTCCGGTCGTGAACCCGCCCGCCGCCGAGCCCATGGCCTTGCCCAGGGTCCCCGTAAAGATATCGATTCGATCCATCACTCCTTGCTCCTCGGCGGTCCCGCGCCCGGTCGAGCCGAGAACGCCGGTGGCGTGGGAGTCGTCGACCGCCAGCAGCACATCTTTCTCCCGGCAGATCCGCGCGAGCTCCCGCAGGTTGGCTTCCTCGCCCTCCATGGAGAAGACTCCATCGGTCATCATCAGCCGGAAGCGGGAAGTCTTGTCTTCTTCGAGCATCTTCTCGAAGGCCGCGAGGTCGTTGTGCGCGACGCGATAGCGCTTGGCCTTGCAGAGGCGCACGCCGTCGATGATCGAAGCATGGTTGAGCTCGTCCGAATAGAGGCCGTCGGACTCCTCCAGGATCGCGGCGAAGAGCCCTTCGTTGGCATTCCAACAGGACAGGTAAAGGATCGCGTCGTCTTTCCCGAAAAAAGAGGCGATCTCCGCCTCGAGCTCCTTGTGCAGCTCCTCGGTCCCGCAGATGAAGCGGACCGAGGCGAGTCCTGCGCCCCATCGGTCGATGGCTCGCTTCTGGGCCTCGCGGATGCGCGGATGGTTGGCAAAGCCGAGATAGTTGTTGGAGGTCAGCATCACGACCTCGCGGCCGCCGACCTTCACCCGCGCGTCCTGCGGCGACTGCAGGACGAGCTCTTCCTTGTAGGTCCCCGCCTGGCGCAGCTTCGCCATCTCGCCGGCGAGGTGCTCGATGAGGTTCACACCGATCTCCAATTCAGCGGGTCCGCTCTCGGGCCCTCGTCTTTAACTCTCTCGGCGCCGGTCGCGAAGCGACCGCCTGCGCCGAAAGCCAGCTAGGTTTCCGAAAGAATCTTTCCGGCCACGCGCCCGCCCGGAAAAGCGGCGTCCAGCGCCGCGACGGCTTCCTCGAATGCCGCGGCGTCGCGCGCGACGATCTCAGCGCAGATCGTGGGCCGGTTGATGATTTCGGAGGTTCCCGTGGGGTTGCGCACGATCACGGCCTGCGCCGGCCTCTCCACGTAAAAGAGAATGTGGTCGAGATCCTCGAGGGCGCGCGAAGCGGACCGATTCGCCCGCTCCTGTTCGTCGTTGGTCAGGCAGACACCCGCGAGACCGACCACTTTGAAGTGGTTCGGTTCGAATTCGGTGCGATCCCAGTTCTTCCAGACCCGCTCGCGAGGCATGAGCTGAAAGCGGTAGGCGAGGTTGGAAAGGCGTGATTCCTCCAACGCGAACTCGGCAATGCGCCGCTCGTTCATCTCTTCGGCGGGATTGGGCTTGGGCGGCTTGCTGGTCGGCATAACTAGACCTAATTGTTCAAGGTTCAAAGTTCAAGGTTCAACGTTGATCCTACGACACTCCGCTTTGAACTTTGAACATTGAACTTTGAACTACTTCATTCGCCCATTCGGGTAGAAAACGACCTTCATCGCTTCCCGCCGATTCAGCAGCTCCATCGCCTCATGGAATTTTTCGAACCCCTCGAACTCGTTGGTGACGAGGTGCTCGACCTGGAGGCCGGCCTCGAGCAGGTCGAGCATCTTGATCCAGGTCTCGAAGATGCGGCGGCCGATCACGGCATGGAGCGTGAGTCCCTTGAAGATGAAATCGTTGGTGTAATCGCGGATCGTGACCGCCTTTTCGCGCGGGAGCCCCAGGAGCGAAACGATCCCTCCGCGCCGGGCAGCCGCCAGCCCCAGGTTGATCGAGGCCTCGGCGCCGGAGAGCTCGAGCACGACATCGGCCCCTCCTCCTGTCGCTTCCTTGAGGCTTCCGACCGGGTCCTTCGTCCGGGAGAGGTCGATCACCGAAACGTGCTCTCCGCCGCGCTCCCGCGCCCAGCGGCGGGCGTGGCCGGCCGCCTGCGTGTTCACCTCGGTGATCGCGATGTGGGACGCGCCCGAGAAACGGGCGATCTCGGCGCACATCGCGCCGATCGGCCCGTAGCCCAGGACGGCGACGGAACGTCCCGACAAGTCGGCGACCTGCGTCGTGTGAACGGCGTTGCCCAGGGCGTCCAGGAAGCTGCCCACCCGCACCGGCACGGTCGAGCGGTCGAGGGGAACGACATTGAAGGCCGGCACGACGACGTACTGCGCGAAGCAGCCGTCGCCATGGACTCCCAGGATCCGAGTGTTCTCGCAGATGTGCCGCTGGCCTATCCGGCAAGGGCGGCAATGTCCGCAGGTGACGTGCATCTCCGCCGAGACGTACATCCCTGTCTCCAGATGCGGCCGCTGCCCGCCGGGCCCGAAGGAAACGATTTCGCCGCAGAACTCGTGTCCGTAAATGCGTGGCGGCTGCACCATGCCCGCCATCGAAGGATCCCACTGATAGATATGCTTGTCCGATCCGCAGACGGCAGTGGCCAGGACGCGGATCAGGACCTCGGCCTGGCCGGGCTGGGGGACGGGGACCGTTTTGATTTCCGTCGCGTCTGGTCCAGGCGCGGCCCTGGTCTTGACGACCGCCTGCATCTTGAGGGGCGGACGGGGGGACGGGGCGACGGGGCGACGGGCGGAGGGAGTGCGTTTTCTCCCAGTCCCCCTGTCCCCCAGTCCCCCCGTCCTCCTCTTCAATCCCCCGCCTCGTCGTCTCGGACGTAGCCTGTGCGCGGGCCCGCGGCCGCGGCTTCATGGGAGAAGACGTCCACGGGATGGACGAAGCGCGCGACGGTCTCTCGCGTGCCCGCGATTCGGAGCTTCTCGAAAAGAAAGGCGAACCTCTTCTCGAGCGACACGCCGATCGCCTGGCGCGTGCCGGCGGGAAGGTTCCAGAACGCCTCCTTGAAGTGCCCGATCGCCTGTTTGCGGTTCTTGTAGAGGAACTGGCTTTCGGTCTCGCCGGGCGCCCTCTGTGTTCCATAGTGGTCGAAGATCCACCGCTCGACCTGTCGCTTCAACGGCAGAGGAAGGGCGGGATGGTCGTAGACCATGTTCTGGAACTCGGTAGCCAGGTGGATCTCCGCGCAGTCGTGGTCGGGGAAGTGGCCGAAGAACTCGGAGGGAAGCGTCGAAGCACCGTGCTGCACGGCTCCCGCCATTCCGTATTCCTCGCGCGCGACCTTCGAGATGCGTCTCAACGTGTCGAAATCGATCGCCACTCGCTGCACGGTGCCGTCGGGGCCGACGACCCCTCCGTGATGGGAACCGGTCTGAACGGAGACCTTGGCGATCCCTTCGATGCCTTCGCCGAGTGTCCGCCGGTACACCGTCATGTAAGCGCGCAACTCCTCCGGAGTCGAGTTTTCCTTGCCGACTTCGCCGATCTCCCCGCCGACCGAGATCGGAACCGCCTTGGGCTGACGTGTTCGAATGAACTTCGTGAACCGGGCGGCCAACTCGGCGTTGACCTTCTGCTGCTCCTCGAGGGTCGGTTTGGAGAGATCGACCAGGGTCGACGTGTCGATGTCGATCTGAAAGAAACCGGCCGGGATCGCCTCGTCGATCAGGGCCTCGATCGCGGCGATCTCCTTCTGCGGCGCCTCCTTCATCTTTTTCGGATTGGTCTGGTAGTGATCTCCCTGGAGGAACACCGGTCCTTCCCATCCTTCGCGGATCGCAGCGGCGAGCACGACCGCCGCGTACTCCGCCGGCCGTTGATCGGTGTAGCCCATTTCGCTGCGGGCGATCTCGAAGATCACCGCGCCGGCATCGATGCGGCGCGCCGCCCGGATCGCAGCGCAGGCGCTGTCGTAGGAGAGGATTCGGATGTTGATGGCCGGCACGCTGAATCCGGAGACCTCGCCTCGCCCCCGGGCCTTGTAGAGCGCGAGGATCGACGCCGGGAGAATTCCGAGCGAGGCGGCAGCCTCCCGGATCGCCCGCCGAGCCGCCTCGCGCGCCTCCGCCGGTCCGAACACGGCGCTCCAGATCAGGCTGTCGATCGTCTCCTCTCGGAAGCGGCGGGGATCACGGATCGCGATCCGATCGCCCTCGACCAGAGCCCCGGCGCCCGCGAGGTAGTCATTCAATTGGCCCGTTGTGGTGAAGAGTTGCATGGCGTCACTCCGAATGGGCGGCGATTCTAGCCGAGGTGGTCGGTGGAAGGTGGTAGCGTCTCGCGGGTGAATCCCCCCTATCACCTATCACCGACCACTTATCACCTCTTCTGATGCTCCTCTCCCGCACGATTCATTTCAACGCCGGCCGCAGCCTGTGGCGGCCGGAGTGGAGCGCGGAGAAGAACCGCGAGGTGTACGGGGAAGAGGGACCTCACGGATACGGCCACAACTACCGTTTGGAGGTGGCGGTCGAGGGCGAGATCGATCGCGAGACTTCGATGATCGTGAACCTGACGGACCTCGATCGAATCCTGAAAGAAGAAGTGGACGCTCCGCTGGACCACCAGAACTTGAACCGCGACGTGCCGGACTTCCAGCTGCTTGCGCCAACCGCGGAAAACCTGGCCTCGTGGATCTGGAAACGGCTCGAGGCGCGAATCGCCCGCGAGGGGTGGCCCTGCCGCCTCGCGCATCTGCGTCTGACGCTGGAGCCGGGATTTTCCGTCGAGATTGAAGAGTAGTTCAAGGTTCAAAGTTCAAGGTTCAAGGTCGGAACGCCAGGTCTTTCAACTTTAAACTTTGAACATTGAACATTGAACTCTGCGACGGTTGAACTCGTCTCATTCATAGCGGTATACGATCGAGGACCCCGCTCGACGGGCAACCCATCTCTATGAACCAGGCCTTCCTCATCGACAACCGCAAGTGCATCGGGTGCCACGCATGCTCAACGGCGTGTAAGGCGGAGAACGAAGTCCCGCTGGGCGTCCACCGCACCTGGGTCAAGTACGTCGAGAAGGGCGCCTTTCCGGACACGCGGCGCTACTTCCAGGTCACCCGCTGCAACCACTGCGCGAAACCCCCCTGCGTTCCGATCTGTCCGACGACCGCCATGTACCGGCGCGAGGATGGCATCGTCGAGTTCGACTCGCAGCGCTGCATCGGCTGCAAGGCCTGTCTGCAGGCCTGCCCGTACGACGCCATCCACATCGATCCGGAGAGCGGAACCGCGGCCAAGTGCCACTTCTGCGCGCATCGCGTCGACGCTGGCCTGGAGCCCGCCTGCGTGATCGTCTGTCCTGTCCACGCCATCATTTCCGGAGATCTCGACGAGCCTCGGTCGGAAATCGCGCGCCTCCTTTCGACACAGAACGTCGCCGTGCGAAAGCCGGAGCAGGGGACGCGCCCGAAGCTCTTCTACATCGACGCCGAAGCTTCGGCGATCTCGCCGGGCTTTGCGACGCAACAGTCGGCACAGCTCTGGTCAGAGGCGCCCGCGTGGGGTCCCTCGGACTGGCGCGGCCCGATTCAAACCGCTCCCGGCCGGATGGCCGACGCGCTTCTGCGCTCGGCCGCCTCGCCGCGAGAGACCTACAACGTTCCTCATCGGATTCCCTGGCACTGGCAGGTTCCCGCGTATCTCGTGACCAAGGCGCTCGGGTCCGGGATCTTCTTAATCGCCGCCGCCGGACTGGCTCTCGGGCTTCTTCCCGCGACGACGCTCTTTACGACTGCCGCGCCGCTCGCGGCCCTCCTCTTCATCGCTTTGACCGGCGCGCTCTTAGTCGGCGACCTGGATCGACCCGAACGCTTCTGGACGATCCTGACGCGGCCGCAATGGCGATCGTGGCTGACGCGGGGAGCGTTCCTTCTCGCCGCCTACAGTCTGCTGCTGTCGATCGTCGTGCTGGCGCAGTTGCTCGGGCAGGACGGGATCGCCGCGCAGCTGAGATGGCCCGGGGTCATCCTGGCCGTGCTCTCGGCGGTTTACACGGCCTTCCTCTTCGCGCAGGCGGAAGGACGGGACCTCTGGCAGAGCCCGCTGCTCTCCGCCCACCTTCTGGTCCAGGCGGTGATGGCCGGGGCGGCCGGGCTGCTCCTGCTCGGCCTCTTCGTGGAGCTTCCCGTGGAGTCCCTTCCGGTTCTCGTGTGGATTTTCGGACTGGCGCTGGCCGCCAACCTGCTCTTGACCGTCGGCGGAGAGTTCGCCGTTCCTCACGCGAGCAGCGTGGCCTCGGCCGCAGCGCGGATGATTACGCACGGCCGTTACGCGCCGCAGTATCGAGGGAGTCTCGCCGGCGGGCTCCTCCTGCCTCTCGCCGCGGTGATCGCCTGGCCGGCGGCGCCTGCCGTTCACCTGATCGCTTCGCTCCTGTGTCTGGGAGGCCTGCTCGCTTACGAGTGGGCCTTCGTTTTCGCACCGCAGCAGATTCCAAATAGTTAACCAGATGGTTAAATATGGTTAAGCCCGTCCTCCCTTCGGCCGCCAGGGAACCTCTGCCGCTTGAGCAGACCGACGCGGGCCTGCGGCTCCAGCAGTACCCTCCCGTCGACCGCTGGGACGACTGGATCGAGTGGGATCCGAAGGCGTGGCCGCGAAAGGTGGAGCGGCACTACATGCTACTTCCCACGATCTGTTTCAATTGCGAGTCAGCCTGCGGGCTTCTCGGCTGGGTTGAGAAAGATACGCTCGCCGTCCGCAAGTTCGAGGGCAATCCCCTCCATCCCGGAAGCCGCGGGCGCAACTGCGCCAAAGGTCCGGCGACGATCAACCAGGTCAACGATCCGGACCGCATCCTCTATCCATTGAAGCGGGTCGGCCGCCGCGGGGAGGGGAAGTGGGCGCGCGTATCGTGGGCGGAGGCACTCGCGGACATCGGCGGCAGGATCCGCCGCGCCCTTCAGGACGGGCGTCACGAAGAGATCATGTACCACGTCGGCCGGCCGGGGCACGACGGTCTGATGGAGTGGATCCTGCCGGCCTGGGGAATCGACGGGCACAACTCGCACACGAACATCTGCTCCTCGGGAGCGCGCGCGGGTTACGCCTTCTGGATGGGCTTCGACCGTCCGAGCCCGGATCACGCCAACGCCAAGGTCATCCTACTCATCAGCAGCCACCTCGAGACAGGCCACTACTTCAATCCCCACGCGCAGCGGATCATGGAAGGGAAGATGGCGGGCGCGAAGCTCATCGTCTTCGACACGCGCCTCTCCAACACGGCGTCGATGGCCGACGCGTGGATCGCGCCGTGGCCCGGCTCGGAGGCGGCGATTCTGCTCGCGATCGCGCGGCACCTCGTGGCGACCCGGCGCTACGACCGCGATTTCGTCCGCCGCTGGGTGAACTGGGAACAGTACCTTTCTGCCGAGCACCCGGGCGTGCCCCTGTCCTTCGAGAAATTCGAAGAGAAGCTCCTGGAGCTCTACGCGCGGTACACCTTCGATTTCGCGGAAAAGGAATCCGGAGTGCCGGCCCGCGTGCTGGAGGGGATCGCCGAGGATGTCGCGGGCTGCGGGGGCCGGCTCGCGGCGCACAATTGGAGGAGCGCCGGGTCGGGAAATCTCGGCGGCTGGCAGGTCGCGCGTTGTCTCTGGTTCTTGAACGTCCTGACGGGATCAGTGGGTGTCGAGGGAGGCACATCGGCCAACGGCTGGGACAAGTGGGTGCCGCGGCCGCACGCGCTCGCTCCGCACGTCCCGCGCTGGAACGATCTCTCCTGGCCGCGCGAGTATCCGCTCTCCTATTTCGAGATGAGCTTTCTGCTGCCGCACTTTTTGAAGGAAGGGCGCGGAAAGCTCGACGTCTACTTCACGCGCGTCTACAACCCGATGTGGACGAACCCGGACGGTTTCACGTGGCTGGAAGTCCTGCGCGACGAGTCGAAGATCGGCCTTCACGTCACGCTGACTCCGACCTGGAGCGAGACGGCCTGGTGGGCCGACTACGTCCTGCCGATGGGGCTCGGCTCCGAGAGGCACGACTTGATGAGTCAGGAGACTCATGCCGGTCAATGGATCGCCTTCCGCCAGCCGGTCCGCCGAGTCGCGCTCGAACGGATGGGCAAACCCGTGCGGCGCACCTACGAGGCCAATCCCGGAGAAGTGTGGGAGGAGACGGAGTTCTGGATCGACTTGTCCTGGGAGATCGACCCCGACGGTTCGCTCGGCGTGCGGCGCTACTTCGAGTCGCCCGGCCGGCCGGGAGAGCGCATCACGGTCGACGAGTACTACGGTTGGATGTTCGAAAATTCCGTGCCGGGACTGCCCGAGGCCGCGGCTCGCGAGGGGCTCACGCCGCTCGCGTACATGCGCAAGTACGGGGCCTTCGAGATCCGCGCGGGAGCGGAGCCGGAGTTCGAGCGGGGCTTGAGCGAAAAGGAAATGCAGGATGCGTCGGTAGACGAGAAGAGCAGCATTGTGACCACGCGAGAGCCGGCGCCGCCTCCGAAGAACATCGTGCCCGCGCCGGTCCTCGGCGCCGGGGATCGTGGCCGCACGATCGGTCTCATGGTCGATGGTCAGGCGCGATTCGGCTTCCGCACGCCGTCGCGCAGGCTCGAGTTCTACTCACCGACCCTGAAAGATTTCGGCTGGCCGGACTACGCCGTGCCCACGTACATCGAGAGCCACGTCCACCCCTCCAGGATCGACCGCGAATCCAACGAGTTCGTGCTGCTCTCGACCTACCGCCTCCCAACACTCATCCACACGCGAAGCGCCAGCGCGAAGTGGCTGGTCGAGATCTCGCATTCGAATCCAACCTGGCTGCACACCACCGACGCGGCGAAAGTGGGAGTCGCGACCGGCGATCTCGTGCGCGTGGAGACGGAGATCGGCTACTTCGTCGACAAGGTGTGGGTCACGGAGGGAATCCGCCCGGGGGTGATCGCCTGCTCCCATCACCTCGGCCGCTGGCGCCTCGCGGAGGGAGAGGGAACCAGCCGGATGTCCTCCGCGCTGGTGCGTCTCGAGGAGGATGGCGGAGAGTGGAAGTTGACGGCGGTGAAGGGGGTCGAGCCCTACGAGTCCTCGGATCCCGACACGAAGAGGATCTGGTGGACCGACGCCGGCGTGCACCAGAACCTGACCTTTCCCGTCCAACCCGACCCGGTCTCCGGCTGCCACTGCTGGCATCAGAAGGTTCGCGTCACGCGCGCGCGGCCGGAGGACCGTTACGGCGACGTGCGCGTGGACACCGGCCGGGCGCACGCGGTCTATCGTCGGTGGCTCGAGACGACGCGCCCACCGAAGGGAGAGTGGCGGCGCCCCTACTGGATGCTGCGCCCCTTCCGCCCCGCCGAGAGCGCTTATCGGCTGCCGCCGTCCCCAGAAGCGGGCCTCTCTGCCCCCTCTCCCTCCGGGAGAGGGCCGGGGTGAGGGGCGTGCCTGAGCCCACCCTTTCTCTTCTTTCCAAGCTCTGGCTCTCCGAGCCCGACGCCGCCCTTCTGCGCGACGCCATCGACGCAGGCTTCCCACAGTCGTCCGTCGAGGACCTCGCGCTCGCATATGCCGATCTCTTTCTTCTGAACGTCTATCCCTACGGCAGCGTCTATCTCGATCCGTCCGGCGAGTTGAACGGCGCTCCCGCGGCCTGGGCCGAGCGGATTTACTCCTCGGCCGCCTATTCACCACCGGACCTCCTGCGTGCCGCCGGAGCCGACCACGCCGGTCTTTGCCTCGGCTTCCTCGCTCACGCCGCCCAGAAAGGAGTCGACGACTCGGAAATGCGCCGCATGTTGCGAGCATGGATTCCGGTTTGCACCCTCGCCGTCGAGCGAGAGCCGGGAGCTCACGAGTTCTATGGCTTTCTGGCCCGAGCCACTTGCGAGCGACTGCTCTCGGAGCCGGCGCCGCAGGAACCACCGGAAGATTTCCTGGCCGAGCCCGGGCTCTCGCCCGGCGCGGAGGGAGAGATCCGCCTCACCGATGTCCTCCGGTTTCTTCTGACTCCGGCGCGGTGTGGATTCTTCCTCTCGCGCGGCCGCATCGGGCAACTGGCGCGGGGAGCCGGCCTGCGTATCCCCTTCGGTTCCCGCTTCGATGTGGCCCGCAGCCTCTTCGAGCAGGCCGGCGAGGAAGCGGCCGTTGACGCTTTGATCGCTCTGCTCGGCCGGGAGAGAGACGAGTGGGAGCGCTCCTTCGAGGAGCTCTCGTCGCGTCATCCCGGGTGGGCGCCGCAAGGGCTCTCCTGGAAAGCGCGCCTCGAAGGGACTCGAAAGGCGCTCGCCACGATGCGGGGGATTGTGCAGAGTCCCCCCGAGTGGGAGTATCGCGACAAAGAAGGAGAAACCGCCGGCCCCTGACCGGCAGTACTCGTATGTTTCTCAAACAGTTCTATCTCGGCTGTCTCGCGCAGGCCTCGTACATGATCGGCTCGGAAGGCGAAGCCGCCGTGATCGATCCCCGGCGCGACGTCGATGAATACCTGGCGGAAGCGAAAAAAGAGGGTTTCGCGATTCGCCACATCATCGAGACCCACCTGCACGCCGATTTCGTCTCCGGCCACCGCGAGCTCGCCAGGCTTACCGGCGCGAAGATCTATTTCGGCGCTCGGGCGGGCGCGCGCTTCGATCACGTGGCGGTTCGCGACGGAGACGAAGTCGCCTTCGGCAACGTCGTGCTGCGTTTCCTGGAGACCCCGGGGCATACCCCGGAGTCGATCTGCGTCGTCGTCTTCGATCGCGCCGCGGGGAAGGAGCCGCAGGCGGTTCTGACCGGCGACACGCTCTTCATCGGCGACGTCGGCAGGCCGGATCTCGCGGCCGGCGGATCCGTGACGTCGGCGGAGCTGGCCGGAATGCTCCACGACTCTCTCCAGAAGCTCCTGGCGCTGCCCGATTCCGTGGCCGTGTATCCGGCGCACGGGGCAGGCTCTCTCTGCGGCAAGAACATCTCGAGCGACACCTCTTCCACGATCGGCCAGCAGCGCCGCTTCAACTACGCCTTGCAGCCGATGGCGCGCGAAGAGTTCATCCGCCTGGTCACGGCGGACCTGCCCGAGGCGCCGGCCTACTTCGCGCGCGACGCGGCGTTGAATCGGGAAGGTCCCGGAAACCTGTCCGAGCTTCCGGCTCCCCGGGAGCTTTCCCCCGAGGAGCTCGAGAAGATCCAGAAGGCCGGCGGCGTGGTGCTCGACACCCGGCCGGCCGCGCAATATGGCGCCGGGCACGTGCCTGGCTCGATCAACATCGGCCTTTCCGGTCAGTTCGCTTCCTGGGCGGGAACGCTTCTCTCAGCCGAGACCCCGATCGTTCTCGTTGCGGAAGATCCCGAACGCGTCTCCGAGGCGCATGTGCGTCTGGCGCGTGTCGGCCTCGAGAACATCACGGGTTTCCTGTCGGGCGGAGTTCTCGCCTGGCACGAATCCGGGCGGCCCCTCGCGCGCACCGACCAGATCAGCGTCGACGAGCTCGCCCGCCGCCTCGAAGCGGGTCAGGTCGCGCAGTTAGTTGACGTGCGCCGCCCGGCGGAATGGAGCTCCGGGCACATCGGTCAGGCCAGACACGTCCCTCTCCATGAGCTTGCGACGCGCGCGTCCGAGCTCGACTCGACGCTGCCCGTGACGGCGATCTGCGCGGGCGGCTACCGCTCCTCGATGGCGACGAGTCTTCTCGAGCGGTCGGGATTCCAGAAGGTCACCAACGTCGTCGGCGGAATGGCGGCCTGGAACACCGGGCCCGGGCAAGCCCGCCCTTGAGAGAGGCGAAAGCGCCTAAGAACTTGTAATGTTTCAACGCCCGCTCTCGTCCTTTTCGGGTAGAGCCGAAGGCCTGCGACGGCGCTAGAGTTTGTACAATCCGCCCGGTAATCGAAGGAACTCCATGAGCATTTCACCCGGCGCGCGTCTCGGGCCTTACGAAATCGTCGCTGCGATCGGCGCCGGCGGGATGGGTGAGGTCTACCGCGCGCGCGACACGCGGCTGGAGCGGATGGTCGCGATCAAGGTCCTTCCCGATCATCTCTCCTCCTCCGAAGAGCTGAGGCAGCGCTTCGAACGAGAGGCGAAGACGATCTCGCAGCTCTCGCATCCCCACATCTGTGCGCTGTACGACGTCGGCAATCAGGACGGGGTCGAGTACCTCGTCATGGAGCTGCTGGAAGGACAGACGCTCGCCGACCGCCTGCTGCGAGGACCCCTGCCTCTGGAGCAGACACTGCGCTACGGGATCGAGATCGCCGACGCGCTCGATCGGGCGCACCGGAGCGGTATCGTGCATCGGGACTTGAAGCCCGGCAACGTGATGCTGACGAAGTCGGGAGTGAAGCTGCTCGACTTCGGCCTGGCGAAGCTCCAGGTCGCGGGCGCGACCGCGACATCCGGATTGACCAGCCTGCCGACGGTGACGCCGGAGAGCCAGCCGCTAACGAGCCGCGGAACGATCCTCGGGACTTTTCAGTACATGGCGCCCGAGCAGCTCGAGGGGAGCGAGGCCGACGCCCGCAGCGACATCTTTGCCTTCGGATGCGTGCTGTACGAGATGGCGACGGGGAACAAGGCTTTCTCGGGCAAGAGCCAGGCGAGCCTCATCGGCGCGATCATGCACTCGGAGCCGCCCCCGATCTCCACGCTCCTGCCGATGACCCCTCCGGCACTGGACCGGATCGTCAAGACCTGTCTGGCCAAGGACGCCGACGAACGCTTTCAGACCGCCCATGATGCGCGCCTCCAGCTTCAGTGGATCGCGGAGGGCGGGTCCGCTGTCGGCCTGCCGGCTCCCGTAGTCGCGCGCCGCAAGGGGCGCGAGCGCCTCGCCTGGGTCGTGGCCGCTGTCGCGATCGCCGCCGCGGCGCTGGCCGGCGCCGGCTATCTGCGGCGCGCTCCGGGAAGGCCGGAGTCCGTCCGATTCGAAATCTCGACTCCCGAGGGAATCTCCGTCATCGACTTTCCCCGCATCTCGCCCGATGGTCGCTATCTCGCGTTCAACGCCACCGATTCCTCGGGCCGGTCGCGCATCTGGCTGCGCCCGTTGAACGCTCTGGCGGCACAGCCTCTGGCCGGGACAGAAGGGAGTCTTCGCCCCTTCTGGTCGCCCGACAGCCGCTTCCTCGGGTTCTTCGCCGAGGGGAAGCTCAAGAAGGTCGAGATCTCCGGCGGTCCGCCGCAGAAGGTTTGCGATTTCCCGACCGGCGCCGATGGCTCCTGGAGCCCGGAGGGAGTGATCCTCTTCGACGGGCGCACGCAGGATCCCATCTATCGGGTCTCCGCGGCGGGGGGTACGCCGACCGTCGCCGTCGCGCCGGACGCCGGGCGGAAGGAGACGACGGTGGCGTGGCCGGAGTT
Source organism: Acidobacteriota bacterium (assembly GCA_046728075.1). Lineage (GTDB taxonomy): Bacteria > Acidobacteriota > Thermoanaerobaculia > UBA5066 > Gp7-AA6 > JBKPDV01. Next base: position 4,086 of record JBKPDV010000170.1, on the reverse strand, counting down.
TCTGCCGGACGGACGGCACTTCCTTTACATGGCCCAGGGGCAGAAGCCCGAGGACCATATGTACAGGATCGGCTCGCTCGACTCGAAGGAGTCCAGGGCTCTCGCCCCGGCGCAGTCCCTGATCACCTATGCCCCAACCGGCCACATTCTCTTCGTGCGCGAGAACACTTTAGTCGCGCAGCGCTTCGACGCCAAAGCCTTGAAGACGATCGGCGAGCCGGTGCCTCTGGCCGAGCACATCGGAACCATCTCGACCGGCCTGGCGAGGTTCTCCATTTCCCGCAACGGCGTCCTCGCCTATCGCACCGGCGAGAGCGCGAGTCGACTGCTCTGGGTGGATCGAAACGGCCGGGAAATATCGACCGTCGGGGATCCGGCCGACTATTCCGACACGATGCTCTCGCCAGGCGGCGACCGCCTCGCCTTCGTCGTCGCGGATCCTCGAGTCGGAAGGTACGACATCTGGCTGCGCGACCTGGCGCGGGGGGTGAGCTCGCGTTTCACGTTCGATCCCGCCGATGACGTCTCGCCGCTCTGGTCTCCCGATGGGAAGACGATCGTCTTCAGCTCGAGTCGGGGCGGCCAGTTCGATCTCTTCACGAAGGCGGCCGGAGGCGGCGGCCAGGAAGAGCTCCTGCTCCGCACGGACGAGCTGAAGTTCGCGCACAGCTGGTCCCGAGACGGGCGACAGATCGCTTTTCAGAGTCGAGGGAAAAAAACCGGCTGGGACATCTGGATCCTGCCCATGTTCGGCGACCGCAAGCCGACTCTCTTTCTGCAGACGCCCTTCAACGAGCAACGGCCCACCTTCTCCTCGGATGGGCGTTGGCTGGCCTACCAGTCGAACGAGTCGGGCCGTCCGGAGGTCTACGTTCAGGACTTCCCCGGCCCCGGAGGCAAGTGGCAGGTCTCGACCGCCGGGGGAGTCGAGCCGGCCTGGCGCGCCGACGGCAGGGAGCTCTACTACGGCGCCCCCGACGGGAAGCTCATGGCCGTCGAGATCCACCCGGGAGAAACGTTTCAGGCAGGAGTTCCCCGGCCGCTCTTTCAGGCGAGAGTTCAGCCGATCACCAACGTCCGCAGCCACTATCTGCCGACAGCCGATGGCCAGCGCTTTCTTTTCCTCGCTCCCCTCTCGCGCGAGGCGCTGGTCCCGACCACGATCGTCCTGAACTGGAACGCCGAGCTCGCGCGCTGAACGGGCGGATCGTTCGAGAGAAGGAGGAGGGCGCTCCCGGACCACATGGCCCGAGAGCGCCGCTTCCGATCAGAGATTCGGCCTATCGTGGCTGGGGAACGATACGGATGTAGGGCTTGGGCGCTTTCCACCCCGCCGGATATTGCTTTTTGGCATCATCGTCGGATACCGAACCCGCGATGATCACGTCATCGCCTTGCTTCCAGTTGACCGGTGTCGCGACCTTGTGCTTCGAGGTCAACTGCAGAGAGTCGATCACTCGCAGCACCTCGTCGAAGTTGCGCCCGGTGGTCATCGGATAGACCAGAATCAATTTGATCTTTTTGTCCGGGCCAATGACGTAAACGTTTCGCACCGTCTGATTGTCGGCCGCTGTACGACCTTGTGAGGTGCCCGCCAAATCGGCGGGCAGCATTCCCCAGGCTTTCGCGACTTTCAGCTCTGGGTCCCCGATCATCGGAAAGTTCGGCGCGTGGCCCTGAGTCTCCTTGATGTCGGCCGCCCACTTCGAATGGGCATCCACCGGGTCGACGCTCAAACCGATGATTTTGACGCCGCGTTTCTCGAACTCCGGCTTGATCCTGGCCATGTAGCCGAGCTCGGTCGTACAGACCGGCGTGAAATCCTTGGGGTGCGAAAAGAGCACGCCCCAGCCGTTGCCCAGCCATTCGTGGAATCGGATCGGGCCCTCCGTTGTCTGGGCCTCGAAATCCGGAGCCTCGTCTCCTAACCGAACTGCCATGGTGCCACCTCCTCTGAATTTGGAAGGCGTAGCTTACAGCGATCTCCGCGCGGCGGCGAGGGGGTGGGTGCCGTGTGGGCCCTCCGCCAACGAAGCCGCCAGGTCACCTCTCCACCGGCCGCAGCGGCACGTCCCAGATCTTCTGGCAGTACTCGCGGATGGAGCGGTCGGAGGAGAAGCGGCCGCTCCGCGCCGCGTTCCGAATCGACATGCGCGTCCAGGCGTTCTCGTCGCCGAAGGCCCGGTCCACGCGGTCCTGGGCGTCCCGATAGGAGGCGAAGTCCGCGAGGAGCATGTACTCGTCGCGATCGAGGAGCGAGTCGACGAGCGGCCGGAAGAGCGACGGATCTCCCTTCGAAAAGAATCCGGAGGCGATCCGGTCGAGCGACTCGGAAAGCTCGCCGTCGGCGGAGACGACCGCGCGCGGGTCGTAGCCGGCGGCTCGCTTCGCCTCGACCTGCGCGGCCGTCAGGCCGAAGAGAAAGAAGTTCTCCGGTCCGACCGCATCGCGGATCTCGATGTTGGCTCCATCGAGGGTCCCGATCGTGACCGCTCCGTTCATCGCGAACTTCATGTTCCCAGTGCCGGACGCCTCCTTGCCCGCTGTCGAGATCTGCTCGGACACGTCGGCCGCCGGATAGATCTTCTGGCCGACCGTGACGTTGAAGTCCGGGATGAAGACGACCCGCAGCCGGCCGCGGACGGTCGGATCGGCGTTGACAACCTCGGCCACCGAAGTCACGAGCTTGATCATGAGCTTGGCCATCGTGTAGCCGGGCGCGGCTTTTCCTCCGAAGAGGAAGGCCCGCGGGATCGTCTCACGCGAAGGGTCCCGCAGCAGCCGCAGGTACCTGGCCACGATGTGGAGGACGTTCAAGTGCTGTCGCTTGTACTCATGGATGCGCTTGACCTGAATGTCGAAGACCATGCTCGGGTCGAGCTCGACGCCCGTCCGCTCCCGGACGAATGCGGCAAGGTCCCTCTTGTTCCCGGCCTTCGCGGCGCGCCACTCGCGGCAGAACTCGGGATCGTCCGCAAGCGGCTCCAGGCGCGGCAAGGCTCTCTCGAAATCGCGGAGCCACGAGTCTCCCAGCCGGCGGGTCAGGAGCGCGGCGAGCCGGGGATTGGAGAGCGCCAGGAAACGGCGCGGGCTCACGCCGTTGGTCACGTTGACGAACCGATCGGGCCAGAGATCGTAGAAATCGCGCAGCACCTCGTGCTCCAGAAGGTCCGTGTGGAGCGCCGCGACCCCGTTCACCTTGTGGCTTCCGAGGCAGGCGAGATTCGCCATCCGAACAAACTTCCCGTCGCTTTCGTCGATCAGCGACAGGCGGCGTATCTTTTCCTCGTCGCCGGAGACGCGCGTGCGCGCTTCGTCCAAGAATCGGCGATTCAGCTCGAACACGATTTCCAGATGGCGAGGCATCAGATGCCCGAAGAGGGAGAGGGGCCAGCGTTCGAGCGCCTCGGGCAGAAGCGTGTGATTGGTGTAGCCGAAGCATCGCTGCGTGACCTCCCACGCGCGCTCCCAGGAGAGCTCGTCCTCGTCCACGAGAAGCCGCATGAGCTCCAGGACGCCGAGGGAGGGATGCGTGTCGTTCATCTGGATCGCGAACTTGGAGGCGAAATCGTGGGGCTGTCCTCCTCCCAGCTGGTGGATCCGCAGCATGTCCTGCAGCGAGCAGGAGACGAAGAAATACTGCTGCTCGAGGCGGAGCTCCTTGCCCGCGAGAGTGGCGTCATTGGGATAGAGAACCTTGCTGATGTTCTCCGAGACGATCTTGTCGTTGACCGCGCGCAGATAATCCCCCGTGTTGAAGGCGCCGAGATCGAAGTCCTCGGCGGCCTCCGCGCGCCAGAGCCGCAGGAGATTCGCCGTCGGAACGCGGTAACCGAGGATCGGTGTATCGTAGGCAACGCCCCGCACGACTCGGTCCGGAATCCACCGGACCCGATACTTCCCCTGCGCGTCCTGATACGACTCGGTGCGTCCTCCGAACCGCACGGGAATCCCGATGTCGGGCCGCGCCACCTCCCACGGATAGCCCGGCCGCAGCCATTTGTCGGTGATCTCCACCTGCCACCCGTCGTGGATCGCCTGGTCGAAGATGCCGAACTCGTAGCGGATGCCATAACCGATCGCGGG
>JBKPDV010000169.1:0-8638 GCA_046728075.1 Acidobacteriota bacterium | reverse complement strand
GCCACGCGGATCGCGATCTCCCGGCGGCGCGCGACGGCTCGCGCGAGCAGGAGGTGGGCGATGTTGGCGCAGACGGCGATGAAAACGAATCCGACCGCTCCGGAAAGCACCAGAAGAGCCGGGCGGACGTCGCCCAGGAGCTGCTGGGAAAACGGCACGACATGCATTCTGATGTTGCCGTTGGTCACCGGGTATTCCTGGGCGAGCGCGCGCCCGATGCCTTCGGTCTCCGCGTTCGCCTTTTCGACGGAGATCCCCGGTCGGAGGCGGCCGATCACCTGGAGCGCGGCGATGCCCCGGGCATTCCACGCCGGCGGAAGGTCCATCGGCGTCCAGATCTCCGCGGCCTGGTTGGGCGCTTTGAGCTGTGAAGGGGGGTCGAAACCGGGGGGCATGACGCCGACGATCTCGTGGGGCACGTCGCTGAATCGGACGACGCGGCCGAGGACCCCGGCATCCGCGCCGAAACGTCTCTTCCAGAGCGCATATCCCAGAACCGCGACGTGCCTGGCCTTGCCGCGCTCTGCGTCGGCCGGCAAGATCCCGCGTCCCAGCGCGGGGCGCGCACCGAGAACGGAAAAGAAGTTTCCGCTCACCCGAGCTCCGTAGACGGCTTCCGGAGTCTCGCCTGGGCTGGCCAGGCTGTACATCGCGCCAAGCTGAGCCGCCAGGTCTTCGAAGGACCGGCTTCGCACGCTCAGGTCTTCGAAGTTGGGCGCAGCCACGCTGAACCGATGGTTCCCCTCGCGGAGAAGATCCTCCCAGACGACGACGAGGCGAGAAGCGTCCCGATAGGGCAGATCCCGCAAGAGAACGCCGTGCACGACGGAGAAGATCGCCGTATTGGCCCCGATCCCGAGCGCGAGCGTGAGGATGCCCACGGTGGAGAAGCCGGGACTCTTCACCAGCGTCCGCAGCGCGTATTTCAGGTCTTGAAAGAGAGTCGTCATGGCTCGTCCTCCTCACTCCGATCGCAAGGCGAGGATCGGGTCGACACGCGTGGCCCGGAGCGCCGGAGCGCAGGAGGCGATCGCGGCCACCGCGAGGAGAAAGAGAGGGACGAGACCGAAGACCAGCGGGTCGAGCGGGCGGACATCGTAGAGAAGGCTCCCGAGAAGCCGCGCGGCGACCGCCGAGAGGAGGAGTCCGATCAGGATCCCGGCGCCGGAGCTGCCGATCCCTTCTCGCGCGACCAGAAGCAGAACCTCGCGGCGGCCCGCTCCCAGCGCCATGCGCACGCCGATCTCCCGCGTGCGCCGGGCGATCTGGTAGGAGAGGACCGCGTAGAGGCCCGATCCGGCGAGCAGCAGCGCGAGGCCCGCGAAGATTCCGAGTGTCGAGGCGTAGAAGCGCGAGCGGAGCACGCTCGCGTCGACGACGTCGGAGAGCGGCAGCAGGTCGGACATGGGCTGGTCCGGCTCGAGGTCGCGGATCGCGGACCGAACGGCCGCGGCGAGCGATCCGGGGTCGCGCGCGGTGCGGAGGAAGACCTTGAGACTCGCGAGACTCGTCATGGACCTCCTCACTCGGTCCGCAGGGCGATCATCGGGTCCAGCCGGGCCGCGCGGCGCGCGGGGAGCAACGTGGCGGCGAGCGCCACCGCGCCAACCCCGAACGTCACGGCGACCAGAGTGGCCGGGTCGCCCGCCCCGACTCCGAACAGAATGGGACTCAGACTCCGTCCGAGAAGGAGCGCCCCCGCGAGGCCGATGGCGAGGCCGATCCCGACCAGACGCATTCCGTTGGCCAGGATCATCGTCAGGATCTTCGAAGGACCCGCGCCGAGCGCCATGCGCAGCCCGATCTCCGGAATGCGGCGCGTGACCGAGTAGGCGATGACTCCGTAGGTCCCGACCGTCGTCAGCAGCAGAGCCAGTGCGCCGAAGGCCGCCAGCAGATAGGCCCCGACGCGGGAGAGGAAGAGACCGGCCTGGATCTGAGACGTCAGCGGCTGGACGTTGAAGAGCGGAAGTCCGGGATCGAGCGCGGCGACCTCGCGGCGAATCGCGGGTAGGACGCTCGCGGGGTCCCCCTCGGTGCGCACCAGCAGGCTCATCCCCGGCGTGTAATTCTGCCGAAACGGCAAATACGCGAAGGCGATCGGCTCCTCGCCGAGCGTCACGTACTTGCTGTTGCGGGCGACGCCGACGATCCGCAAGGGCTCGGTGAACTTCGCGCCTCCAGAGCTGAGAGGGAAGCGGAACGCTCGGCCCAGAACGTTCTGCCCGGGCCAGAACTGCTTGGCCATGGTCTCGTTGATGATCGCGACGGGCGGGGAGTCTTCGACGTCCTCGGGACCGAACGCGCGTCCGGAGACGACCGGGATCTCGAGAGCACGGAAGTAATCAGCGCCGACCGTCGCGACGTTGACGAGCACGCCGCGCTCGCGATCCGAGGGGACGTCTCCTTCCACGAAAACGGTTCGCTGGAGGCCGAAGGCGAGCGGGAGCCGGGAAGACACGGTGGCGGATCGAACGCCTCCCAACGCGTGGACCCGGTCGAGAAGCTGGCTGTAGAACTGCGCCCCCCGCGCCGGGTCGTAGCCCTGGAGGGAAACGTCGAGATTCAACGTCAGGACTTTTTCCGATCGGAATCCGGGATCGATGGCCGTCGCTTCACGCAGGCTGCGCAGCAGGAGACCCGTCGCGAAGAGCGCCACTGTCGCGAGAGCCACCTCTCCCACCACCAGACTCCGCCGCAGCGCGCCCCGCGCGCCGGCATCGGCCTGACGGCTTCCTTCCTTCAGCTTCCCCTGCACGTTGGGGTTGGACGCCTGAATGGCCGGCACGAGGCCGAAGAGAAGCCCGGTCAGTGTCGCAACGGCGAACGTGAAGAGCAGAACGCGCGGATCGAGCCGCGCTCCGAGAACGAACGGGAACGGTCCCGGGGGCTGCAGAGACATCAGCAGGCTCGTCAGCCACTGGGCGACGAGCAACCCGCCGGCGGCCCCCGCCAGCGAGAGGACCAGGCTCTCCACGAGAAGTTGTCGCAGCAGGCGCCCACGCGTCGCGCCGGTGGCGATCCGGATGGCGATCTCCATCTGTCGCGTCGAAGCGCGCGCCAGGAGCAGGTTCGCCACGTTCGCGCACGCGATCAAAAGAATGAGCCCAACGGCAATCATCAGGAGAGCGGCCATGCGGGGGAGCGGGTTCCGGGCGGCGCCGGTCGGATTGGCGCGCGCCTCCGCGAGGGTCTTTAACGCCACGTTGCGGCCGAGGTTGGCGTCCGGATATTCCTTCTCGAGATGGCTCGCGAAGGTCTTCAACGCGGCTTGCGCCTGTGCCAGCGACACGCCGGGCTTCAACCGGCCGACCGGCGCCAGCCAGACGCCGCGCCGGTTCTCCGTGATGAACGAAAAGGCGGGTTGGACCTGCAGGCGCATTCCGTACGGCAGCCACAGGTCCGGCGTGAAGCCGGGGAACATACCGGTGAAGCTCTCCGGGAGGACGCCGACGACCGTGTAGGACATGCGGTTCACCGTGATCGCGCTGCCGACGATCTGCTGATTCCCGCCGAAGCGGCGTTTCCAGCAGCCGTTGGAGAGGACCACAACCGGATGAGCTCCCACGGGTTCGTCCTGATCGGATCGGAAACCGCCGCCGAGCAGCATGCGCACCCCGACGACGTCGAAGTAGTTCCCGGTCGCGAGGAAGGCGGGCGCGCGCGTGGTCTCCTTCTGGTCGGTCACGTCGACGCCCGTGAAACCCACCGCGGCGAGACCGGAAAACACGTCGGTCTTGTCCCGGTAGTCCTCGAAGTTCAGGCGCGAGACCGGCAGGAGGCCCGGATTCTTCGTGTCGGTCGTGAAGAGAGCCACGAGCTTTCCAGGATCCGACACCGGGAAGGGCCTCCAGAAGAACGCGTCGACGACCGCGAAGATCGCCGCGTTGGCGCCGATGCCCAGCGCCAGGGAGGCCAGCGCGAATATCGTGACCGAGGCGTTCTTCCTCAGCATTCGGAAGGCGTAACGGATGTCCTGCAGGAGCGTGTTCATGGTTGGAACCTCACTGTGACCGCCGAAGTGACTGCAGCTTCAACGCGAGATACAATATGCGCATTGTTGTCCATCTTCACGTCGCCGTCGCCCCGGCGACACCCCGTCGTTCCTTCACCCGCTCCTCCCCTTCGATCCAGCCGTCGCGCAGGCGCACGATCCGCTCGCCGTAGCGGGCGTTCTCCTCCGAATGCGTGACCTGGATGATGGTCGTGCCTTCGTCGTTCAACTTCTGGAAGAGGCGCATGATCTCGCGCCCCTGATCGGAGTGGAGGTTGCCCGTCGGCTCGTCGGCCAGAAGCAGCTTCGGCTTGGCGATCAGCGCGCGCGCCACGCCGACCAGCTGCTGCTGTCCGCCGGAGAGCTGACTGGGGAAGAGGTCTTTCTTGCCGACGATCTGAAAACGGTCGAGCGTGTCCGCGACGAGCGCCGCCCGCTCGGACCCCTTGACGTTGCGGTAGGAGAGAGGAATGTCCAGGTTCTCGGCGACCGTCAGGTTGTCGAGCAGGTGGTATTGCTGGAAGACGAAGCCGATGTGCTTCTTGTTGAGCTCGATGCGATTCTTCGGTTTCATGTCGTGAACGGCGTTCTCAAGGAAGCGGTACTCGCCCGTCCACGCGTGATCCAGCATTCCGAGAATCGCCTGCAGCGTCGACTTGCCCGCGCCGGAAGGCCCCATGATCGTGACGAATTCCTGCGGCTCGACCTTCAGGTTGACCCGCCGCAGCACGAAAGACTGTCCGGCCTTCGTCTGAAAACTCTTCTCCAGGTGTTTGAGCTCGATCATCGGTAAACCTCTTTCGAAGGGGCGTCATTCGTATCTCAGAGCCACCATGGGATCGACTTTCGATGCTCGCCGGGCGGGGAAGTAGCTCGCCGCCGCTGCCACTCCAACGAGGAGGAGGGCGATCCCCGCGAACGTCGCCGGATCGCTCGCCCCGATCCCGTACAACAGCCCGGACAGCAGGCGCGTGAGCGCGAGAGCTGCGGCCAACCCGATCCCGATTCCCGCGAGCGCAAGCGACATCCCCTGTCCGACCACGAGGCGGAGGACGTCTTCGCTCTGCGCACCGAGCGCGATTCGCACGCCGATCTCCCGGGTTCGCTGGGCGACGGAGTAGGCAAGGACGCCAGAGAGCCCGACGCCCGCCAGAATCACGGCGAGAGCTCCAAACAGCGCGAGCAGAAGAGTCCGGAAGCGGGGCTGCGCGATCGAGGAGCCCACGATCTGGTGCATCGTGCGGACCTTCGCGATCGGCTGATCCTTGTCGATTGCGGAAACGCTCGCTCGCAGGCCTGCCGCGGCGAGGGCGGGATCTCCGGAGGTGCGCGCGAGGAGCGAGAGTGTCGGCCAGAACGGGGTCTGGACATAGTCGGTGAAGAGCTCCTCGTGGATCGGGGCGTCGAGGCCCAGGTGCCGGATGTCGGCAACGACGCCGACGATCTCTCCCTCGAAGTTGTTCACGCCGATGGTCAGCCGTTTGCCGAGCGGGTTGCGGCCGGCAAAGTACCGCCGGACGAGAGCCTGATTGACGACGAAGACGTGCGGCGACTGCGCCGTGTCGGCCGTCGAGAAGGAGCGGCCCTGGAGCAGGGGAGCGCCGAGCGCCCGGAAGTAGTCGGGAGTGACCGCGTGGACATCCGCGCTGGGCGAGACCTCGCCCGGGATGTTCGGACGTCCCTCCACCGTGAGCGCGAAGTTCATGTTGTCGCCGGTCAAGGGAAGCTGGGTCGTCATCGCGGCAAATCGAATTCCGGGAACCTCGGCGCTTTCGCGGGTCAGCCTCTCGACGAACGCGGCCCGCCCCGCGCGGTCGTACCCGGATCGGGGGAGCGTGAGCTCCATCGTCACGACGTGGTCCGGCTGGAAGCCCGGGGCAACACTGTGGAGCTTCACGAAGCTGCGAATCAGCAGCCCGGCTCCCACTAAGAGGACCATGGCGAGAGCGACCTGCGCCACCACGAGGACCGAGCGCAGGCGGTTGCCCTGGGCGCTGCCGGCGGAGCCGCGCCCCGCCTCGTTCAGAGTGGAAGCGAGGGCGGCTCGCGAGGCCTGGAGCGCGGGAGCGAGGCCGAACAGAAGACCATTCGCCAGACAAACGCAGAGCGTGAAAGCGAGCGCGGCGCCGTCGACGCGCACCTCATGGAGCCGAGGGAAGGTTTCCGGCGCGATACCGCGGAGAAGGTCGATTCCCCAGACCGCCAGCAGAGTCCCGAACGCTCCTCCGGCGAGCGACAGGACGCAGCTCTCCGCGAGCATCTGCCGAACAATCCGCCTCCGTCCGGCTCCCAGGGAGATCCGGATCGCGATCTCTTTTCTGCGGGAGGCGGCGCGCGCCAGAAGCAGGTTGGCGACGTTGGCGCAAGCGATCAGGAGGACCAGGGCGACGGCGCCGAACAGGACGAGGAGAACGGTGCGAAATCTGCCGACGACCTGAGCCGTCAGCGGCGTCAGGAGGACGTGCGATCCGACGTATTCCTTGGGGTTCTGGAGCGCGATCCGGGCTTCAATCGCGTCCATTTCCATGCTGGCCTGTGAGAGCGTGATCTTGTCCCGCAGTCGGGCGATGACCTGCAGATAGTGGTTCGACCTTTCCTGCCACCCCCGTGCGTCCAGCGCCAGAGGAACCCAGAGGCGGGAGGCGGGCGTGGTGATGCCGTCCACGGTTCCGGTTCCGCCGGGAAACTCGAAGCCCGGCGGCATCACGCCCACGACCTCGTAGGGAATCCCGTCCAGCGAGATCGGCTGACCGAGAATGGCCCGGTCCTCGTGGAAACGGTTTTTCCAGAGATCGAAGCTCAGGAGCGCCACGCGGTCATTCCCTGGACGTTCTTCCGCCTCCGAGAAGGTCCGGCCAAACATGGCATGCGCGCGCAGCGTCTCGAAAACGGCCGCGGAGGCGGCCGCGCCGGCGATCCGCTCGGGAGTCCCCACGCCAGTCAGATTGAAGCTACGTGAACCGTCGTAGGCCCCCAGACTCTCGAAGACGTGGTTTTGCGTCTTCCACTCCGCGAAGTTGCCGGCCGCCGGAGGGTTTCGCTCGTATCCCTCCTTCGGATCGCGTTCCCAGACGGTGACCAGGCGCTCCGGAGAGGCGAACGGAAGAGGTCGGAACAGCACGGCCCGGAGGATGGAGAAGATCGCGGTGTTGGCTCCGATTCCCAGCGCGAGAGTGACCAGACAGACGGCGGCAAAGCCCCGATTCCTCACGAGAATCCGAATCGCGTAGCGGAGATCGAGCAGCATCGAAGATTTCATTTTTCGCCTCATTCGCTCCAGAAACTCACCATGGAATTGATGCGCGCCGTCCGACGACGTCATTCATTCCGGAGTGCCTCGATCGGATTGATCCCTGCGGCGCGGCTCGCAGGCACGGCCGTCGCCGCCAGGACCGCCAGGGCCAGGACTCCCGAAACGGCCACGTACGTCAACGGGTCTGACGGGCGAACCTCGAAGAGCATGCCGGAGAGCAGTCGTGTGGCTGCCGCGGCCAGAACGAGCCCGGCGGTGACGCCGACGGCCGCGAGGCCGAGGGCTTCGCGCAGGAAGAGTCGCACCACGTCGGACCGCCGGGCGCCGAGCGCCATCCGGATGCCGACTTCGCGCGTGCGCTGCGCGGCCGTATAGGACACGACGCCATAGATACCGACGGCGGCCAGAAACAGAGCGATCAGCGAGAAGGCGGAGAGCAGAACGAGGGGGAAATGCCGCGGCTTGAGCGACCCGGCGACCTGATCGGAAAGCCGGGTCACATCCTCGATCGGCAGAAGGCGGTCGAGGGCGGCGATCGTGGCGCGAACAGAAGGATACAGACGCATGGCATCGCCATCGCCGCGGGCGCGCACGACCAGAGCCATTCCGGACCAGGGCACCTGCTCTGCCGGCACATACACTTCCGGCGCGGCGGGCTCGGTCAGGCCCTTCTCCAGAATGTCGCCGACGATGCCGACGATCTGCCGGGGCTCCTTCGCCCGATCGCCGATGATGATCCGGCGGCCGAGCGCGTCTTCCCCGGGGAAGTGCCGGCGCGCCGCCGCCTCCGTCAGAATCGCCACGAGCGTCGCATCGGTGCGGTCCTCCGAGGTGAAGAGGCGACCGCGCTTGATGGGAATGCCGGCAGCGCGGAAGTAGTCGCCGCCCGTGACGCGGTATTCGAGCGACGCCTCGTCCCCTTCGGCCACCGGGTGGTCCAAGAACTTCGTGGAGAGCGACCACGTGCTGCCCGAAAGCGGCGCGAAGCTGACCGTGCCGACCGCGGCGACCTCGGGCAACGCGGCAATTCGATTCGAAAGATCCCTGTAGAAGGCGGCCTGTTGTACGCGCTGCGGATACCGGGACTCCGGCAGCTCGAGCCGCAAGGTGAGCGCTCCCTCGGCGTGGAAGCCCGGATCGACGCGAAGTGCGGCCGCCATGCTCCGCAGGAGCAGGACGGCGCCGGCCAGCAGGACCAGGGTGAGAGCGAGCTGGGAGACGAGCAGGACGCGGCGCGCCGCGACGGCACGGGGCGGCAGGCTGCCGCCGGCCGAACCTTCGCGCAGAGCCTGAGCGTCGACACTCGTGGCCCGAAGAGCGGGCCAGAGCCCCGACACGGCGGCCGTGGCAAGGGAAACGGCGAGGGCAAAGAGAAGCACGCGCGCGTCGAC
>JBKPDV010000168.1:0-33549 GCA_046728075.1 Acidobacteriota bacterium | reverse complement strand
ATCCAGCCGGACGCCGCGACGAGGACGCCGCGCGCCAGCCGCCTGCGCCCCGGAGCGGCTCCGCGGATCGCGCCCGCGACCTCGCGCCTTTTTTCGGTTCGCTGCAGGAGGGAGAGACCCACGAGCGCGAGCGCGGCGAGCGTGATCGTCTCGACCATCGCCATCTCCGTGTCGCCGTTCAAGCGGGAGAAGACGATCTGAGTCGTCATGACCCGGAAAGTGCCTCCCATCAGGTAGGGAGCCGAAAAGGAGCCGAGCGAGGTCATGAAAGTCAGAAGCGCGGCGCCCGCGAGGGCAGGCCGGAGAAGCGGAAGGGTGACCTTCCCCAGGGCGCGTGCTCGTCCGGCGCCCAGAGCCGCCGCCGCCTCGAGAAAGGCCGCGTCCAGGCGGGCGAGGCCGGCGCGCGTGAAGAGATAGAAGTAGACGAACATGGTGTAGGCGTGAACCAGCAGGATCGCCGCGGGACCGGAAAGCCGCCAGGGAGGCTCGGCGGAGCGGGTGGCGGCCTGGACGGCTCGGGAGAGGAATCCCCCTTCGCCGTAGAGGAACAGAAACGCGATCACGCCCACGAGCGGCGGAAGGACGACCGGCAGAGCGATCAGGGTCCCGAGCATTCGCCGGCCCGGAAACTCGGTCCGCTCGAAAAGGAATGCGAGCGGCACGCCGATCGCCGCCGCGAGCGCCGTCGTCGCGAGAGAAATCCAGAGGCTTCCCCAGAGGGCGCGCCACTCGTCGGGGCGGCGGAGGAACTCGGCAAAGTGCGAGAGCGTCCAGTTAGGAGACCCCAGCGCCTCGGCCAGCGTCAGAATCAGCGGGTAGACGACCAGCCATGCGAGCACCGCCGCGAGCAGAAGGCCTCTGGTCCCCTGCTTGCCCATCATTGGTTTTTTTCGGCCCGATAGGCCCGGGGCTTCGGGCCGTCCTCCGACGGCAAGACGGCAATTCGTTCGCCGACGAGCGCGGAGTCGGATCGGGCGAGGACCTCGACCTCGACGAGATGGTCGAGGGCCACCGTGAAGAGGGACGCGCGCCCTCCGTAGCGGCACGCGGAGACCGTCCCGGCGGCCGCTCCCGCGACCCCTACCGGAGCGAAGTGCAGCGCCTCCGAGCGCACCAGCAGATCGATGCGCTCGCCTTTCGTGAGTGAGTCGCCTGCGACGGCGTCCCATCGCTGGCCGGTGGGAAGGACCGCGAGGCCGCCGGACGCGGGGTCCCAAACCGCCGAAAGAACGCTCGAGCGCCCGATGAAGGAGGCAACGAAGCGCGTGACCGGGTTCTCGTAGAGCTCCTCCGGCGAGCCCACCTGTTCGAGCGCGCCGCGGTGAATGACCGCGACGCGGTCGGCCAGATCGAAGGCCTCCTCCTGCTCATGCGTTACAAAGAGAGTCGTGATCCCGATCTTGCGGATGAGCCGGGCGAGCTCCCGACGGGTGCGCTCGCGCAGACTCGGATCGAGATTCGAGAGAGGTTCGTCCAGGAGGAGTACGCGCGGCCGCGGCGCGAGCGCGCGCGCGAGCGCGACCCTTTGCTGCTGCCCGCCGGAAAGCTGGGTGACCCGGCGGTCTTGGAAGCCCGAGAGCTCCACGACCGCCAGCGTCTCGGCCACTCGGGCCGCGGCCGCCGCTTTCCCCATCCCCTGCGCCTCCAACCCGAACGCGACGTTCTCGGCGACGGTCAGGTGAGGAAAGAGCGCGTAATGCTGAAAGACCATTCCGAAGCGGCGGCGCTCGGGAGGAGTGCGGGTGACGTCTTCCTTTTCGACGACGATGCGGCCCGAGTCGGGTGCCTCGAAGCCCGCGACCAGGCGTAAGACCGTCGTCTTTCCGCTCCCCGAGGGCCCGAGCAAAGCCAGGATCTCGCTCTCGAAAACCTCGAGGGATAGATCGGCCGTCACCCGCACGGATCCGAAGGATTTCTCGAGGTGGTCGAGGGAGAGGAAAGATTTGTGATTTGTGATTTGTGATTTGTGATTTGGGTTCGGCGGGCCTGTCATCTCAAATCACCAATCACAAATCGCCAATCGCAAATGATCTCATTTCCCCCGTCCTCTCACTTCCCGGTCCCAGCGCGCCATCCAGGCCGCTCCCTCCCGCTCGATTGAGTCCCAGTTCAGCCGCGCGGGAACCATCTTCTGCACGACGTCGCGCGCCCAATCGGGGAGCTGGGAGTCCGGCAGGTCCGTTCGCGCGGGCAAACGATACGCCTTCTCCGCGGCGAGGATCTCGGCCTCCGGGCTGCCGAGCCATTCGATGAACGGCCGCGCGGCGTCGGCGTGCTTCGCTCGTTGGACGAGGCCGACCGCGTCATCGATGACGGGAGTCCCGCTCCTGGGGAAAACGTAGGCCAGGTCCTTGCTCTTTCGCATCTCGAGCAGGACATCGGGAAGATCCCAGACCGTGATCAGCCCCTCGCGCCGCGCGATCTTTTCCACCAGCACGGAAGCGTTCATTTCGTAGTTCTTGGTCTGAGCGTCGAGCTTTTTCAGCCATTCGAAGCCGCGATCGGGCGAGCCGGTTTCCTCCACCGAGCGGGACAGAATCATCCCGAAGAAGGCGCGCATCGTTCCCGAGGCCAGCGGATAGCGGATGATGATCTTCTTTTTCCAGCGCGGGTCGAGCAGATCGTCCCAATCGCGGGGAGCGTCGGCCGCCGGGATCGCCGCCGCGTTGTAGACGAGAACGGCGGGCGTGCGGTACAGGCCGAAGTACAGGTCGCTGGGGCCACGGCTCTCGGAGGGAATGGCGCTCGACCAGCCCGGACGAAACGGGCCGAGCAGATCCTCCCGGGCGGCGCGCGCAAAGATCGTGTTCGGACCGCCGTACCAGAGGTCCGCCTGCGGGTTGGGCTTCTCCGAGCGAACCCGGTCATAGACCTCCTGCGAGCCCATGTCGAGCCATCGGATGTCGACGTCCGGATGCTTCTGCTCGTAGGTCTTCTCCATCAGGCCGAGCAGATCCCGTCCGTGCGGAGAGTAGACGACGATCGGCGTTCGGGAGTCCCGCCGGCAGGCCGCGGCGAGAACAAGAAGCGCCGGCAGCCAGAATCGCGCTCGCATGCGGCGCGAAGAATAGCAGCCGGAACTCGCGGAGTTGCCGGGCCTCACCGGCTCGGCGTCGTGGGAGCTCTCCAGGCGAGCAGGTTGGCGAAGAGACGGTAGGCGCCCGGAACACCGGCGGGCAGCTCTCGGAAGAAGGCGAGGCCCGTGTAGATGTAGCGCCCCTTGCCGATCTGCGCGACTAAGAGCGATCCCTTCTGCTCGGACTCGCCCGGATCCGCCATCGAAAGCAGCGGCAGGTAGGCGGGCGCCCAGGTGTGGGCGAAGTAGAGACCTCGTTCCTGCACCCAGCCTTCCCAGTCCGGCGGGCCGATGCGGTTGGGAGTCGTGAAGATCGGATTTGTCGGGTCGAGAATTACAACCGGCGCCGTTTCATCCGTGACGCGATCGCGGGCGATCTCCAGCTTCTCGGGAGCGAACCCTTTCTCGGTGAAGCCCGGCTGCTGATACTGCACGAGCAGGAGTCCTCCGTTGCGGACGTAGTCGAGCAGACGGCCGTTGGCTGCCGGCAGAACGGGGTCGGTCTCGTAGGCCCGGACGCCCACGACGATCGCGTCGTAGCGGCCGAGGTCGCCGCGCTCGAGCTCGGAGGCGGAGAGCACGTGGACCGGCAGGCCGATCGACGCCAGCGCCTCCGGCACTCGGTCCGAGGCTCCGCGGACATAGCCGATGCTTCGAAGAACGGGAAGCTTCAGGTCGAGCGCCGTCAACCCGAGCCGGCTCGGCCGGGGAAAGGAGACGGGCCGGATGTGCTCGTAGTCGATGACTCGGATCGCGAGATCGGCTCGCGCGCCGTCCTTGACTGCGGCTATGACGGGCGCCTCGAACCGGCCGGCTCGGGCATCGCGCGCCGCCTCCACGACCAGGTCGACGCTCGTGTGATCTCCCCTCTTCGCGAGCGAGAACGGCACGGGGCGGGCCAACCACCCCGCCGGCAACGCCGCTTCGACCTGCCCCTGCACCGGCACCCGGCTGTTGGAACGGACGTCGACCGAGATTCGCGAGCTCCCTTTTCGGTCGAGCGGCCAGACGAGAAGATCGGGATCGACCGCGATTTCGACAGAGGGCACCGCGCGGACCACATGGCGGATCTCGCCGAAGACTTCGTCGCGAATGCGGTAGGTCACCTCACGGGTCAAGGTGATCCGCGTTCCCGCCACGCGAACCGAGACTGCGGCGGAGAGCGGCGGCGGAGCGAACGGCTCTCCGCGAACCGAAGCCGGGGTATCGCTCCAGTCGTAAAGCCCTCCCGTCAGCGGCTTCTTCAGGAAATACGGGACGGTGGGAGCGGCGTCAGAGGGGATCGTCGCCGCGAGCTTCCACTCCGCGAGCGTGCCGGGCTCGACCGCTCGGGCGTCCGAAGCGGGGGAGATCTGCCAACCGGCCGGGCTGACGAGGGCCGCGCTCTCGACCTCCACGGCCGTGCCTCCCGGGTTCCAGAGCTGGACCGTGGCCGTGATCTTGTCTCCGGGCGCCGCGAGCTCGGCATCGCCCAACGCGTCGAGAACGAGCCCGGTCGCCGCGGACAGGGCGGTCTCTGCGTGAAGGATCTTTTCGTCGAGCACCATGCGGGCGGCGGCAGCGGCGGGTGACTCGCCTCGCACGAGCGCGCGCGCGGCGCGGAGATCCTCGAGGATCGCCGCGATCGGCGCGGCGGCCGCGGTAAGCTCGGCCGCCGAGAGCTTGGCCCGCGTCTCGCGGGCGCGGGCCTCGGCGCGGGCCAGACGAGTCTGCGCGTCCCGCCGCCCGGCGGCGTCCTCGAACGCGCCTGCGAGGCCGGCCAGAGACGTGTCGACGCCCGCGAAGAGGTCCTTCGCGTCGCGGCCGCCGCCGCCTTCGAGCCATCCCACTCGCGCCTCACTCGGACCGATCTGTTGGAGCGCGCCCGTTCCCTGGGAGCGGTGAAGGCTTCGGTCGGCGACCGCGATCTGCTGGAAGGTCCGGCCCGTCAGCGGGTCGAGGCCTCCCGTCGGGAACGTCAGAGTGGTCTTCTCGCGATCGAGGAAGCGGGTCGTCTGGTACAGCGTCGTCGCCTGCCAGGGAGGCATCCCCTCGCGGGTGAGCTCTCGAAAGCGATCGGGATTCGCGGCGGCTGAAAAGACCTCGCGCGCGACGACGCCGGAGGCCTGGTGCTGGCCGTGTCCGTCGCGCGGCGTGCCGGAGAAGATCGCGACGATCACCTGGGGCCGGAAACGCCGCACGATGCGAACCGTGTCCTCGAGCAGCGCCTCCTTGGGCCAGAAGCGAAGCGTTTCCTCCAGAGTCCGGGAGAAGCCGAAATCGTACGCACGCGTGAAGTACTGCCGCGCGCCGTCGAGCCGACGGGCCGCGTTCAGCTCTTCGGTCCGGATCAAGCCGAGCCCGGGACCGAGCTCGTCGCCGATCAGGTTCTGTCCCCCGTCCCCCCGCGTCAAGGACAGATACGCCGCTTCGCCTCCCATTCCTCGCGACACGAGCGTGAGCAGCGGCGTGTCCTCGTCGTCCGGGTGCGCGGCGATGACGAGCAGACGCTTATTCGTCGAGAGACGTTGCAGGGCCGTGTCGACGGCCGCGATTCCCCCGGCCGCGGGGGGCGACAGCTCGGTGCCGGGCCCGTTGGAGAGGGAGAGAAGGGAAACGGCGAGAAGAAGGCCGCACGTGATGATCAGGATCGCGCGCTTCATGGCGCGGCGGATAGTAGCAGAACGCCTTGGGAGAACGCAGCGGGAACGCCGTGAACGCCGGGAAGTGCGAAGTGAAGTACGAAGTGTGAACGATCGAAGTTCGGCACTTCACCTGTTCAAACTTCACTTCCCGGCGTTCACGCTGCGTTCTCGGCGTTCCCGGTGATTCGACTATCCCAATACAACCTTTATATTGTGAGGCTTGCCGTCATCCACGAGCGGGATCTCTCTCGCGCCATCCGGAACCGCTGCGCCGTCCACCTCCACGCTCGTGACGCCCCGAGTCGTTCCGCGCGGATTTTCGACCTCCAGGTCATAGGAGGCCGAGTGGTAGCGGAAGGTCACTCGGTAGCCGCTCCAGGCGCGCGGGATGCAGGGGTCCAGATGCAGCGTCGTTCCTCGCAGGCGGAATCCCAGGATCCACTCGATGCCGGCCCGGTACATCCAGCCGGCCGATCCCGTGTACCAGGTCCAGCCCCCGCGCCCGACGTGCGGAATCTCCGAGTAGATGTCGGCGGCTGCGACATAGGGCTCGACTTTGTAGCGGTGGAGACCGGCTCGGGTCGAGGCGTGATTGATGGGATTCAAGATCGCGAAAAGCTCGCCCGCCTTGTCCCCCTCACCCAGCGCGGCGAACGCGATCACGACCCAGAGTGCGGCGTGGGTGTACTGTCCTCCGTTTTCGCGCGTGCCGGGCAGGTACCCCTTGATGTAGCCGGGATCCCGGGGCGTTTTGTCGAACGGAGGCGTGAAGAGGAGAACGAGGCCGTCCCCGCGCTTGACCAGATATTCTTCCACCGCGGCCATCGCCCGCCGCCGCCTTTCGGTGTCCGCGGCTCCGGAGATGACTCCCCAGGATTGCGCGATCGAGTCGATCCGGCATTCGGTGTTCTCCGCGGAGCCCAGCGGTGTTCCGTCGTCGAAGAAGGCGCGGCGGTACCAGTCTCCGTCCCAGCCCACGCCCTCGAGCGCCATCCTCAGCTGATCCACGTGCTCCTGCCATCGGCGCGCCCGCTCCGTCTCGCCCCGTTCCAGGGCGATCCGGGCGAACTCCCAGAGGTTGGTATGGAGGAACCAGGCGAGCCAGACGCTTTCTCCCTTTCCTTCCCTGCCGACCCGGTTCATGCCGTCGTTCCAGTCCCCCGCCCCCATCAGCGGCAGTCCGTGCCTGCCGACGGCGAGGCTGCGGTCGAGCGCGCGGGCACAGTGCTCGAAGAGCGTGGCCGATTCCGGGGAGACCTTCGGCTCGAAATAGCGCTCGACTTCCTCGGGCTTGAGAGGTTCCCCTTCGAGAAACGGAATCACTTCGTCGAGGACCGTCCGGTCGCCGGTGACCTCGAGGTAATGATTGACGCAGTAGGGAAGCCAGAGCAGGTCGTCCGAGATCCGTGTGCGCACTCCTTTTCCCGTCGGGGGATGCCACCAGTGCTGAACGTCCCCCTCGGTGAACTGGCGCGACGCAGAGGCGAGAATCTGGGCCCGGGTGACGTCGCGCCGCGCGACCGTCAACGCCAGCGTGTCCTGGAGCTGATCGCGGAACCCGAAAGCTCCTCCCGCCTGGTAGAAGGCGGAGCGCCCCCAGACCCGGCAGGCGAGGGCCTGATAGAGGAGCCATCCGTTGAGCATCAGATCCATCGATCGGTCCGGGGTCGAGACCTGCAGGGCTCCGAGGACGTCCTCCCAACGGCGCCGCACTTCGGCGAGAGTGGCATTCAGGTTCGCGGATCGGTAACGCTCGACGAATTGCCGCGCCGCCTGTTCGTCGGCAGCCTCCCCCAGCAGGAAGAGGAGCTCGGTTTTCTCTCCCGGGGCGAGTCGGATGGTCTGCTGGAGTGCCGCGCAGGGATCGAGGCCGGCGCCCGTGCGGCCCGAGAGCGCGACCCCTGGCGCCAGAGCCGAAGGCGCTTCCAGGTTTCCGTTTCTTCCGAGAAACTCCGTCCGGTCGCAGGTCCACGCCGTCGCGCCGCCCCGGCGCGTGCAGAGGTCGGCGAAGGCGACTCCGGGAAACTCCTCGTTCCAGGGATTGCGCGCCAGAAGCGCCCCCGTCCCGGCGTCCCGAGCCGTCACGATGTAGGGAGCCGAGGCGCTGCGCTGCGTTCCGAGCACCCATTCCACATAGGCAAAGACCGACAGGACGCGCGTGACGGCCGATCGGTTTTCGACGGTCAGCCGCGAGATCTTCACCGGGTCCTCCGGCGGCACGAACTGGAGGAGTTCGAGAAAGACGCCGCGGCTGTCGTGCTCGAAACGGGTATAGCCATAGCCATGCCGCACGACGTAGGGCCACTCGTCGCGCAGCGGAAGGGGCGTGGGCCCCCAGATTTCCTGGGTCTCTTCGTCGCGCAGGAGGAGGGCTTCCCCCGGAGGGTCGCGGACCGGATCGTTGGACCACGGCGTCAACTGATTCTGGCGGCTGTTGCCCGACCAGGTGTATCCGGATCCCGCCTCCGAGACCAGAAAGCCGAAACCCGGGTTGGAGATGATGTTGACCCACGGCGCGGGCGTCCACTGGCGCTCTCCCAGGACCGTCACGTACTCGCGACCCTGGAGATCGAAGCCTCCGAGACCGTTGAAGAACTCGAGCGGGAAATGGGGAGGCGGGATATCCGCGGAGGGAGCGCTCGGCGGGGCGGGCCGAGGCGGAGGGGTGGCCGGCGCCACGCGGAGAAGCCTCACGATCTGCTCGGAGAGCGTTCCGTGCCGCGACAGCAGCACGACGCGCGCGGCCGTCCGCAGCAAGTCCCGCTCGGCCGGCGTCAGGAGATCCGCGCGCAGAACGTGGATCGCGCCCGGTCCCTTGTCCGGAGGAGCCGCGCTCCGGCCGGTGCGCACCAGAGACTCGAGGGTCGCCCGCAGGTCCGGCCCGTACGAGGTCGCCTGCTCGTTCAAGATGACGAGATCGACGGTGAGCCCCTTCAGGCGCCAGTACTCGTGGGCGCGGAGAAGCTGACGCACGATGTCCTGATCCTCGGGGTGATCGATGCGGACGAGCACGATCGGAACGTCTCCGGAGATGCCGCGGCGCCAGAGCGCGGAGGGCCCGAGACGATTTCGCGCGAGGACCTCCGTCGGAGCTCGCAGGCTGGGATCGCAGTAGAGCAATCGGGTCGCGACGCGCTGGAACAGGTGCGCCTCGTCGGCCGTGATGCCGAGGTGATGGAGCTGCACCTGCGCCTGAGTCCACGCGAGGGTCGCCGTGCGCTCGAAGATCGCCGGCTCGCGGTATTTGTCCGCGAGCGCCAGGACTTTCTCCCGCGATTCGGCGGCGATCGTCACGAAGTAGAGGCGCGCGGTCCCTCCCGGCTTGATCCGTACGCGCCGGCGCAGGCTCGCGATGGGGTCGAGGACCGACCCGGCCGTGTTGGACAGGGGCCGGCCCTCGTCCATCGAGGCGGGGTTGCGGATGCTGCGGCCCCGTCCGAGAAAGCGGGCCCGGTCCGTCTCAAATTGGGTCGCGCCGACGGTCTCAGCGTCGACGGCGGCGACATGGGCGATCCAGATTCGTTCTTCCTCCGCATCGCGCGGCCGGCGCGTGGCGAGGATCGCCTCGAGGTGGGGGATGAACTCCGTCTGGACGAAGAGCTTCGAAAAGGCGGGATGCGAAGCGTCGGCGGCGGGGAGGGCGAGGGCGAGCTCCGCGCAGGACGTCAGCTCGATCTCGCGCGGCCGCAGCGAGAGGTTCGTCAAGGAGATCTGGCGGATCTCGGCGTCGTCCTCGGGGGACACGACGATCTGCATCGTCGTCCCGAGATTGGCGTCGCGGCGGTGGATCTCGATCCGGTCCTCCGAGAAGACCGCTTCGTACGCCTCCGGATCGGCCCCGCTGGGCTGATAACCGGCGGACCAGATCTTCGCGCTCTGCGTATCCCGCAGGAAGACGTAGGTCCCCCAATCGTCGCAGGTCGCGTCCTCCCGCCAGCGAGTGATGTCGCGGTCGCGCCACCGCGAGAAGCCGGAGCCGGACGCCGTCACCATCACCGTGTAGCGGCCGTTGGAGAGCAGGTGCGTTCGGGGAATGGGATGATGCGGAGAGGTGAAGCGGCGCAGCACGGGGAGCACGAAATCCCTCACGTGGAGGGGCGTGCGGACCTCTTCGGCGCGCGGCCGGGAGACAGCCACGGCACGCGGTGTTCGTTCCTGCAGGAGGAGCTCCGTCGCCTGCACGGCCGGCTCCGTATGGAAACGGGCTCGAAACGCATTTTGCTGGACCACGTTGGCGAGCGCGACGATCGTCATCCCCTGGTGATGCGCCATGAAGGCCCGCACGATGGCGTACTTCTCTCCTTCGGGCAGCCGGGACGGAGTGAAGTCGAGCGACTCGTAGAAGCCGTACCGGCCGACCGCTCCGAGCTCCTCGAAGCGGCTGAAGTTCCGCGAGGCGGCGCGGGACTCCACCATCGCGGCGAGCGCGGTCGCGTAGGGAGCGACGACGAGATCCTCCGACAGGCCGCGCTTCAAGCCGAGGCCGCTGACGCCGAAGTTCGAATACTGGTAGGTGAGCTCGAGGTCGCGCGTGTTGTAAGCCGCTTCGGAGATCCCCCACGGAATCCCGCGCTCTTCGCCATATCGGATCTGCCGGGCGACGACGAGACGATTGGTCTGGTCGAGAAGGCTCCCGGGAGGGGATTCCATGACCAGCTCCGGCATGAGGTACTCGAACATCGAGCCGGACCAGGAGACCAGCGCCGAGCCCTTTCCGACCGGAGTCAGCGGGCGGCCAAGGTGAAACCAGTGGGATGCCGGAACATTTCCGCGCGCGATCGCGATGAAGCTCGCCAGCCGGGCTTCGGAGGCCAGCAGATCGTAGTAACCCGAATCGAGCCTTCCATCGGTCAGCCGGTATCCGATCGAGAAGAGCTTGCGCTCCGAGTCGTAGAGGAACGTGAAATCCATCTGCTCGACGAGGCGGGCCGCGGTCCGCGCGATTCCCGCCAGCCGCCGGCCGAGCGCCGCGGCGGCTTGCGCCGACTTCTCCAGGTCCCCGATGGCCACCCGCCCGGCGCTCGAGCGCTCCTCGCGCCCCGCCAGGCTTCCCAGCTGTTGGGCCGCCTCGGCGTAGAGATCGGGGGCGGCCTCGAGAGCGACCTGCCCGACGGACAGAGTCTCCAGGAGCCGAGCGGCCTCGACCGGCAGAGGACCGGGCGGAAGAGTCCAGGCCTGCGTCGCCTCGAGATCTCGCAGGTGCGTCGCGACGACCGCGCGCAACGCCGTGCCCCAATCGGCGAGCTCGTCTGCGGCTGGTCCCGGCGCGTCGAGGGCGATCGCCTGCAGCGTGTCGACCAGCATCTCCGTGCGTGCCGCGAGCTCTTGGAAACGCTCCAGCCACTCGCGAGCGTTCTGCGGAGAAGGTGTCAGCAGCACCTCGACAGCGGCCAATGCCGCTTCGAGCTGCCGGCGCGTGACGGCTCCCTCGCGAAGGACCGGGGCGAGCGCCCGAGCGCTCTGCGCCAGGAGATCGAAGACATCGGTCACCCCTTCCAGAGCCTGCGGCGAGACGGGCGGCCCGCCGAGCCGTTCGAGGCAGGCGTGGCGCAGAGAGAGGAGATGACCGGCCAGGTTCCCGCTGTCCACGGTCGAGATGTAGCGGGGCTCGAGAGGTTGAAGCGTGCGGGTGTCGTACCAGTTGTACAGGTGACCCCGGTAGCGCTCGAGCTTTTCGAGCGTCGCGAACGTCGCCTCGAGCCGCTCGAGGAGCTCGGCCGTGCCGAGCCAGCCCAGATCGCTCGCAGCCATCGTCGAGAGCAGCCCGAGGCCGATGTTGGTCGGCGATGTGCGGGTGGCGATGACGCGCCGCGGCTCCTCCTGGAAGTTGTCCGCGGGGATCCAGTTCTCCAACGCTCCGGCGAAGGTCTCGAAGTAGCTCCAGGTACGGCGGGCGACGCGCCGGAAATGCCGGGCGTCCTGGAGGGAAAAGGGCTCCTCCTCGACGACGCGGGGTGGCAGGCTGATGTACCGCGCGACGATGGGCGAGAGCAGCCAGGCCACGACGAACGGGCAGGCGTTCGGCCAGGAAAAGGGATTCCAGACCGCCACGGCAAGCCCGGCGACGGACGCGAGGACGATGGCGCTCGACATGCGTCCCAGGAAGCCGGTCGCTTTCAGATCGAGCACGCGTCGCGCCTGCGCCGCCGGCGTCCACTCCAGAAGTTGACGGCGGGTGAAGAGCTGACGGATGAGCGTGCGGCCGATCGCGTCGGCCATGAGCCAGGCCTGGTGAGCGAGCAGGATGAGCCGAACGGTCGTCTGGCCGAGCCACAGCGCGAGATCCGAGCCGAGCCCTCGCACGAAGCTGCGTTTGGCGATGCCCTTGCGGGCCGGCAGCAATCCGGCAAAAAAGCTGAAGAGACCCGGGAGAGCCACCGTCGCGGTGACAAACAGCGTCCACAGCTCGGCATCGGTCGCCGGCAGGACCCAGGCCGCGACCAGAGCGAGGAACGCGGAAGGGGCCACGAGGCTGCGCCGGAGGTTGTCGATGATCTTCCAGCGCCCGATCGCCGGGATCGGGTTGGGCTCGCGGCCGCCGCCGGCTCTCGGGACCTTTCCCGCCAGCCAGGGAAGCAGTTGCCAGTCGCCGCGCGTCCAGCGGTGCTGCCTCGACGCAGCCACCTCGTAGTGCCCGGGGAACTCTTCGAAGATCTCGATGTCGCTCACCAGCCCGGCTCGCGCGAACAAGCCCTCGAAAAGGTCGTGTGAGAGCAGGGTGTTCTCGGGGACGCGCCCGTCGAGCGCTCGTTCGAATGCGTCGACGTCGTAGATCCCTTTCCCTGTGTAGATCCCTTCGCCAAAGAGGTCCTGATAGACGTCGGAGACAGCGAAGGCATAGGGATCGATGCCGCGCGGTCCCGAAAAAAGACGCTGATAGAGCGAGCCGCCGCCGGCCGCGGGCAGCATCGGGGTGACCCGCGGCTGCAGAAGGCCGTAGCCGTCGACGACCATCCGCTTCTTCGGATCGAAGACGGGCTCGTTCAAGGAGTGCGCCATCGATCCCACGAGATGCCGGACTCCGCCGCGCAGCAAGCGGGTATCCGCATCGAGCGTCACGACGTAACGGACGCCTGCCGGGGCGCGGGTCGTGACGTCCAAGGGGAGGAACGTCGTGTTCGTCGCGCCCCTCAAGAGGCGATTCAACTCGTGGAGCTTGCCTCGCTTGCGTTCCCAGCCCATCCACACACCCTCGGACGGATTCCAGACGCGCCGGCGGTGGAACAGGAAGAAGCGCGGGCTCCCGTCGGGAGCGAGGCCATGCCGCTTGTTCAGCTCCGCGAGCCCCTCGATCGCTGCGGCGAGAAGGGGCTCGTCCTCGGGCACGGACTCCTGCGCCGCGTCCTCCCAATCCGACAGAAGCGCGAAACGCACGTCGCCGTCGCCGTTGCCGAGGAAGTGAACCTCCAGCCGCTCGAGCACCTCGCGGATATCGGCTTCGTTGGTCAGGAGCATCGGCACAGCGACCAATGTGCGCAGCTCCTCGGGGACGCCGTGGGCAAGCTCCAGCTTGGGCAGCCGGCGCGGGCCGACGAGCTCGGTGACGTCCCGGTTCAGGATGGCTACGGCGAGGTCCGACGCGGGCGCCAGCGCGAGCAGGACGAGCAGGGCGATTGTTTCCGGGGGAGTTCCGTGGAGCAGCGAGAGGACGACAGGCAGGAGCAGGACAGTCGCTGTCAGGAGCAGGTTCGTCGAGATATACCCCGGTGTGGCAGCGCGGATCCAGGCCCGCCGCATCCACTGGGCGACAGGCAGCCGGTACTGCACTTCTCGCTCGAACTCCTTGCGGCCGCGGGAAATCAGGTAGTAGCCCGGATCGGCCAGCCGCGCCTGGGTGTTGGCGTGCGCCGCCTGCTTGGCGTGCCAGACCGCGCGCTGCGCGATTTCCAGCTCCGCGACGCCGCTGCCGTCCGAGAGCTCCTCGACCGCGCGGCGGTAGCGGTCGCGCGTCGCGAAATCCATTTCGGCCACCCGGGTTCCGTCGCGCAGGGTCGACTCGACCAGGCTCACGCTCTCGAAGAAGTCTCTCCAGTCCACCGCGGAGAGCAGACGCATGCTCGTGATGACGTTGCGTACGGTCACGTGCGTCGCCACCTGAACCTGGTGTTCCTCCCGGACGATCTCCTCCGCGTCGGTGCCTTCCGCCTCGAGGCGCCGGCTCAGCCAGGGGAGCGCGGGAGTGACCGCCGGGTCCTGGTCGCGCAGGCGGGAAAAGAGCTGAACGAGAAATGCGTGCGAGAGAGGGCGATTCTCCAGATTCTCGAGCGCGCCCAGTCCCCGGACGGGAGCGGCGGCGTGCACTCCGAGCAGGTCATCGGCGATGGCGTCGGCCTTTTCCCTGTCGGCGCGCCGCCGGTTGACGCCTTCAACCAGCCGCCGGAGATTCTCGACGAGCACGACTCGCAGCGAGATCGCGAGCGCCCAGAGCTCGCCAATCGTCAAAGGCCGCACGCGCTGATAGGCGAGAACGAAGCGCCTCAGGGGCTCCGCTTCGAAACGGCTGTCGGTGTGCTCGACGAACGCCCAGGCGAGGGCATAGACCCGGGGATAGCCCGCGAGCGGACCTCGAGCGAGCTTGGGAAGCCGCCGGTAGAAGCCGCGAGGCAGATCTTCCCGGATCTCCCGAACCTGCTCCTCCACAATATGGAAATTGTCGACGAGCCATTCGGCCGCTGGGGAGATCGCGCTTTCCTGCCGCATCGCCTCCGCGATCGCTCGGTACGCGGCGAGCAGGACGCGGCCGTTTTCCTCGAGGCGCGGCAGAAGAGGCCGGCCCCGCCGCTTCCCGGGCAGCGTCGTGTGCTCTTGTGCGAGCGCCTCGGCGAACTGTTCGAGACGCTCGGTCGAGAAGAGCTCGCCCCGGATCGGCCCTTCGGACGGGTATTCGCGAACAGCGGAAGCGCTCATGGGAAGCTTTCAGCCATCAGCTCGCAACTTTCAGCAGACCGCCTGAACTTCTCCCGATCCTCCGGGACGGATCGCCATCGCCGAGAGTGATAGTTGCCGACGGACCGCTATCTCTTCTTCAGCTGGCTCCGCACGAGCGGCGCCGAGGCGGCGGCGAGCGCTCCGAGCAGAGCGGCAACGAACTGGGCGCGGCGCCGGTTGTCCAGGCGCTTCCACTCCCGGGCGAGACTCTGGATTGCTTTTTTGGAGGCCGTCTCCGCCTTGCCCAGCGTGCGCCGGGCGCCGGAGACTCCACCCTCCGACATCGAGGCGATTTGTTTGCCGGTCCGGGCGGCCTGCCGGGACAGACGGGAGAGGAGGGTCTGGAGCGCATTCGAACTTCGGGGACTCGCCGCCTTCCGCCGCGGCGCGCGCCGCCTGGAGGCGGCGGGCTTTCGGCGCGTCGAACGTTTTCTCGGGCTCGGCCCCGCCGGTGCGGGAGAGCTGGAACCGGGCTTCTCAGTATCGGGCACGATGGACCTCCGTTGCAGTTATTCCTTCAAAGCGCGTGCCGACTGGCACCCGCCCGTGTGGTTGCAGACTCGAGCCGCCGGCCGCCGCAAAGCGGGGCCGGATATCGATGGGGATGCCTTTCCAGGTCGCGATGCCATGCACAGGCGCGAATCTAGCATCGATGGCGGCTCGTAAGGATTAGCATGACGCTCGCCATGGAACCGGACCCGGACGCCTGGATCGACTGGTACCGCACGAATCGGCGCCGCTCGCGGGAACTCTTCGAGGTCGCGCGCGCCGAGGCTTACTACGACCGGCCGATTCCTCTTCGCAATCCGATCTGTTTTTACGAGGGGCATCTGCCTGCCTTCAGTGTCAACACGCTGATCAAACGGGGACTGAAGGAGCGGGGAGTCGACGACGAATACGAGACGCTTTTCGAGCGCGGCATCGATCCCGAAGACGAGACCGCTGTTCGCAACGGAGGCTCGCAATGGCCCTCCCGCGAGCGGATCTTGAGCTACGGGAAGCGGGCGGACGAGCGCGTCCTCGAGGCACTCGCCCGCAAGGACATCGTGCGGGAAGAGGACCCGGCGCTGCGCGGCGGCCTCGCCGCATACACCATCCTCGAACATGAGCCGATGCACCAGGAAACGCTCCGTTACATGTGGCACCGACTTCCTTACGACAAGAAGGTGCGGCCGGGCCAGACGCCGCCTCCCGTGACGGGCGGAGATCCGCCGCGCCCGGCCGCCGTCAGGATCCCCGCGGGGACCGCGACGCTCGGACTGGCGCGCGAGCGTGCGCCTTTCGGATGGGACAACGAGTTTCCGGAGCATCGCGTCGAAGTACCCTCCTTCGAAATCGACGTTCACGACGTCACGAACCGGGATTTTCTCGAGTTCGTCGAAGGGGGCGGCTACTCGCTCAGGGACCTGTGGGACGAAGAGGGCTGGGAATGGCGCGAGCGCGCCGGCGTCGAACGCCCGCTCTTCTGGGAGCGGGAGAACGGCCGCTTCCTCTGGAGAGGCATGTTCGAGCGGATCCCGCTGCCTGCCGCCTGGCCGGTCTATGTTTCCCACGCCGAAGCCCGAGCCTATGCCGCCTGGAAGGGGAGACGGTTGCCGACCGAGGCGCAGTTTCACCGCGCGGCTTACGGCACCTCTGAGGGTACCGAGCGCTCCTACCCCTGGGGAGAGGAGCCGCCCGATCCGACGCGGGGCAACTTCGACTTCGCCAATTGGGACCCGATGCCTGTCGGCTCCTTTCCGGCCGGGTCGAGCGCGTGGGGCGTGCACGACCTGGTCGGCAACGGCTGGGAATGGACTTCGACTATCTTCGAAGGGTTTCCCGGATTCCGCGCGATGCCGACCTACCCCCAGTACTCCACCGACTTTTTCGACGGAAACCACTACGTCATGAAAGGCGCTTCCCCGGCGACGGCGAAGGAGCTGCTGCGGCGAAGCTTCCGCAACTGGTTCCGGGGGAACTATCCGTATGTGTATGCGACCTTTCGGACCGTGAAGTGATTCGCGCATGATCGAGACCTCCGCGGCCGCGCCTCCCGCCGAGGCGGTGGCCGATTTCGCCGAGGACGTCCGGCGGGATCTCGCGCTATCTCCCAAACAGCTTCAGTCGAAGTACCTCTACAACGCGCTGGGCTCCTGCCTGTTCGAGGCGATCTGCCGCCTGCCCTGGTACCGCATCACGCGGGCGGAGGGGAGGCTCCTCTCGCGCTGGGCGGAGCCGATGGTCGCATCGCTGCCCGATCCTGTCTCGTTCGTCGAGCTCGGCAGCGGCTCCGGCGAGAAGGTCGCCATGCTAGCCGAGGCGCTGCGCAGCCGACGCAGATCCGTCTCCATTCACCTGGTCGATATCTCGCCGACAGCGCTCGAGCTCTCGGAGCGAACTCTCGGGAGGCTGGAGCACGTCTCGGTCGTCGGACACCGGGCGACTTACGAAGAGGGGCTTCGCCACGCGGCAAACCTGCGCTCGCCGGGAGTGACGATGCTCGTGCTCTTCCTAGGATCCAACATCGGCAATTTCGACCCTCCCGCCGCGCACGATTTTTTGACACAGATACGCGGCGCGCTGCGCCCCGGAGATGCGCTGCTGCTCGGAGCGGACCTGGTCAAGCCGGAGGAGGAGCTGCTTCTCGCGTACGACGACCCGCTCGGGGTCACCGCGGCCTTCAACAAGAACCTGCTCCTGAGGATCAACAAGGAGCTGCTGGCCGACTTCGACCTGAAGTCTTTCGATCACCGGGCCGTCTGGAACGCTCCGCAAAGCCGCGTCGAGATGCACCTCGTCTCCCGGCGCGCCCAGGAAGTCGCGATCCCCCGGGCCGGCGGCATCGTCTCTTTCGATCGCGGAGAGCACATCTGGACGGAGAGCTCTTACAAGTACACGATCGAAGAGATCGTCGAGCGTGGAGAGCGCGCGGGCTTCCAGTCGCGGGAACAGTGGGTCGACGGTGACGCACGGTTCGCGCTGACCCTCTTCGTCGCGGACGGCCAGTCGTAATCTTTTCCCTGAAATCGGCGTCCCGTCTCCGGTTGGAGGCTGCTCGTCCCGACAAATCGCTCGTCCCGACAAATCGCCTTTTGATCCCGAAAAGCGCTGCGTGGTAGCGTGCCGGCTCCCCCGAACTATGAGGAGGGTCTACTTGCGCAAAATTCTCGCCGCCGCTCTCTGTTCGATTCTGGTCGGCCAGGCGCTGCCGGGACAGGACCGCGCCGATCTCGACATGGTCACCCGGATCCGGCTGGAGGGCTTTCGGGATTCGAAAGTGATGGACACGGCGAGCCATCTGATGGACTCGATCGGAGCGCGCCTGACCGGCTCTCCGAACATGAAGAAAGCCAACGAGTGGACCCGCAAACAACTGGAAGATTGGGGGCTCTCCAACGCGCATCTGGAGAGTTGGGGACCCTTCGGCCGCGGATGGAGCTACGAGCAATCGACGGTGCGGATGATTTCCCCGGACCGTTGGGAGATGCTCGCGCTGCCCGTGGCCTGGACCCCCGGCACCAACGGTCCTCTCCGGGCCGCCGCCGTGAAGTACAAGCTGACCGAGAAAGAGGACCTGGAGAAGGCCAGGGGCAAGCTCGCCGGCAAGATTCTGCTTCTCGGCGAATTGCGGGAGATCCATCCGCAGGAGAAGGCCCTCTCGGAACGCTACGACGAGAAGACGCTCGCGGATCTTTCTTTCTATGAGATCCCGGGGCTGACGCCGTACCGTCGCGGGGGTCAGCCCGTCAACCGCGAGGACTTCCTCCGGCGCCGGCAATTCCAACGGGAGCTCGCGAAGTTCCTCGTGGAGGAGAAGGTCGCCGGCGTCATCGAGCCCGGGCCGCAGCTGGAGGGAGGAACCTTCCGCGTCCAGGGCGTGAACAACGGATGGAAGCAGGACGCGCCGCCCACGATTCCGATGGTCGTCCTGGCGATCGAGCACTACGGGCGGATGGCTCGGATGCTCGACCGCAAGGAAGACGTGCAGCTGGAGCTCAGCGTCCAGACGCGCTTCCACGACGAGGACGCGATGGCTTACAACACCCTTGCCGAGATTCCGGGCTCGGACAAGTCGGGCCAGGTCGTCATGCTCGGAGCCCACATGGATTCCTGGCACGGCGGCACGGGCGCGACGGACAACGGCGCCGGCGTGGCGGTCGCGATGGAGGCCATACGCATCCTGAAGGCGTTGAACGTTCATCCCAGGCGGACTATCCGGATCGCGCTCTGGAGCGGGGAGGAACAGGGCCTGCTGGGCTCGCGCGGCTACGTGGCGCAACACTTCGGCTCTCGTGCCAAGCCGCCGGAAAGCGATTCGGATCTGCCTTCCTACCTGCGCCCTCCCTCCGGAACCGTCTCGGTGAAACCCGATCACGCGAAGCTCTCCGCCTACTTCAACATCGACAACGGAACCGGGAAGATTCGCGGTATCTACGCTCAGGAGAATGCCGCCGTCGTTCCGATCTTCGAGGCGTGGATGCAGCCTCTGCGCGACCTCGGAGTCACCACGGTCACCATGCGCAACACGGGAGGGACGGACCACCTCTCTTACGACGAGGTCGGCCTTCCGGGTTTTCAGTTCATCCAGGACGAGGTGGAGTACGAAACGCGCACGCATCACACGAACATGGATGTCTACGAACGCCTGCAGCGCGGGGATCTCATGCAGGCCTCCGTGGTCATGGCCTGCTTCGTCTGGGAAGCCGCCGAGCGTTCCGGCATGATGCCGCGCAAGCCGATGCCGAAGGAACAACCCCGGCGCGAGGAGACACGCCCCGGAGAAAAGGGCCCGCTCGCGCGGCCAGAACCCACACCGGCGCCCGTCGTGCCGGCCCCCGCTCCGACGCCGAGGGCGACGCCCTAGCGCTGGAGAGGCTCCGGGACGACACGGTGTCTCGCGCGATGGTAAAAGGATCTTCATGAAACCTTTGCCGCTCGTCGGACTGGGTCTTCTCCTGTTCGCATCGCAGTCTCTGTCCATTGACAAAGCGCCGCCCCCCTCCACGCCGGCGGCGGTGACCGCGGAGGCCAGGCGGGCGGCGGAAGAGATTACGGCCCCGGTCATCGCGGCCCACACGAAATTCCTCGCTTCGGATCTGCTGGAAGGGCGCGCGCCGTCGACGCGCGGCGATCGGCTCGCCATGGCGTACGTGGCGTCGCAGATGGAGGCTCTGGGCTTGAAGCCGGCGGCGCCCGGGGGAGGTTGGATCCAGAAAGTTCCGCTCGTAGCGATCACGCCCAAGGTTCCCGAGACGATGACCCTTTCGGGGCCTGACGGAAAGCAGTTGAGCTTCCGGTACCGGGACGATTTCATGGCCTTTTCAGGAGTACAGAAGCCGTCGGCTTCCATCGAGGGGGCGGAGCTGGTCTTCGTCGGCTACGGCATCGTGGCTCCCGAGTATTCCTGGAACGACTACAAGGACGTCAGCGTGAAGGGAAAAGTCCTCGTCATGATGAACAACGATCCCGAGGACGACCCGAATCTCTTCGCGGGCAAGAGGCGGCTCTGGTACGGGCGCTGGGACTACAAGTACATCGAAGCCGCGCGGCAGGGAGCGGTCGGGGCGATCCTCATCCACACGACCCATTCGGCCGGCTATCCGTGGCAGGTCGTGCGCACCTCCTGGGCGGGGGCGCAGTACGAGCTTCCCTACGAGGGAGAGCCTCGCGTCCAGATCAAGGGCTGGGCCACGGAGGAGGCCTCGCGCAAAATCGCGGCGCTGGGGGGCAAGGACCTCGACCAGCTTCGCGCTGCCGCGGAGAAGCGGGACTTTCGCCCGGTGCCGCTCGGCGTCAAGCTCACGTTCGCTCTTCAGAACGGGATCGAGACCGTCGAGAGCGGCAACGTGATCGGGAAGCTCTCCGGCGGCGATCCGAAGCTCTCCGGAGAAGCCGTCCTCTATACGGCGCATCACGACCACTTCGGCATCAAGGAGGGCGCCACGCCCGGAGCCGACTCGATCTACAACGGCGCCCGCGACAACGCCTCCGGCGTGGCCGCGATGCTCGCCGTCGCGCGTGCCTTCACGCGGCTTCCCAAGCCTCCGCGCCGCACGATCCTCTTCGCGTCGGTCACGTCCGAGGAGCAGGGGTTGCTCGGCTCGGCCTATCTCGCAAAGCACCCTCCCGTCCCGGCCGGAGACTTCGCGGCCAACATCAACATCGACACGGTCAACATCTGGGGAAAGACGAAGGACATCGTCTCGATCGCGCTCGGAAAATCGAGCCTGGACGCGGTCATCCAGGAGCTCGCGGCCATGCAGGGGAGGACGGTCAAGCCCGACGCCTTTCCGGACAAGGGATTCTTTTATCGATCGGACCAGTTCAATCTGGCTCGCATCGGCGTCCCCGCCGCCCATCTCGACACGGGCGTGGACTTCGTGGGCCGGCCGACCGGCTGGGGAGAAAAGACGATCAACCAGTGGGAGGCGACGGATTATCACCAGCCCTCCGACGAGTATCGGGACTGGTGGGACCTCTCGGGCGCCGTCGAGGACGTGCAGCTGAACTTCTATCTGGGCCTTTCCGTCGCCAACGCCGACCAGATGCCGACCTGGAACAAAGGGGACGAGTTCGAGGCGGCGAGAAAAAAAGCGCTCGCGGAGAGCCAGCCGCGCTGACGCGCGTCGTTCCCGGCATCGCGATTGCAGCCTTCCACTCGTCCCCGCACTCGGGCGGGACGATCCGGGAGGTTTTCCATGAAACGTTTCCGATTCTCGATCGGTCTGCCCTTCTGCGCCGGCTTGTTCATTTCCGGCGCAGTTCTCGCGCAGGGCGGTCCCGGTGTGCATTTCGGTTTGAGCGGCGGCGCGGATTTCCCCGTCGAGGACCAGAAGGACGTCTACAAGACGGGCTGGAACGGGACGGCCCTGATCGCAATCAACTTCGGTACCTCGCCGCTCGGTCTTCGGGTCGACGGCTCCTACCACGAACTCAAGACGAAGGACAACCTCGTCGCGTTCGTCGGGTCGGGCAAGACCCGCGTGATCTCGGGCACGGCGGACCTGGTCATCGGGCCGCGAGGATGGAGCGCGGAGCCGTACTTCGTCGGGGGAGTCGGCGCCTATGACCTGCGCTTCCAGGGCCAGGAGGTCGATACAGGCAACGTATTCTCGGAGACGTCGACACGATTCGGATGGAATGCTGGCGGCGGGCTGGCGTTTCCGCTCGGGGATACGAGCAGCGGCAGCCGCTTCTTCATTGAAGCCCGCTACACGAGCGTTTCGACCAACGGAGACCGCTTCTCCAACAGCGTGCGGCAGGGCGGATCCCGCTTTACGTTCGTGCCGGTGAACGCGGGGTTCGTCTTCTAGGCGCTGGGCGATGGGCCTCTGAAAGCTGAAAGCTGAGAGCTGACAGCTTCCTCTCTTCTGCTCTAATCAGGGCATGAAGACACGACGAGAGTTCCTGGAGATCGCAGGGCTCGCGGGCAGCGGTGCGCTGGTGGCCGGAGCTCCCGCAAGGAAGAAGACGCCGACTCCGGCGCCGGCGGCAGCGTCCCGTCCGATGATCAAGCCGCGCGCGCTCAAGGCGGGCGACACCGTGGGGCTGATCACTCCCTCCTCCTACATCTTCGACACGTGGCGCCTCGACGAGGCCGTCGCCCGCTTGGACTCCGCGCTCGGCCTGAAGTCGAAGCTCGCCCGTTCGGTGAAGGCTCGGCACGGCTACATGGCGGGGACGGAGGCCGAGCGGCTCGAGGACTTGCACGCGATGTTCCGCGACCCGGCGGTCGCCGCCGTCTTTTGCCTCGAGGGAGGCTACGGGACGGAGCGGTTGCTGGATCGAATCGACTACGAGCTCATCCGAAAGAATCCGAAGATTCTCCTCGGCTACTCCGACATCACCGGCTTACACTTGGCGATTACGAAAAAAGCCGGTGTCGTGACGTTCCATGGCCCTCTGGCGATCGGTTCCGTGCGGCGATGGACGATGGAGAGTCTCAAGAAGGCGCTGTTTATGCCCGAGCCGATCGGCGAGCTGACGAATCCGCCGGAAGAAGACCCTTCCTGGCCGCAGTTCCCGCTCCACACCGTGTCTGCCGGAACCGCGCGGGGGCCGATCGCGGGAGGCAACCTGACGCTGATTTCGACGACGATGGGGACTCCGTACGAGATCGAGACGAGGGGAAAGATTCTTTTTCTCGAGGACACCGGAGAGGCTCCCTACCGCGTCGATCGGATGCTGACTCAGTTGAAACTTGCCGGAAAACTGCAGGAAGCCGCGGGCATCGTCTGGGGCACCTGTACCGACTGTTCCCCCATCTTTCCGCGCTCGAGCTACGAGATCAATCTGTCGCTCTCGGATCTGCTCGACGAGATCCTCGGAGGTCTGCGTGTGCCCGTTCTCGCGGGCCTCGTCTTCGGCCATACCCGCGAGCGGTCGACGATCCCGATGGGCGTGGAGTGCGAGCTGGACGCGGGCGCGAAGAAGGTGACGATTACGGAAGCGGCCACGACGGCATAAAAAAGAAAAAGGCGGAGGACTCGTGCCCTCCGCCCTTCGGAAAATCGAAGCGCCTGTTCTAGAAGTCGACCCTTCCCGCGAACTGGAGCGTCCGTGGAAGCGTTGTCACGCCGTTGGGTATTCCGAACGTGGAGGACGGCGTCTGACCGGTGCCCCACGAAAAGTTCGTCACGAAACGATTGCCGGTGTTTGTGCAATTGAAGCACTCGGCGATTTCGGTGAGCCCAACGGGGCCGATGTTGAACGTCTTCGCAAGGCGAAAATCGAGCTGGTAGAAGTCCGGCTGCCGGAACTGGTTTCGGGAGTAGTGAACACCGCCGATGGTCGGCCGGTCGTTGAAGAAGCCGTCCCGATTCTCGTCGGCGCCGGTCGTCGCGGTGTAGGGGGAACCGGTTGTGAAGCGATAGGAGCCGGCGAGGAGAATTCCCCACCAGGGCGTGTTCCAGCTGGAATTGGCCGAGATCCTCCAGCGCTGGTCGCGGTTGGACCAACTGTAGCTTCCCTCCAGATTGTGCAGGTCCTCGGCCTGCGCGCCGGCGAAGTTGCGCTCGTTCGAGTCGCTGTCCTTGTCCTCGGACCACGCTGCTGCAACGTAGAACACCAGGTCCTTGCTGAAGCGGTGCTGGAGGTTGAGCGTCACCGCCTCGTATCGGGATCTCGCATCGGTGGTGTAGGTCGAGACGCGGCCATAGTACGGATTGGGCCGCGTCGTCGAATAGCGCGGCTGTCCGTTGACCGCCGAGACCGACCCGTCATAGACGAGGTTCGGGTCGTTCAAGCGCTCGAGGTTCTCCGCCTTCGCGTAAGTCGCCTCGATTCCGGCCGTCGTGTTGGCGAACACCTCGCGGTCGACGCCGAGCGTGATCCGGTCCGTCACCGGGTCCTTGTAGTCCTGAGAGCTCGTGAAGACGCCCAAGCCTGTCGGGTTGGGAACCTTGGAAAAGTCGATCTTCTGGACGCCCGTGGGGTCGAAGGCGGTTCCCCAGCCCGGCGAGAGCGGGTCGGTCGGAGGGAGGCGGTTGGCCGCCGTCCCTCCAGCATTGACCGTGTACTGAGTTGCCTGAAGTCCATTGGAGGTTATGAGCTGCGAGAACAGGATGCCCGGCGTCCGTGCCCAGAACCGGCCGAGGGAAAGGCGGATCGCTGTCTTCGAGTCCGGCGCGTAGGAAAAGCCGGCGCGAGGCGACCACTTGTTGTTCTGGTCGGGGATCTGGGCGTTGAGCTTATAGGCGCAGGCGGTCGTGCTTCCCGGCAGGCACCGTGTCGTATCGAGCTCGTTGGGATTGAGAATGGGGTTGTCGGGATTGTCGAGCCGCTCATATCGCACGCCGGCCGTCACCGTCAGCTTCGGCGTGACGAACCACTGGTCCTGGACGAAGAAGGCAAGCTCTTTCTGCGCGAATGCCGCAGTGCCCGCCTGGTCCGCAGTCAGACCGCCCAAACCGCCGAACTGAAAGTACTGCGACCACTTGCCGGCGAGAAGGTTCGCCTTGTTATTCGCGTCGAAGACGTAGACGCCTCTCCAGTTTCCCTTGAAGATCTGGCTGATCGAGGTCTTGTTGTATTCGGCGCCCCCTTTGATGACATGGTTCTTCAAGAGATACGTGCCCACGTCGCCGAAGGAGATTCGATCGGCCGTCGAGACGATCGGAAGGAAGCTGACGCTGCCGAAACTGAAGCTGCCGTAGCGAATCTCCGGTAGATCCGGCGGAATCTGCGCTCGCGGCGTCTGCTCGAGAACATACTGCCCGTTGAAGTCGTTCAAGAAACTTGCGCCCCACTGGCTGTTCCACGCGCCGATGTAGGAGTGAGATTGCAGCCCCTCGACGCCGTTGTGCCCGCTCGCCTGGCTCTGAGAGGAAGAGGTCCCGTGGTCCCCTTCATACTGCGCGTAGTTGACGCGGCCCATGAGCCGCTGGGAGCCGGAGAGCTGGTAATCGAGCCGGCCGAACATGACCCGGCCGTCCTGAGTCTGCGTAAAAGTGGGGTCCGACGCCCAGGCCGGGTACTTCGCGGCGATATCGGGATCGGTCACGACGGAGTTGATGGGGATACCGACGTCCTGTTTCTGCTGGTCGTAGGACGCGAAGTAGAAGAGATGGTCGCGGAGGATCGGTCCGCCGACCGAGCCGCCGTACTGCTGCTTCTTGGTATCGGGCGCCTCTAGCGCGGTGACGGTGGATGCGCTGCCTGTCGGAATGGCCAGCCTGGCGACGGTCGAATGGGGCTGCGCGTAGTAAAAACCTGAACCGTGCAAGTCATTGGTGCCGTTCTTCGTGAGCAGATTGATCACGCCGCCGCCCGAAGGTCCGAACTCGACGGACGCGCCGTTGCGGACGACGCTGAATTCCTTGATGGACTCCTGCGAGATCGAGAGCGGAGCGCGCCCTTCGGCCGACCCGAAGGTGCCGCCGAAGAAACCGTTGTCGTAGTCCAACCCATCCAGCGTCGTGTTCGTATTGATCCCGCGCTGCCCGGACACGAGGACCGTGCCGCGGCCCTCGGGATCCTTGCGGGTCTCCGGGGTGAGCAGGATCAAGTCCTGGTAGTTGCGCCCGTTCAAGGGAAGGTTCTTCACCTGCTCGGTCTGCATCGTCGTCGAGGCCTCGGTGCGGGTCACCTCGATAACCGGAGCGGTCGAGGTGACCGTCACGCTTTCCTTTACGGAGGCGAGCTCGAGCTTGAAGTCGACCGTCGGAACGATTCCGATGTCCACACGGATGCTTTCCCGAGTCGACGGTCTGAATCCCGAGATCGACGCCGTCAGCGTGTAAGAGCCGGGCGGCAGGTTGATGACCTGATAGAACCCGTCGGTCCTCACCACCGCTGCCGCCAACAAACCGGTCGCCTCGTTCTTGGCTTCGACGGTCGCTCCCGGGAGCACGCCTCCCCCGGTGTCTTTGACCGTCCCGGAAACGCGGCTGGTGGTGACGTCGGTCTGCGCGGCGAGCGGCGTCACCAATAACACCGCCGCCGCAGTCGCGAAAAAGACTGCGCGACATCGCGTGAACACACTTCCTCTCATCGAGCTCCTCCCTTTTTTTTGGCTTTCGCAAACGCGATTGATTTTTTCTGCACGGACGGAATGTCAGGGGAAATTTATATGAAGTCCGCGTGAAGTGGCAAGGTATTGAGAGGAGATTTCAGGAATGCAGATTTTTGAATGAGATTCGAAGAAGATCGATCCTTTTGCCCAAGACCTTGTGCATTTGCCGGAGATTTTCGCGCGGCGCCTGAGCAGAACGGATCGGGCATCGAGGTCGGAGCGACGACTCGCCGCCGCTGACCGTGATCCTCGAGCGGGATGGCCGATACCCCTCTGAGGCCGATCTGCTGCGGCAGCCGGATGGGGCGCGGGAAACGCGGGCACGAGGTCACTCCCCAAGGGTCGGCTCTCGCGGCCGCATCCCGGGTTCGAGGAGTTTCTGGCGGGGATCTATTCCGACTTGGAGGCTCTTTTGTCCTCTCGAGGATCCGCGCCGGGAGGCTCTGGCGGCTCGACGCGGACCAGGTCGAAGCCTGGTGCGTATCGACCGGCCGGGTCTTCTCCTGGCCTCACGCGGCTTCGGGGCGGCGGGCCCCACTCATCCTCTGACGCGGAAATCGTGCAGATCCTGCAGATTATCGGAGTCATTATCGCCAAATGGCACTTCACTCTGACTCACCGTTGCCCAAAAGCTGCATCCTAAGCAAAATTTTCGTGACACCGAGCTCGGGGTCTTGGTATCCTCCTCCTCCATGAACAATTGCGATACCGCATGGATGCTGGCGGCGACAGCTCTCGTCCTGCTCATGACTCCCGCCCTGGGTTTCTTCTATGGCGGGCTCGTCCGATCGAAGAACGCGCTGAACACGATGATGATGAGCGTCTCGGCGCTCGGGTTCGTGGGCATCGCATGGGCGCTCGTCGGCTACTCGATCGCCTTCGGCCCTGGGGGAGCGTGGATCGGTGATTTCTCCCGGACTCTGATGCGGGGCGTGGGGCTCGAGGCGCAGGGATCGATCCCGCACGTGCTCTTCTTCTCCTACCAGGGGACTTTCGCGATCATCACCGCGGCCCTGATCTCCGGGGCGATCGTCGAGAGGATGCGTTTTGGTCCTTACCTGGCGTTTCTCTTCCTCTGGGCGATTGCCGTCTACGCGCCGATCGCCCACTGGGTCTGGGGGGGAGGGTGGCTCTCGAAACTGGGCGCCCTCGATTTTGCCGGCGGCACAGTCGTGCACGTCAACGCGGCGGCGGCGGCTCTCGTCGCGGCCGTCGTCCTGCGGCCGCGCAAGGATTTCGCCCGGCAGGCAATCCTGCCGCACAACGTCCCCTTCACACTGCTCGGAGCCGGGCTGCTCTGGTTCGGCTGGTTCGGGTTCAACGCCGGCAGCGCGCTTTCCGCCAACGCGCTGGCGGCTCTCGCGTTCACCAACACCATGCTGGCGCCCATCGCGACGCTGACCACCTGGACCTTGCTCGATTTGAAGCGCTCGGGCCGCGCCACCGCGGTCGGCGCGGCCACGGCGATCGTCGTGGGGCTCGTCGCGGTCACTCCCGCCGCCGGGTTCATTTCGCCGCTCTCGGCCATCCTCCTCGGCACCGTCGCGGCGTTCCCCAGCTATTACGCGCTTCTCTGGCGGGCGCGCACGCGGCTGGATGACTCGCTCGATGTCATCGCTGCCCACGGAGTCGGCGGTACGGTTGGGGCGCTCCTGACCGGAATCCTCGCGCAGAAGTCCTGGAACGGCGTGGCGGACGGGGTCCTCTTCGGCAACCCGAAGCAGATTGCGATCCAGGCGGCGGCCGTGGCAGCGACGATTGTCTACAGCGCCGCCATGACGTGGGGAATCTTGAAGGCTCTCGCACTCTTCGCCCCGATCCGCGCCGCGGCGCGGGAGGAAGGGCTCGGCCTGGACGTCACCCAACACGGCGAGGAGGCGTACGCGCGCGGCGAGGGCGCGATTCTCGTCCTGCACGACTCCGGGGAGCCCGAGGCGCCCCTCTCGGAGCCGCTGCTGCAGCCGGGTGGAGGCGCCTCCTGAAGCTCGTCGTCGCGGTCATCCGGCCGGAAAAGTTGAACGACGTCCTCGAGTCTCTTTTCCGCGCCGAAGTGCGCGGTTTGACGCTTCATCGGGTCGAAGGTCACGGCGGGGAGACTGAGCGCGTCGAAACGTACCGGGGAACGACCGTGAAGATGGAGCTCTCCGAGAAGGTGCGACTGGAGATCGGAGTCTCGGACCACTTTGTCAAGCCCACGGTCGATGCCATCGTTCGCGCCGGACGGACAGGCGCGGTCGGTGACGGCAAGATCTTCGTGCTTCCGGTGGAGAAGGTCTATCGCATCCGCACCGGTGAGGAGGACCAGGCTGCGGTGACCCCGGTAGCGCAGGACTGAGAACTACGGACGGAGAACGACGCTCGCGCGGAGTTCCCGGCCGGCGTCAGTTTGAAGCGGGTGGCAGGAACTCCTTCCGCATGAGATCGAAGATGCGGAGCATCTCGCGGATCGAACGCGGGACGTAGTCCGACCTGAGGTAGACCCAGCCGGTCTCGCGGTAGAGCTTCTGTCCCCGGATCCGCGCGAAGGCAAGCCTCTTTTGGCGAAGCTCCCGTGCGATGGCGGCGTGGGAGATGACCGTGATTCCGACTCCGCTCGCGACCATCGCCTTGATGATCTCCACGTTTTCGGTCTCCATGGCCACATCTGCGGCGACATTCTCCTGGCGGAGAAACTTCTCGACCGCCTCGCGCGTGTTGGAGCCGGGCTCGTAGAGGACCAGCGGATGCCGGCCCAGATCCTGGGGCTCGACCGTCCCCTTGCGGGCCAGCGGATGGCGCGGGGCGGTCACGACGACCAGCTCTTCCTTCAGGACCGGAAGCACTTCGAGATCGTTCGCCACCACCGGAAGCGTCAGGAGCGCCAGATCCACCTCGCGACTGCGCAGCTTCTTCAAGAGCACCTCGAAGGTTCCCGTGCTCACACGCAGATCGACGAATCGGTGAAGGCTCCGATATTTCTTGAGAAGGCGGGGAAGAATGTACATGCAGACCGTCATGCCGCCGGCCAAGTGCAGGCGCCCCCGCAGAAGCCCGCGCACGTCGGAGATCTGTCCCGCGACGTCCTCGAGTTCCCGGGCGACCTTGTAGGCCGTCTTGACGAGTAGCTCTCCCGGGTGAGTCAGCGAGACGCGGCGACCATCGCGGTGGAAAACCGGGCTCCCGAGCTCCTTCTCGAGCAGCCCGATCTGCCGGCTGATGGCGGACTGCGAGACATGGAGCCGTTCCCCGGCGCGCGTGAAGCTGCCCTCCTCGGCGACGGCAAGCAACATCTCGAGCTGCCGAATGTCCACGGGTCCCCCCCCGAAATTGCCATATCAAAACCGCATGCGTTCGATCGAATCAGTCTACTTTACTTATGGATCTC
Source organism: Acidobacteriota bacterium (assembly GCA_046728075.1). Taxonomy (GTDB): domain Bacteria; phylum Acidobacteriota; class Thermoanaerobaculia; order UBA5066; family Gp7-AA6; genus JBKPDV01. The sequence goes on along the minus strand of JBKPDV010000168.1, from coordinate 4,063 downwards.
GCCGGCCGAAGCTCCCGTGCGAGGGAAGGCGCCCACGATGAGCAATGTCCGGTGGCGGGAGAGGGCGGCCGGGCTGTACGACCCGGCCTTCGAGCACGATGCCTGCGGTGTCGGGTTCGTGGCCGATCGGTCGGGGCGTTCCGGCCGCGCCGTGTTGTCGCTCGGGCTCCAGGCCCTTGCCCGGATGGCGCATCGGGGTGCGGTGGACGCCGACGGGCGCACGGGTGACGGCGCGGGGACCATCACGCAGATCCCCCACGCGCTTCTCGCCGACGAGCGAGCAGAGCGGGGCGCGACCCTGCCGCCGCCCGGTCGATTTGCGGTCGGCCTTCTCTTCCTTCCGGCGCGGGAGTCGGAGCGACGCGTCTGCCGAGAGGCCGTAGCCCGGGTCCTCGCCCGCGAGAATCTTCCGCTGCTCGGCTGGCGGAGAGTCCCGGTGCGGGAAGAGGTGCTCGGCCCAAAGGCGCGCCTCTCCCGTCCTGCTCTCGTTCACCTGTTGGTGGGGCGTCCAGACGATCTGTCCGACGACCAGTACGAGTTTCGTCTGCTTCGCGCTCGCAAGGAGATGGAACGGCGGCTGCGGTTCTTTGCGCCGGATCGATTCTACGTAGTCTCCTTGAGCCACCGAATCCTCGTCTACAAGGCGCTCCTGCGGGGAGTGGACCTGCCCGACTTCTTCCCGGATCTGCAACATCCGCTTTTCTCGACGGCGTTTGTTCTGTTCCACCAGCGGTACAGCACCAACACGCTGCCTTCCTGGGCGCTCACCCAGCCCTTCCGGGTGCTCGCCCACAACGGAGAGATCAACACGATCTCGGGAAATCGGGCGCGAATGCGGTCGCGTGAGGCGGTCATCGCGAACTCCCCGCGAACGGACCGCCAGGCTCTGTTGCCTCTGCTCGAGGAGGGAATGAGCGACTCGGCAAGCCTCGACAACGCGGCCGAGCTCTTGATGAGCGCGGGACAATCCCTCTTGCAAGCGGTCGCGACGCTGCTTCCTCCCGCCTGGGAGAACGATCGAGAGCTCGACGACGACGTGCGCGCTTTCTTCGAATACCAGGCGGCCAGAATGGAGCCGTGGGACGGTCCCGCGCTGGTCGTGTTCACCAATGGGCGGACCGTGGGCGCCGGCATGGATCGTAACGGCCTGCGTCCGGCGCGCTTTCTCGAGACGCGTGACGGGCTCTTCGTGCTCGCTTCCGAGGCGGGCGTCGTCGATGTGGCGGAGGAGAACGTCCAGAGGCGCGGACGGCTCGCACCAGGAGATCTCATGGCGGTCGACCTCGAGAAGCATGAAGTCCTGGACCGAGAGGAGATCCACGCGCGTCTGGCGAGACGCCGGCCCTACCGGCGGTGGCTCCGGCGGTATTCCCGGCGGGGAGTCGCGGCCGCGCCGCGCGGGACTCTCTCGGCGGCGGAGTCCTCCGAGGACGTGCGGGTGCTCCAGGCCTTCGGTTACACGCGGGAAGAGATGGAGCTCGTCCTCGGGCCGATGTTTAAGGAGGGACGCGAGCCGCTCGGATCCATGGGTGACGACACCCCTCTGGCGGTCTTCTCCGCTCGCCCGAGGCTGCTCTTCTCCTATTTCAAGCAGCGCTTCGCGCAGGTGACGAATCCGCCGATCGACCCGATGCGCGAGACGCTGGTGATGTCGCTGGCGACGCCGCTCGGCCCGGAGGGCGACCTCTGGAACGAGAAGCCGCGGGGCGCCGCTCGGATCTGGGTCGAGAGCCCGGTGCTGGCGCGGGAAGAGATCGCCGCGATCGCGGAGGGTGCCTGCGGCAGACCGGCCCTGATCAACCTTCGGTTTCCAGCTGCGGAGGAGGAAGAGGGTTTTGTCAGACGACTCCAAGAGGTCGTCTCCGAGGCTGTCCGCGCCGTTGGGAACGGGACATCGCTTCTGCTTCTCTCCGACCGAGGAGTCGATCGAGAGCGCGCGGCTCTTCCGACGCTCCTGGCCGTGGCCGCCATTCACCAGGGACTGGTCCGCCGCGGTCTGCGCGTCCGCGCGAGTCTCATCGTGGAAACCGGCGATGCGCGAGACGAACACCAGCTCGCCTGCTTGCTCGCCTTCGGCGCCGACGCCGTCTGTCCCTACCTGGCTCTCGAGCGGATTCGCGCGGCCTCGAAGGAAGCGGATCGCGACGGGACGGCGGAGTCGCGCTACATCGTTGCTCTCGGAAAGGGACTTCTCAAGATCCTCTCCAAGATGGGAATCTCCACAATGCGTTCCTATCAGGGCGCCCAGCTCTTCGAGGTCATCGGCCTGGCCGAAGAGGTGATGCAGGCGTATTTTCCCGACGCTCCCTCGGCCATCGGCGGCGCGGGACTCCCGGAAATCGCGCGGGAGGTCCTCGAGCGCCACGTTGTCGCCTTCGAGCCGTCCTCCCGCGACGTTCTCGAAGAAGGAGGCTTTCACCGCTACCGCAGAGACGGCGAGGCGCACGCATTCTCCCCGAGCGTCGTGCGGCTCCTCCACACCGCGATTCGGAGCGGAGAGAAGCCCGATTACGAGAGTTACGCCGGGAAAATCCGCGGGCGCGATCCCATCGTCGTGCGAGACCTCCTCGAGTTCGTCCCGGCGGCCTCGGTCCCGCTCGCGCTTACGGATGTCGAGCCGGTTGAAGCGATCCTGCGCCGCTTCACGACCTCTGCGATGTCGATCGGAGCCTTGAGCCCCGAAGCCCACGAGACGCTCGCCATCGCCATGAACCGGATCGGCGGGAGGAGCAACAGCGGCGAAGGGGGAGCCGATCCCGACCAGTACTGGGCCACGCTCGCCAATGGGGACTCGGCCAACGATCGGATCAAGCAGGTCGCTTCGGCGCGTTTCGGCGTGACAGCCGAATACTTGATGTCGGCCGAGGAGCTGCAGATCAAGATGGCCCAGGGCTCCAAGCCGGGGGAGGGGGGTCAGCTGCCCGGCGGCAAGGTCGCCGGACACATCGCGCGTCTGCGGCACTCGCCGGAAGGGGTGACATTGATCTCCCCACCTCCCCATCACGACATCTATTCCATCGAGGACCTCGCGCAGTTGATCTACGACCTGAAGCGGGTCAACCCGCGCGCCCGTGTCGGCGTCAAGCTCGTCTCCTCGGCCGGCATCGGCACCATCGCGGCGGGCGTCGTCAAGGCCCACGCCGATTCGATCCTCGTGTCCGGTCACGATGGGGGAACGGGAGCCTCACCCCTGGGATCGATCAAGAACGCAGGAGCTCCCTGGGAGATCGGGCTGGCCGAGGTCGCGCAGGTCCTCGTTGCCGGCAACCTGCGCTCGCGCGTGCGTCTTGGCGTCGACGGCGGCTTGAAGACCGGCCGCGACGTCGTCATCGCGGCTCTCCTCGGAGCCGAGGAGTTCGGCTTCGGCTCCGCGGTGCTGGTCTCCGTGGGCTGCCTGATGTGCCGCCAGTGTCACCTCAACACCTGTCCGGTCGGCATCGCGACCCAGCGCGAGGACCTGCGCCGGAAATTCCGGGGCACGCCGGAGATGGTGATCCGGTTCCTGACCGCGATCGCGGAGGAAGCGCAAGAGATCCTGGCGCGCATCGGCTGTCGCAGCCTCGAAGAAGCCATCGGCCGCACGGAATTGCTCGAGGTGCGGATTCCCCCGGAGAGATCAAAGATCTCGAAGGTCGATCTTTCCCGAATCGTGCCCGGGCCTCGCGGGTCCGCCGGTCCCCGCCGCTGCCTGGAGACTCGCAACGATCCGCCCGCGACCGGCTCCGACCTGGATGGGGGTGTTCTGGCGCGCCTCCGAGACCGGACGGACGACGCGGCCCCCGTCTCGATGGATCTGGACATCACCAATGCCGACCGGGCCGTCGGGGCGCGGGTCGCCGGCGAACTGGCCGGGCGCTTTCGGGCCCGGCGCGTGCCTCCGCTGGTCACGCTGCGCTATCGCGGCAGCGCCGGGCAAAGCTTCGGGGCCTTTTGCGTGGAAGGGATGCGGATGAGCCTCGAAGGAGAGGCCAATGACCACGTCGGAAAGGGGATGTCGGGCGGAGAGATCGTGCTGATGCCGCGTCGGTCCTTCCCTCGAGTGCCGGAGCCGAGCGTCATTGCG
>JBKPDV010000167.1:0-6427 GCA_046728075.1 Acidobacteriota bacterium | reverse complement strand
GTCCGGAGCCAACCCGGTACTGGCCGGCTCCGTCGTAGTCGAGCTCATAAACGATTCATTCTAAACGAAAAAAGGACACGGCGGGGGTTCGGTTCCGAGCCATTGTAACAGTCTGTCCAAGCCGCTTAGTCCCTGGCGTCGGACCCGCCTCTCTTTTCGGGGGCAGAGATCCGGTCCCGGAGCCGCCCGTTTAAGTTCCCGAACCCTCCGCGTCCTTCTCGTAATAGGGCAGCTCTTCCGCGCGTTTGGTCGAGTTGTCCAGCTGTCTTGGAACTTCCACGATCGTCCGCGTGACGTTGGGATCGCAGATGTCGTTCTCGCACTCGTACGTATAGGTATTCTTCTCCGGCCCCTTGGAAAACCGGACGATCGTCTGATAGCCGTCGCAGTTGCCGCACTTGATCGACATCATGAATATGTCGATGACGTGCAGCTCCGGCCGGTCGGATGCGTCTCCCACCCGGCGATAATAACGCCCGAAGGAGACCGACGATGAAACCAGCGGCTGGCATCCTGCTCCTCTGTATGGGCGCACCAGCGATTCTGGCGGCCGAAAAGTTCGAGAAGTCGATCCCCGTCCCCCGCTCGGGGGAGACTCGCCTGGGTTGGACGTCCGCGGGCTGCACGGTGCGCGGCGTGTCGCTCCAGAACTACCCAAACTCCGAAGACATCGAGGAAGCGCGCACGCGGAAACCGGACGACAAGTCCTGGGTCTGGTGGAATTTTCACGTGGAGAACCGCGGAGACGCGAAGTGCCGGATCCAGCTCTGGGTCGACGTTTACGACAAGGCCGGGCGCGTGGCGAAATCGAGTGACCGCAGCGACACGGTCGACTCGGGCAAATACGACGACAACATTCGCGTCTCCACGCGGATGCGGACGCTCGACATCGCCGATTCGCCCAAGGCCCACATTCGCGCGGAGATCGGACGAAAGTGAAGGGAGAGTCGACAGTCGACAGTCGACAGTCGACAGCTGCCGAATCAAAGGCGGCGGAGAGTCAGGACCTCGCATATCGATTCCGGCCGTCGGCGATCCTCGATGTGGAAGGACCCGATCGTGTCGCGTTTCTGCAGGGGCAATTGACTCAGGACATTGCCGGAATGGCCGTGGGAGAGACCCGCCCTGCAGCCGGCCTGACTCCCAAAGGCAAGATGCTTTTCCTCTCTCGCGTCCACGTTCTGCCCGACCGCCTACGGCTACTCTTGCCGGCTTCCTCGAGGGAGACCGTCCTCGCCCACCTGCGCAAGTACGCCGTTTTTCAAAAAGTCTCGGTAAGCGACTCGAGCGACGCCTTCCTGCGGGTCGGGCTCTACGGCGCGGCGATGGCGGAAGAACTGCCGGAAGGCGCGACGCTCCTGCCCGGCGAGGGAGAGCTCGCCGGCGAGATCCTCGCGCCGGCGACGGCGCGCGACGAGCTCGGCGCCTGGCTGCGCGCGAGGGGCGTGCGGCCGATTTCGGAGGAGGAGGCGGAAGTCCGTCGAGTCGAAGCCGGCCGGGCGCGATTCGGTCAGGACGCCGACCAGACGCATCTGCCGGACGAGGTCGGGCTCGACGAAGCCATCTCCACGACAAAGGGCTGCTACGTCGGGCAGGAAATCGTTGCCCGCATGCGCACTTACGGGCGCGCCAACCGCCGCCTGGTCGGCTTTCGATTTCCTGAGGGAACGATTCCCGCCGCATCGCTCCTGAAGCTCCCCGAAGAGAGCGAACCAGGCAAGATCGAGCAGGGACGCGTGACGAGCTCGGTCCTCTCGCCTCGATTCGGCGCCATCGGTCTCGGCTACGCGTTTCGTGACGTCGCACAAGGCGGACACCTCGTGTCCGCCGCGGATCCGTCGCGTACGGCGATCGTCGCGGAACTTCCTTTCGCGTGACGCGCCCGGCTCCGTCTCGGAGTCCTGCCTCCGCCGACGGCTGGCCCGTCCACTTCGCGTTGCTCAGCGTGCAGCTCGGATTTGCGCTCTTCCCGATCTTCGGCAAGATCGCCCTGGCGACGATTCCGGTTCTCGTCCTCGCCGCCCTCCGCGTCATCGCCGCCTCGCTGCTTCTCGAAGCGCTTCGGCGAGCCTCGGGCAGTGAAGAGGTCGCCCGCCGGGATTGGCCCGCAGTCCTGGTCCTCGGGATGCTCGGCGTGGGCTTGAACCAGGTCCTCTTCACCTTCGGGCTCTCGCTCTCGACGGCGATCAACACGACGATCCTCGGCTCGACGATTCCCGTCTTCACACTCCTGGCCGCCGTCCTGCTCGGCCGCGAGAGGATGACTCTGCCGGCCGCGATCGGCGTGCTGCTTGGGGGAGCGGGGGCTCTTCTCCTCCTGGACGTGAGCCGTTTCGACTGGAACAGCCGCACCGCCCGCGGGAACGTCCTTCTGCTGGCCTGCGCGATCAGCTACTCCTTCTACCTCGTTCTCTCCCGCCCGATCCTCTCTCGCTACAGCGCCCTGACCATCGTTTCCCGTGTCTTCCTCTATGGCGCCGTGCCGATCGTCCTGGTTGCTCTGCCCGCCCTGTCCCGCTTCGCGCCATCCACCGTGACGCCCGCCTCCTGGGGAAGCCTCGCTGTGATCGTCGTGTTCTCCACCGTCATGCCCTACTTCGCCAATTCCTGGGCGCTCGCGCGGACCCATGCCTCGCGCGTCGCTTTCTACGTCTTTCTTCAGCCGCTCGTGGCCACCGTGCTGGCCGTTCTCGTTCTTCACGAGACCTTCACAGGCAGGACGGCCGTGGCGGCCCTCCTCATCCTCGGTGGTCTCGCCGTCTCGGTCTCCCGCAGGGCACAAGTTCAGGATTCCCTCCCGTGAAGGTCTCCGTCGTCATTCCGGTCTTCAACGAGCGGGACTCGCTTCCCCTCGTGGTCCGCGACATTCCGGCGGCGGCCGTTTCGGAGATCGTGGTCGTCGACAATGCCTCGACCGACGGGACGGAATCCGTTGCCCGGCTTCTGCCCGTCCGGCTGATTCGCGAAGAGCGCCGCGGGTATGGAAGCGCGTGCCTGGCGGGAGTGGCGGTCCTCCGCCCCGATCCACCCGATGTGCTGGTCTTCCTCGACGGCGACTACTCCGATCATCCAGAGGAGATGCCGCTGCTGCTCGACGCCATCGCAGAGGGAGCGGATCTGGTGATCGGCTCGCGCGCCCTGGGGCGAGCGGAACCTGGAGCCCTTCTGCCGCAGGCCCGGTTCGGCAACCGGCTCGCCTGCTGGCTGATCCTTCTGCTCTACGGCCACCGTTACACGGACCTGGGCCCCTTCCGGGCCGTCCGCTGGAGCGCGTACGAGCGCCTCGGAATGGAGGACACCAACTTCGGGTGGACCTGTGAGATGCAGGTCAAGGCTCTAAGGAAAGGCCTGAAGATCGCGGAAGTGCCGGTGTCCTACCGACGGCGCGTCGGTGTCTCCAAGATCACCGGCACCGTCTCGGGAACGCTCCGTGCAGGGTACAAAATCCTGTTCACGATCTTCCGATATGGACTCTGAGAACTCTCCGCTCGACTTCCACCGATTGCCCTAGTTGTCAGCTGTCAGCTGTTAGCTCTTGTCCTATAGCATTCCCTCGTGCCCGAGCCCATGGAGAGCCGCATCGCGAGGCTTCTCGGCGACCGTTACGAGGTCGTCGAGATGATCGGCAAGGGAGGCTTTGCCGGGGTCTATCGCGTCCGCAACCTGCGTCTTCAGCGAACCGAGGCCCTGAAAGTTCTCTCGGACATGCTGACGGACGACGCCGACTTCGCCAAGCGTTTCGAGCAGGAGGCGCGCGTCGCGGCCGCTCTCGATCATCCCAACATCGTCAAGATCTACGACTACGGCGCCATCGAAACGTTTTTCTGGTTCTCCATGCAGTACATCGACGGCGCCTCCGTCGGCAAGGAGCTCAAGAGCCGGCGGCGCCTCGAGGACACGCTGGCCGCGCGCATCGTGGTTCCCGTTCTCGACGCGCTCTCCTACAGCCACGGTCGTGGAGTTATCCACAGAGACATCAAGCCCGACAACATCCTGCTCGACCGCACGGAACGTCCCTACCTGACGGACTTCGGCGTGGCCAAATCGGAGCTGGCGTTGGTCAAGACGCACGCGGGCACGCTGCTCGGCTCTCCTGCCTACATGTCTCCCGAGCAGCTCCAGGGCAAGGCGCTCGACGGCCGTTCCGATCTCTACTCGGTCGGGGTGACCCTCTACAAGATGCTGTCGGGCGCTCTGCCGTTCACCGGAGAAGACACGTTCCGCGCCACGATGAAGCGGCTCTCCGAGACCCCGGAGCCTCTCTCCTCGCGGCGCCCCGACATTCATCCCACTCTGGACGCAACCGTGATGCGAGCCCTCGAGCGCGATCCCGAGGAACGGTTCCCGGACGCCGCGTCGATGCGGGACGAGCTGGAGGGTTTTCTCGCGGAAGTCACACCGCCTCGATTCCGCATGTCGTCAACGGCCTTCCGGCCGGACGACTCGACTCCCACGCGTGTCACACCGTTTCGCGGGACGACACCGACATCATCGAGCCGCGCCTCAGCCGCGACCCCGCGCGGCACCGTGCCGCTTCCCGTCTCTGAAGGCTCCGATATTCCGACGGTCGTCACCTCGGGCTCCGCGGCTCCCCCGATTTCAGTCTCCACCCCGCCGATCGCCTCGCCTCCTCCGGAACGCCCGCGCTCGCTCGGCCTGGGATGGCTGGCGCTGGCCGTCTCGTTGGCCGTCCTCGCGGGAGTGGTTCTGCTCGTTCGCCGACCGAGCTCATCGGCCCAGTCGACCGCTTCGCCGAGTCCGGCCGCCCGCCGGGAGACTCCACCAAAGGCGCTGATCCCCGCGGCCGCGGCTACGTCCGCTCCGACCCCGGCTCCACAATCGACGCCCGAGCCCGGACCGACCGAGCCGCCGCCCACGTCCCTTCCGGCAGCCACGCGGCCGCCGCGGCGCGCTCAGCTCGCGCCGACGCGCGTTCCAACCCGAGCGCCCGCTCCGACGAGTGTGCCGACGGCTGTTGCCGTGCTCCCGACTCCCGCTCCGGAGCCCGGCAAACGCACCCCGCCCGAGATCGTCGCGCAGTCCCCTTTGCTCCTCCCAAAGGACCTGCTCGCCGTCCATCACAACGAGTCGATCGGCCTGGTCGTCGTGGTCGCGGCCGACGGTACTCTCAAGAGCGCACGCGTCATCACGCCCGTCTGTCCGGAATGCGATCGCGCCGCGCTCGATGCCTTGCGCCGGTTCCGATTTCGTCCCGCAATGGACGCAAAGGGCAACCCGATCGAGGGCACCTTCGGCTTCGTGATGCGGATTCCATAGCCCCCCATCCGACACGAGTTCCCTCTCCAACTGGTGGAGAGGCGGACAGCTCGAGAGGCGGGCTCAGGTGCAGATCCCGCGCTACGCTCGAGATAACCACTTGAACTCAGCCGGTCTTCGCCGCCACTCCGGTCGGGCAGGACACGCCTGTCCCGCCGATGCCGCAATAACCGCCCGGGTTCTTCGCCAGGTACTGCTGGTGGTAGTCCTCCGCGTAGTAGAACTTCGGCGCCGGGGCGATCTCGGTCGTGATCTTGCCGAACCCGGAACCGGCGAGCGCGCTCTCGTAGTCTTTCCTGGAAGCTTCGGCCGCGATCTTTTGCTGCTCGCCGAACGTGTAGATGGCGGACCGGTACTGCGTTCCCACGTCGTTACCCTGACGCATTCCCTGTGTTGGATCGTGGTTCTCCCAGAAGACGCGCAGCAGGTCCTCGTACTGGACCCGACGAGGATCGAAGACCACCAGAACGACTTCGGTGTGACCCGTCCGCCCGGAGCACACCTCTTCGTAAGTCGGATTGGGCGTCAAGCCGCCCGCGTACCCGACCGCGGTCGCGACCACTCCCGGCAGCTCCCAGAATTTCCGCTCCGCTCCCCAGAAGCAGCCCATCCCGAACACCGCCATTTCGAGCCCTTGCGCAAAAGGCGGCACGATCCGGTTCCCATTAACGAAGTGCTTCTCCGGAACTCGCATCTCCTCACTCCGCCCCGGCAGCGCCTCGCTCGCCTCCGGCATCGCTAACTTTTTTCGCGAACTCCACATAGAACTTTCCCCTCTCACTCATTTTACGTTCCGAAACCCCCGCGAGGTTCAGCGATCGGATAGAGAAGAGTCTCCCCCAGTTGGACGACGCGACCGGCGCTTGAAGGAGTTGGAGCTGAGAGTCTTTCTTAGCTCGCCGACCCGCTAACAGTTTGAGCCGCAGCGCTCGCGCAGCGCGGAGCGCCGGTTTATCTCATCAGCTCCCGCAAGTCCCCGGTTGTAAAACCGGTCTTGCGGCGGGCGGCAGGCTTGGGTGCGGCGGGCTCGGACGCCATCAGAAGCTGCCGGAGGTCTTCGGTCGTGAAAGCGGTCTTCCGCTGCGGCCTGGCGGCGGGAGGGGCTGCCCCCGGATCCTCCGGAGGCGAAGGGGCGCGAACGACCTGGACC
>JBKPDV010000166.1:0-10662 GCA_046728075.1 Acidobacteriota bacterium | reverse complement strand
GTCACGTCGTGCTAGAGGGCATCGAAGGCGTACACGCGAAGCTCAAACGGCACGGCGACGACTTCGAGATCCAAAACCTGGGCGCGCCCGGGTCCGTCATGCTCGCCGGCGGTCGTCGCGTGACCTTGAGCAAGATCAAGGTCGGCGACCTGGTCAAGATCGGGGACGTCGTGGTTCGTTTCGTTCGTACGGGCGACGTATTCTCGTCCGATTTCGAGGCCTCCGAATTTGCGGCTTCCTTCGTGACGAGCCTGCTCGCGCCCGAGCGCCGCATGTATCTGCTCGGTGGCCTCGGTGCCCTGATTCTCCTGCTGTTTCTAATGCCGAGCGGAGCTCCTCGAAAGGTCGTCGTGCAGGCGCAGGCTTCCAAATCGAACTCTCAGTCCGATCGTGCCAAGCGAATCACCGCGCTGCTCGGCGCCGGCGATGTTCTTCTCAACGAAGGGAGGCTGTTCGCTCCCACGGATCAGCCGGATGCCGAGAACGCGTTCTCCAAATTCAACGAGGTCCTGGGGATGGACCCCGGGAACGAGCGCGCCATCGCGGCTCTGAAGAAAATAGACAGCGAGCGGGACAGGCAGCGGCGTACCCGCGAAGAGGAGCGGCGGCGACAGGAAGAGGCGCGGCGAAAGGCCCTCGAGGAGCGAGTGAACGCCGCGATCGCCAAAGGCGACGCCCTCTTCGAAAAGGGTCAGGTTGCTGAGCCCGCGGGGAGCAATGCGCTGCTCCGCTACCGCGAAGCGCTCGGCATCGATCCGTCGAGCACCGTCGCCCGCGAGCGGGTGCAGAAAGCGCTGCAGTTCTATGTCGAGCGCGGCGATCACGCTCGCGAGAGCGGCGACAACTGGGTCGCCCTCGAGAACTACCGCAAAGCCTCGCGCGCGGCGGATGGCAAGGACCCGGACGTCGAAGCGCGGGTCCGGGAGACGGAGAGCCACTTGAAGGCCGGCATGGCAGGTTCCGATTCGACGCTCATCATCTACAAGGACGAGAACGGTCGGACCGTCGTCCTCGACGACGCGGACAAGATTCCCGCCCGCTATCGCGATCGGGCCATCACCCTGCTGCCCAATACCAAGGGACCCTAGCGAAGCCGCGGTCGCCCGAGGGTGCCGTGATCCTGACGATTTCCCGGGACCAAGAGGAGCTACAGCGTGTCGAGCTCGATCGACCCGAGCTCCTTCTCGGCAAGCATGCCGACTGCGACGTCGTCCTCGGCGACGCCAAGGTTTCGCGCCGTCACGTGCGCGTGACCGAGGAGAACGGGCGCGTCTTCGCCGAAGATCTCGGCAGTACCAACGGATCGAGGCTCGGCGGAAATCAACTGAAGGAGCGGACGGAGTGGCTGCCCGGCCTCGAGCTCGAGATCGGTCCTTTCGTCGTGCGTCGTCTCGCGGCGGACGCGACGCTGTCCGCGCCACCGTCGCCGGCACGGCCGGCGGCGGCCCCGCTGACTCCCTCGGGAGGATGGGCTGCCCTTCTCGGCTTTACCCTCGGTCCCCTCGAACCGCTCTTCGAGGATGAGGCCGTGAGCGAGGTCATGGTCAACGGCCCGAACGAGGTATTCATCGAGCGTGGCGGCAAGCTCGAGCTCACCACCGTGACGTTCGCGTCGGAAGACGATCTCGCCGGCTTGATTTCGTCGATGGCCGCAGCCGTCGGGCGGGAGATCGATCGTCGCGCTCCGATGCTCGACGCCAGATTGCGCGACGGATCACGGATCAACGCGATCCTGCCGCCGATGGCCCTGCGCGGCCCCTGCCTGACGGTGCGTCGCTTCCCCCGACATCGATTGTCAGCCGAGCAGCTGGTGGCGATCGGTGCGCTCAACCAGCCGATGATCGAATTCCTGCGAGCCGCGGTCGTCGGACGCCTCTCCATGTTGATCTCCGGCGGTACTGGGTCGGGTAAGACGACGCTACTCAGCGCGCTTGCCGGTTTCATCGGGGCGGACGAGCGGATCATCACGATCGAAGACGCCGCCGAGCTCAAGCTGCCGCAACGCCATGTCGTGCCGCTCGAGGCGCGGCCGCCCAGTCCGGACGGTACGGCGGGCGTGACCATTCGCGATCTCGTGCGCAACGCGCTGCGCATGCGCCCGGAGCGCATCGTGATCGGAGAAGTCCGCGGAGGTGAAGCTCTCGACATGCTGCAGGCGATGAACACGGGACACGAAGGCAGCCTGTCGACGATCCATGCGAACTCGACGCGCGAGGCGCTGACGAGGCTCGAGACGCTCGTGCTCTTCGCCGGCACGGACCTGCCGCCGCGCGCCATTCGCGAGCAGGTGGTGAGCGCAATCCGTCTCATCGTGCAGCTCAGTCGCATTCGCGACGGCAGCCGGCGGATCACCTCGATCGCGGAGTTGACCGGTCTCGAGGGGGATCAGTTCACCATGGGCGAGATCTACCGACTGGAAGGGATCGGCAAGGAATCCGTGTTTCGCACGACGGGTTACGTGCCGAAAGTCCGCGAAATCCTTCTCGACCGCAAGGTACCGGTCGACAACGCCTGGTTTCAGCCCCCGGCCAAGGGGCGCTGAACCGCCGAGCCGCTCAGCGATAAGCCACGACGTTGGAGACGATGAAGAACAGATTCATCAGCGCGTGGCAGACGAGGCCCGGGAGCAGGCTGCCGTAGCGCTCGAAGCCGAACGCGAAGACGACGCCGGTCCATAGCACCGGAAGCGACGCGGCGGGCGAATAGAAGTGAGCCTGCGCGAAGAGCGCGGCGCTCGCCAAGGCCGCGACCCCCGGTCGGACGATCGTGCGCAGCGTCAGGTAGAGCAAGCCGCGGAACGTCACCTCCTCGGCGAGGGGGGCCCAGAGGACGGCGTTCACGCCTGCGAGCGCGACACGCGGCGGGGTGTCCATCACCATCGGGTCGAAGTAGACACCCGTCAAATCCGAATCGACGCCGAGCCACTTGGAGATCGGTTCGATCGCCGGGCCGGCAATCCAGACGATCGCCAGGAGCCCGAGCGAGATTCGCAGCATGGTCTTCGCGCCGAGCCCCGTGGGCAGCATGCGGAACTCATGCATCACCTCGCGCCAAGGACCCGTCACCAGGTGTCGGCGCGCCAGCCATACGAGGGGTAGGAAGCAGACGAGCCCGTCCCACAGACAAAGACCCGAGAGCGGCCCGCTACAGCCGATTGCGGCGACCCCCGCCGCGAGAAGCAGGCCGATCAGCTCCGATCGCGCGAAGACGCCGAGGCCTTGAGCCACGGTCCATCCGCTCCGGGTCGGAGCCGGCAGGCGTGGACGCCACGACTCGTAGCGCAGCTCGAACACCACCGACAGGGCACCGATGTAGAAGAGCACCGCGCCCACGGCGTCGACGGCCATCATTCGGAAGAATCGCGCGTTGCCCGATCGCCGGGCGGCTTCCCGCAACTCGTCGGCCTCGGAGCGTCGTCCAGCGCGGTCGAGCAGGCGGATCTTCAACCGAGTGGCCGCCCAGCCCTTGCGCAGCGGCGTGACGACTTCCGGGTCGACGAAAGTCGCTGCGTCGCTGGACGGGTCCGCGTCCACGGCGGCGATCGCATCGCAAAGACCGCGCATTTGCGGGAACTGCCGCAGGACCTTCAACTGAAGGTTTGCCTCCCGACTGCGACCCGCGTCCGAGAGTAGATACGCCAAGTGAGCGCGGACGGCTCGCGCCTCCTCGTCTCTGTGCAACGTCTCGAGGCGATCGGTCGCCCGGTAATAGCGCTTGATCCCTCGATCGCGTGCCTTCGCGGGCGGGTCCTCGGCGACGCTGAAGATGCTCCAAGGGCCCTCTTTGGCTCGATTGGCCGCATCGGCGATCTCGACCGTTCGCTCGATCATTTGGATCGTCGCGCCGACTTGGTCGAGAGACCAATCCACCGGGCTCTCGCGGGTGGCGCTCCACGCGAGCATGGCGACCACGACGAGGGCGACGACGATCGTCGCGGGAATCGAAAGAGGTCGTGCCACCTCCGCCGACTGTCAATCCGTCTCCCCGCGAACCGCGAGGTTCTTGATCAAGCGGGCGAGGTACGTGCGCTGTAGCCCGAGTGTCTCCGCGGCGCGGGTCTGGTTGCCGCCGGCCCGCTCGAGTGCCCGACGGATGAGGTTGCGCTTGAAGCTCTCCACGTTTTCATGGAATCGGCCGACGGAGAACTCGAGGGATCGCGTTGCCGTTCCATCGGTCGCCGTACGCAGGCCGAGGTCGGCTCGCGAAATCGCACCCCCGGCGCCGAGCACGACGGCGCGTTCGACTGCGTTCTCGAGTTCGCGAACGTTGCCGGGCCAGGGATGCGCTTTGAGCAGATCGACGGCCTCGGCAGATATGCCCGGGATCGTCTTTCCTGTCTCCGCGCAGTACTTGCGGAGGAAATGCTCGGCCAGCCCTGGAATATCCTCCCGACGCTCGCGAAGCGGCGGGAGCCGAAGGCGCACGACGTTCAGTCGGTAATAGAGATCCTCCCGGAAGCGTCCGTCCTTGACGGCTTCTTCGAGGTTGCGATTGGTCGCCGCGATGATGCGGATGTCGACCCGGATGGGCTTGGTGCCGCCGACGCGCTCGAACTCGTGCTCTTGGAGGACGCGCAAAAGCTTCGCCTGCAGCGACTCGCGGATGTCGCCGACCTCGTCGAGGAAGATCGTCCCGTGGTTGGCGAGCTCGAACTTGCCCGGCTTCTGCTGGTGAGCTCCGGTGAAGGCGCCCTTCTCGTGGCCGAAGAGCTCACTCTCGAGAAGCTCCTCCGAGAGCGCCACGCAGTTCACGGCGATGAACGGCCGAGACGCGCGTGGGCTCCAGGCGTGGATCGATCGTGCCAGCACTTCCTTGCCGGTGCCGCTTTCGCCGACCAGCAGCACGGTGCTCTTGCTCTCGGCGGCCTTGCGGGCCTGCTCGACGAGCTCTCGGAGCGCGCCGCTGACGCCGACGAGCGGCTTTCCGCCCGGCAGCGCGGCGCGCAGCGCCCGGTTTTCCTCGCGGAGCTCGTTGCGCTCGAGCGCCTTTTGAACGGTCAGCTCGACGAGGCCCGGTTGGAACGGCTTGGGCAGAAAATCGAACGCGCCTCGTCGCATCGCCTCGACGGCCTTCTCCACCGTCGCAAACGCGGTAATCACGACGACCGTCGGCGGTAGGCTCTCCTGACGCAGACGCTCGAGCACCGTCAAACCGTCGGCGCCGGGCAGATCAAGATCGAGCAACATCAAATCGGGAAGCTCGCGGGTGCAAATCTCGAGCGCTTTCAGCCCGTCCGTCGATTGCAGCACCTCGTGGCCGCGTGACGCGAGGCGGTCGGCGAGAATCGTACGGATGTCCGCGTCGTCGTCGACGACTAGGATGCGCGCCATGTCTCGGGGCCCGCTTCAGCCTGGCGATCGCGTTCGGCCGACGTCGGCAAAACGACGGTGAACGTGCTGCCCTTACCGTGGGTACTCTCGACGGTGAGCCGCCCGCCATGCATCTCGACGAGCTGTCGGCTGATCGGCAAGCCGAGCCCAGTACCCGGGCCTCCGGGACCCCGTGGCCGCTTCACCTGATGGAATTTGTCGAAGATCCGCTCGAGCTCGTTCTGCGGGATGCCGGCGCCGCTGTCGCTCACCGCGACTCTGGCCCACGCGCCGTCGTTGCTCGCCGCGATTTCAACCCGCCCGCCCGAAGGCGTGAACTTGATGCCGTTCTGCACTAAGTTGACCAAGACGCGCGAGATCTTGTCGCGATCGGCGCGGATCACCAGCGGGGAAGGGGTCGGTGCGGCGAGTACGACGCCGTGCTCGGCGGCGAGCGGCTTCAGCGTGTCGAGTGTCTCTTCGATCAAAGCATCGAGGCGGAACCGGGACGCGTGGATCTCTTCCTTGCCCGCTTCGATGCGAGCCAGATCGAGGAGCTCGTTGATGAGACGAAGTAGCCGGTCGCTGTTTTCCTTGATTCGCGCGAGATAGGCGCGAGGGCGCTCGTCCACCGGCCCGGCTATGCCGTCGAGCAGGTTGTCCACTGCACCCATGATCGACGTGAGAGGCGTGCGCAGCTCGTGGGACACTTTCGACACGAACTCGGACTTCAGGTCGGAGAGCTCCTTCAGCTTCCGCGCGGCCTCATGTTCCCGGTCGTAGGCCTCGGCCTGCGCCAGCGCGACGCTGAGCTCTGCGGCAATCTGCGAGAGCACCTCGATCTCGGCTCCGGAGAAGGCGTCTCGCCGGCGACTTCCCAGATTGAACGTGCCCATCACCTGATCGCCGACGACGAGCGGCAGCACGATCTCGCGCCGGATCGCCGACATGCGGAGCGTGTCCGTGGTGACGCGGTCGACCGGTACGTCGAATACCGCAGGCCTGCGGTGCTCCAAGACGTCGGAGAACCGCGAGGCAGGCAGCACGATCTTCTTGCCTCCCTGCAGCGTGCCCAGGCTCCCGGAGATGGCGAAAACCGTCGCCGTCTGCGGATCGGTGATGCGCGCTATCGAGGCCTGCTCGAAATCGACGAGCCGCCGCGTGCCCTCGACGACCGCTTCGAAGATGCGTTGGAAATCGAGGCTGGAATTCACCGCATTCGCCACCTGGTGGACGAGCGAGAGCCGATCGTTGGCCGTACGCAGCGCCTCGGTGCGCTGGATGACCTTGCGCTCGAGCTCGCGTGCCAGCTCCTCGAGCTGGCGAACCTTGTCCGCCAACAGCGCGCGCATGTGATTGATCTCGCGGCCGAGCGTGCCGAGCTCGTCCGAGGCATTCACACGCACGGGGTGATCGTAGTCACCGTCCCCGATGCGGCGTGTGGCCGCCACCAACCGCTCGATGCGGAGCGCGATCGATCGCCCGAGCATCGCCGCAAGAGCGACGGCCAGGATCGCCAGGGAAGCGAGCCCCGCCTGCGCCCACCATTCCCACGGCGGCATCGAGAGAAGCAAGATGGCGGCCGCGACGATCTCCAGCGCGCAGATCAAGAGCTTGCCGCGGATCGTGAACACGACCGGCTTGTAACATAGAATCGACGTTCAGGCTCCAGCCGCGGGCTTGGGCTAGGTCAACCGAAGCCTTCCCGGAAGCCCGAGACCTAAGGCTCGAACCCTGGAGTCCTAGGGCCGTTTTTTATATCCCGTCGTCCATGGCGGTGCCGGTCGTGGAGGCCGTGGGGCTCGGAAGGCGGTACGCGTCCATCCGGGCGCTCGCCGATCTCGATCTCGAGATCCACGCCGGCGAGAGCCTCACCATCTTCGGCCCGAACGGCGCCGGCAAGACGACGCTGGTCAAGCTGTTGGCGACCGTGCTCCGGCCGAGCGCGGGGCGCCTGCGCCTGTTCGGCGAGGAGTGGCCACGCCCGGCGGTGCGGCGGCGAATCGGGCTGCTCAGCCACGGAAGCTTTCTCTACGGAGAGCTCACGGCCGCCGAGAACCTGGGCTTCTACGCCGGTTTGTACGGCGTCGCTCGCCCGGCGGCGCGCATCGACGAGATGCTCGCGGAAGTCGGTCTCGAAGCCTGGAGGGAGCGGCCGCTCAAAAGCTTCTCGCGGGGGATGGAGCAACGGTTGGCGCTTGCGCGGGCATTCCTGCACGACCCCGACCTGTTGCTACTCGACGAGCCGTATACGGGGCTCGACCCGGACGCCGTCGCGCACTTACAGGAGATCCTCGCGCGCGTCCACCGCCGCGGGAAGGCGATGGTGCTCACCACCCACGACATCGGCCGCGGCCTCGAGGTCTGCGATCGCGCGGTCATTCTCCGCGGGGGACGCCTGGTATGGCAATCGGGGCGCTTCGTGCCAGGCCCTCAAGAGATGGTGCGCATCTACGAGCACCACTCTTCCTCCTCAGGATAACCAGGACGCGGAGCGTGTGGCTGATCCTGCAGAAAGACCTGCGGATCGAGTTCCGATCGAAGACCGGTCTCCTCTCGCTGTTCGTGCTCGGTCTGCTCGTGCTCATGATCCTGCAGTTCGCCATGCCCGAGAAGCCGACGCCAGAGTCCGCGGCCGCGGGGCTGTGGATCTCGTTCGTCTTCGCCGGAACGCTCGGCGCGCAGCGCACGTTCCTCCTCGAGCGCGAAAATCTCTGCATCGAGGGCCTGAAGACCGCTCCGCTCGATCCCGCGTCGATCTTCATCGCCAAGATGCTCGGCACGGCTGCGAGCCTCGCCATCCTGCAGGCGGTGGTGTTGCCGCTCACGACGATCTTGTTCGGCATCGTGCCGCGCGCACCCCTGGCGCTCGTCGGTTTGTGCGCTCTCGGCAACCTCGGTTTTTCGGCCCTGGCCACACTCTTCGCCTCGATCTCGGTCGCGTCTCGGGCTCGTGAAATTCTCCTCCCGCTCCTCATCTTTCCCCTGCTCGTGCCGCTCGTCATCGCAGCCGTGAAGGCGTCAGCGGTATTTCTCGGCAGCGGCGCTCCTGGCGACGCGGCGGTTTGGGTACGGGTGCTGGTGGCGTTCGACGTGGTGTTCGGTGTCGCGGGGTGGCTCTTGTTCGAGCACGTGCTCCGCGATTAGAGGCCGGCGACCGTCCTCATCCCGCCAACGCCGGCTGGTACTCCGAGTTGAGGATCAGGTCCGCGAAGCGACTGCGATCCTCCAGGATGCGGATCAAGCCCCGGGTCACGGCCATCAGCGGGTCTTCGTCGATGCGGATTGGCAGCCCGAGCGCACCTCGTAGCCGTCCCGACCAACCTCGCAGCAGCGCCCCGCCGCCCACCATCGCGCCCCCTTCGGTGAGAATGTCGCCGGCGAGCTCGGGAGGGAGGTGCTCGATCGTACGGCGAATCGCCTCGACGATTTGGCGGACGATCGGCTCGAGTGCCTCGACGATCTCACGCGACGGCACGCGCAGCACGCCGGGGCATCCATTGCGGACGTTCAATCCCTTCACCTCCACCGACAAATCGGGCTCGCGGGGCGTGACCGAGCCATGCTGAATCTTGATCCGTTCCGCAGTCGTCTCGCCGATCGCGAAGTCATGGCGAGAGCGGAAATGCTCTTCGATCGCGTGGTCCATGGCGTTCCCCGCCATGCGCAGCGACTCGCAATGCACGATGCTGTTCAGCGAGATCGCCGTAGCCTCGGTCGTGCCGCCGCCGACGTCGACGATCAGATTTCCGCGCGGCTCGCCGATCGCCAAGCCGGCCCCGAGCGCGGCGGCGAACGGCTCCTTCACGAGATCGACGCGATGTGCTCCCGCTGCCAGCGACTCGCGCTTCAAGCTGTCCATCTCGACAGGCGTGGCCCCGTGGGGAACGCAGATGACGATCTGCGAGCGCTTGACCCAACGGCGTTCGGTGGCCACCTCGATGAAATGACGGAGGATCTCCCGCGCCGCCGCGAAATGGGCAACGACGCCGTCTCGCAACGGGCGAATCACTTCGATCGACCCGGGAACGCGCCCGAGCATGCCGCGCGCCCTGTCGCCGTAGGCGATGACCTCACCGCTCTCTTTGTAGATGGCAACTGCCGAAGGTTCCCGTAAGACCACGCCGCGACCGACGACGTAGACGACCGAGTACGTCGTGCCGAGATCGATCGCGATCTTCATCGCGTCAGAGCCGAGGCCTGAATTGCGGCAACGAGATCTCGTCGGAGCGTTTCTCGAACTGCACCTCGACCGGTAGACCGACGCGCACCCGGTCGACGGGACAGCCGATCAGGTTGGTGAGCAGTCTGCCGCCTTCCTCGAGCTCGACGAGTACGACGGCGTACGGGACCTCGGAGGCAAACCCGGGATGGTAGACCTGGTGCATGACGTTGAAGCTGACGATCGTGCCACGCCCCGAGGAGGCCACCCAATCAGCGTCGCGGCCGAGGCAGTCGCTGCAAATCTCGCGCGGCGGGAATCGGCGCTGACCGCAGCGGCTGCAACGCTGCATGACGAGCCGCCCCTCGCGAGCGGCGGCCAAAAACGGACGAAGCGCCTCGGTGATCTCGGGGATCGGCTTCTGCGGATCAGTGGTCACGACTGAAGCGGGCTCAGAACGAGCGTCGAGTGCGTGGATAGAATCCCGCCGTTGCCAGACACCAGCACGACGTTCCGCCGCTCGACCTGGCGCGCTCCACCTTGGCCGCGCGCCTGGATAACGCCTTCCGAAACCGGTGTCATGCCCCACATGTAGAAGCTCGAAAGCTGGCCACCCCCCGTGTTCACCGGCAAGCGGCCGCCCGGGCCGAGCGATCCGGCCGCGGCAAACGGCCCCGACTCGCCCTTCGCGCAGAACCCATAGTCCTCGAGTGTAACGAGCACCGTGAAGGTGTAGCAATCGTAGAATTCGGCCACGTCGACGTCGGCCGTGTCGATCCCGGCCATCCGAAATGCAGCCTTCTTGGCGAGCGGCGCGCCCGACGTGAGCGTATCGACGGGATCACCTCCGGGATGGCCCTGGCCAAAGCCCCAGACGTAAACGGGCGGCTGGCGGAGATTTCGCGCGCGCTCGGCGCCGGTGACGATCACCGCCGCGCCGCCGTTCGAGACCAAGCAGCAGTCGAGCAAGTGGAACGGCTCTACGATCCAGCGCGAGCGATGGTACTCTTCGAGCGTGAGCGGGGCTTCGTAGAACTGTGCCGCCGGGTTGCGGTTCGCCCAGGCGCGCTCGGCGACGGCCACGGCGCCGAGGTGATCGTTGCTGGTGCCGTAGCGATGCATGTGGCGTTGCGCGACGAGGGCGTAAAGCGCGTTCACGCCGAACTGTCCGTACGCGGCGTTCAGGCCGCG
>JBKPDV010000165.1:0-11032 GCA_046728075.1 Acidobacteriota bacterium | reverse complement strand
CTCGTCTCTGGGCGACGAGTTCGACTTCTACGATGCCGCCAGAGCCGCGGCCGCAGGGCGGCCCTGGCGCAGCATTTTTTCGCAACAGGGTGTCTACGGCATGATTCCCGCGGCGAGCTCGTGGGTCCAGGGAATGCAGATGCGTCTCTTCGGGACCGGATTGCGGGCGTGGAAGACCGCGGTGCTCGTTCCTGTCCTGGCGTCCCTGCCTCTGGCCTATTTCCTCGCGAGAATTCTTTTCGGCCGGCGCGTCGCGATGTTCACACTCGCAATGTTGGCGTCGGCCGCGTATCTGCTGGGGTACGCGCACACGGGATATCCGAATCTCGAACCGCTCTTTCCGACCCTTGCGAGCCTGTTGTTGTTCGTGATCGGTCTGCGAAATGGCTCTCGCGGGTTCCTGGTTCTGAGCGGCGTCTTTGCCGGTCTGGGCTGGTACACTTTTTACAGCTCGCGCGCGGCCATTGTGATTCTGGCCGCCGCGATCGTTCTCGGCGTGCGGATCCGGCGCTGGCCGGCGATCGGCGTACTGGTCGCGGCCGGGTTTCTCTTGGTGTTCCTGCCCATGCTCGCCGTCAATGGCGGGCAGCTCATTGCGGGCATGTTGGAACAGAGCCTGAAGGCGGCGGAAGACGTTGCCGATCCAGCGATGTTACCGATCTGGAACTCTGCCCGATCGTTCTTGGCCTTCAACTACAACGTGCATGCGGGTCCCTACATGAGCGGCTCGCTGGCGGAGCCGGTGACCGCGGCGCTGTTCGTTCTCGGGCTGAGTTACTGCGCGGCGACATGGCGTGATGCGCGCAGCCGTTGCCTTCTCGCCTGGTTCGTCATTGCGGTCACGGTGACGGGGGTTCTTTCCAAGTATGACTACGTCTCCGTCTCGCGGTTGCACTACGCGCTTCCGGTCGTCGTCCTGCTGGCGGCCCTGGGACTCGACCGGACGTTGAGGGCTCTCCGGGTGATTCTGCCGGCGGGCAGGAAATTATGGCCGCTCGTGGGGAGCGCGGCGGCGATCCTCTTGATCACGGCGAGCAACCTTCACCGTTGGTTTGATGTAGCGCCGCGCGAGTCGCCGAGCTCGCCGGATGCGGTGACGATTCGGGTCCTGGAGCAACCGATTTGTCAGAGGGCGACCTGGCCTCTCCTGGTCGTGGACGTCGGAGTGGGTGGCGCCATTCCTCCTGCCGTGAGAGCAAGAGCCACTCCCAAACCGCCTGAGTTTGCGCTGTATGGGGCCGAGCCCCGATGGCTGCCGACGGCGGACTCGAGATGTGTCGTGTTTCCATCCCCTCGCGACGAGCCGGCGATGGCGCTGATGAAGGCCATCGAGGAAAGGTTTCCCGGCAAGCAGGCCGTGGAGGAGCGCGACCGATCGGGACAGATCATGATCCGCGTTTACTATCCGTCGCGCAAATAATCTCGGGCGCCGCCGCTCGGTTTCTTTGGGTTGAGCAGTGTCCCGCGCTGCGGCGGCGTTCTAGAACCGGTATGCGAGGCCGGATCTGGGGTCGACGACGTAGACGCGACTCTGGGAATCGATGGCGATGCCGGCGACGAGCTTCAGCGGGGCCGCGAGGTCCCCCCCCATGTTGACGATGTGATACTGGGCGCCGCCGGCCTCATAGACGCGGACCTGCTGGTGATGAGGATCGGTCATGAAGAGACGGCCGTCCGAGGCGAGCGCGAAGCGGGGCGTGTCGACTGTCGAGGAAGCTTCGGCGGCCATCCACTTACCTGTCAGCTCACCCGTCGGCGTCAGATGAAACAGCGTGCTGGGCGCCTTCGCGTTGGCGGTCTGGTAGACGTGAATCCCTCCACGAGGATCAAAGTAAACGTCGGTCGGTTGCGAGAAGGGTTGCTTCTCCACCCCCGCGATCGGGCTTCCCTTCAACTGCCCCCCGGAATCGAGGAGGACCACGCGATTCCCACCGGTATCAGCGACGGCGATAGTGCCATCGGAAGAAACGGCCAGGCCGGCCGGATGGTAGAAGTTCATCGCCGGGCCAGCAAAGCGGCTGACAAATTTTCCGTCGGGCGTGAACACCTGGATCCAGGACGTGTCCGAGTCCAGTACGAGCAGGTTTCCTTGCGGCGAAAAGGCGGCCACCAGGGGCTTTGAAAACTGTCCCGGGTCGGATCCCTTCTTGCCAAAGGCAACCAGCTCCCGCCCCGAAGGATCGAATTTCACGATCCGGTCGTTGCCCGTGTCGACGATGTAGACATTCCCGCGACCATCGACCGCGACGCCGTGGGGTTCGCGCAGCCCGCTCGACGCTCCAATCTTCAGCGTGACCTGGACGGACTGTGGAGGACCGGGCTTCGGTTCAATGACCTCTGCCGCGGCCTGGCCGGAGGTCTTCGCGGAGGTCCCGGGGGCCGAGGCGCCTTCGGGTGTGGCTTCTT
The DNA here is from genome assembly GCA_046728075.1 of Acidobacteriota bacterium. Lineage (GTDB taxonomy): Bacteria > Acidobacteriota > Thermoanaerobaculia > UBA5066 > Gp7-AA6 > JBKPDV01. Next base: position 8,626 of record JBKPDV010000165.1, on the reverse strand, counting down.
TCTTCCGGCAGGAGACGGAAAGGCTCAGCAGAAGGATGGCGGCAAGGGAGCCCAGGACGACACGCCCCGCGCCGGCGCAACGAGCGCTTCTCCTGGCGGGATCGAGTTCGTTGGAAAACATCATTCTGGGCAGGCGACGCGCTTCGCTCCTCCCCCTTTTCGTGCTCGAGCTTTTTGGAACGCTCGAACAAATACCATAGCCTCGGAGGAGTGTCAACGGTGAGCAGCAGCCGTGACTCGCGACAAGCGAGAGTTGGCGAGGACTAACGCGCTCTTGTCCGAGGCGAGACGAAGCTCCCGAACTTGTTTTCGAGCGCCTCGATGTCCGAGGGCGCGACGCGGACAATCCACAGGACCGTCGGCTCTCCAATCGTACCGTCGGGGCGCGGCGGACCGAACGCCTCGATCCGAGCCTTCGGATAATACCGTTGAACCAGCGGGATCGCCCTCGCCTCGTCGGAATCGATGAAGAGAATGGCCTTGCGGCCGGTGCGACGCAGAGGAAGGGTTTGACCCGCCTGGAAAGGCAGGGCAAAGAAAGGGTGACCTAAGAGAAACGTTTCCGTGGGGAGATCTCGCAGCGCGCCGGGAATATAGAGATCAGCGGCTTCTCCCGCCCGGTCCACCTCGTCGCGGACCACTTCGGCGATGCGGGTCTCCTGTGTCGAGAATGAAATCCAGCTGGCGAAGTCGTAAGGCTGTTGTTCGAAGAAGACATACCAGGTGTGGGCCGCGGAAGCTGCGACAGCCCCCACCAGGGCCGCGACTGCGAGGACGCGCCCTCCGGCGCCGGCTGCCGACCACGTCCATTGCGTGAGGCGCTGGAGAGGAAGGGCCGCGAGCAGCGCGATGACAGCCGTGCAGCCGAAGGCTCGGGCACCCTGAGGAGCCTCGAAGTCGAGCGAGAGAAATCCGGCCGCCAGCATGCCGGCGAGCCACAGCAGAAGAAGCGTCATTCGGGAGTCCGCGATGCAAGCGATGCTCCAGAGCACTCCGACGGCGAAGAGCCATCCGAGAATCGGGTCGAGCATCGGGGCGCCGGAGAGGTTGTGGCGCCCGTTGCGGTCCCCGGCGATGTGGAACATTCGCAGGTGCTTCGCGAGATTGGACCCGAGCTTTGCAAGGAAAACTTTCCTTTCGGCGGACGGTCTCACGAGCAGGCGCACCAGCCCGCCGGCCGAGTTGGTCGGAATGATCGAGACAGTCCTCATCCTCTCGGAGAATTGCTCGGGATAGCGGCGAGAGTACTGGAAGAGGGGAGCCCAGGCGAAGGTCGCGGAGAGTGCCGTGACGCCGGCGAGACCGAACGCTCCGACTCCTCGCCAGTATCCCGCGAGGAAACGCTGAAGAAAGATCACCGCCAGCAACAGGGCGATGCCGAGCATCACGTAGTAGGTCTGCATCCCCAGGCCGACGGCCAGTCCTGCCAGGACGGCTTCGCGCGGACTTCGACGATTCTGGCTTCGGAAGAAGAGAAGCAGAGCCAGCGGAGCAAAGAGCGAGGCGAAGATCATCGCCATTCCGAACCGGCTGAAGTTCACGTGCCAGCGGCACGCCGCAAGCAAGCCGGCCGCGGCGATCCCGGCAGTGGGCCCGAAGAGATGTCGGGCGAGGCCCCAGACCGCTGCGACGGACAACAGGCCGGCCAGGGTCACGACGGTTCGCACGGCCAGCACGTTCTGGCCGATCACCTGAAGAGCGAGCGCGTAGACATAGAAGAGCAGGGCCGGCATCTGAGAGAGCCCGGAGACGAAGACGGGCCGGTAGCCTGGATTGGTCAGAATTTGATTTGCCACAAGAGAGTTCTGCGCCTCATCGAACCAGACGCCGTAGGGATAGGAATCCAGGCGATGGAGCCGAAGCAGAGCCGCCAATGCGAAGATGACCGCGAGCGCGGCAAGCTCCCAGCGGCTCGGCCGTTCACGGCGGCTCCGGCTGCCTAACGGAAAAAAACTTGCCGTGAGAACGCCCAGGGATCCGAGGAAAAGCAGCCAGGCTCCCGGCGCCGGTTCGGGCGTGTGCGCAAACCCGGACAACGACGCGACGAGCAAGAGCGCGGCGAACAGCAAACCCGCCATTGCCAGAATCCACTTCCAGCGCGGCCACTGGCCGGCCGTCGCGTCCGCCGGAAGCCGCGGTTCCGTTGGCGGCAGACCCACACCCATTGCCAACAGCACCGCCGATAGGCCGTAGCACAAGGCGAGAAGAGGCTCGTTCTTGGAGGGCTGGACGATCCATGCCCCACAGAGTCCGGCGATCACGCCCCCGAGCGCGAGGGCCGCGCGCCATTTGTTCGACAGACTGGTCACGCAAAGATGCCGAGCGGCCAGGCTTTTGAGTGCGCGACGTGTTCCGGTGCGTCGAAAGGCGCAGGTCCCGAGCGACCGGAAGCGACGTTCACCATCGCATCCTCTTGAAGATCCGTTCCGGAATCGACCGAACGAGAAACATCACGGGCCGCCAGAATCCGGGCACGTAGCTTTCGTCCTTTCCCCCGAGGACAGCCTCCACGATCCGTTTCCCCGCCTTCTCCGGCGACGCGACGAGAAAGAGACCCGACCGGCCATAGGTCATCGGCGTGTCGACGAAGCCCGGCTTGATCGTGACGACGCGGACGCCGGAGCTGGAGAGCCGATTGCGAAGGCCCTGAAGAAAAACGGTTAGCCCGGCCTTGGCGGCGCCGTAAATGTAGTTGCTTCTGCGCCCGCGGTCTCCGGCGACGGAGGAAAGGGCGCACAGGAAGCCGTCGCGCCTGCCTTCGAAGTAGGCGGCGAAAAGGCTCAGGATGGACACAGCCCCGAGCAGATTCGTGTCGAGGATCCGCCGAGCCTCGCGAATGTCCTTTTCCGCGACTGCCTGATCTCCCTGGTAGCCGAAGCAGAGCACGACTCCGACCAGAGAATCTTCCGATGCCTTGCGACAGTCCTCGACGAAGACACCATGAGTATCGAGGGCCAGGGCGTCGAAGGGACGGCTCTCCACGCGCACGCCATGACGCAGGGCAAGATCGGTCGCGACGGCCTCGAGCTCCTCCCGGTCTCGTCCGGCGAGCAGGAGCTCGTAGCGCCGCCGCGCGAGCTCTGCGGCCACGCCCCGGGCCAGGGACGACGTCGCTCCCAGGATCAGGACGGTCCGGCGTGCCGCCGCGGGCAGCCCCGTCGGGGCCGGCTCACCCGTCATGAGGGTACGATGCCGACGCGGCGGGCCAGCGAGGAAGAGAGACCATTCTTCGGGTCGAGCCGCGCCTTGATCGCGCGGAACTCCTCGACCCGCGGGTACATCGCCGCAAAGCTCTCCCGCGTCGTAACCGCGTCCTTGGCCGGGTAGACGCGTCCCCCGTGGCGGAGAAGGACAGTGTCGAGGTCCCTCAGAAATGGAACCAGTCCGTCGCCGACAGGGAGATCAAGAGCGAGCGTGTAGCCGGGGAAGGGGAAGGAGAGCACCCCGGCGTTGGCGTCTCCGAACCTTTTGAGCACTCCCAGAAACGATCCGCGCCCGGACGCGCTGACTCGCTCCAGCACTTCGGTGAGGCCCGCCCGGCTCGTCTCCACAGGAAAGACGAGCTGATACTGGACGAAGCCGCGGCGCCCGTACATCCGATTCCAATCCTGGATGGAATCGAGCGGGTAGAAGAAACGGTCGAGATCGACGAGCACACCCGAGGCCGTCCGATGGATCCGGTAGAAAAGGGAGTTGAACGCGCCTACGGTCGCTGTGTTCAGGAGTCCCGACGGAAAATCGAAAGGGATCCAGCGTTTGGGGCGCGGGTCCGGCGAAAGAGGATCCCCCGATCCGGCCGGGAGATCTTCCGGCGTCGCCGGGTTCGCCCGCATGAGAATCGATCGGCCGAGCGCCTTTCCCCTCGCGAGGCAGTCGATCCAGGCGACGGAGAACTCGTACAAGTGGTCCGACTCGGCCATCGCCGCGAGGGCCTCTTCGAAATGGGAGACCTTCAGAAAATCCACGAGCACATAGGCCGTCGCGATCGGTTGCAGGCGGAGGCGGGTGCTGACGATCAGGCCGGTCAATCCCAGGCCTCCGACCGTTGCCCAAAACACATCCGTGTTCTGCCGGGGAGAGCACGTGATCACTTCTCCTTGCGGCGTCTGAAGGCGGAAGTCCAGGACAAAATTCGAAAGGGTCCCCACCCGGTGATGATTCTTGCCATGGATGTCGTTGGCGATGGCGCCTCCGAGCGTGACGAACTTGGTCCCCGGCGTGACCGGCAGGTAGTAACCGCGAGGCACGGCGAGCTCCAGGATCTCCGCGAGCGTTACGCCCGCCTCGCACTCCAGAACGCCGGTTGCCGGATCGAACGCGATCAGGCGGTTCAAACGCTCGAACGAGATCACCCCGCCATGGTGATTGAGCGCCGCGTCGCCATAACTCCGTCCGAGCCCTCGAGCAATGTAAGAGGGCTCCACGTCGGAGGCGAGGATTTCTTCCAGGCTCGAACGTTTCTCGGGACGGAAGACTCGGCAGGTCTCCACCGGAAACCGGCCCCATCCAGAAAGCGAGCGGACCATCGAAGGCTCCATCAGGGCACCGGTGAGACGACCAGGGGCCGGGGACGCCGGAAGCCGCGCGTCCGCCTTTCCCCCGGCGGAGTGGAACGTCACCGAGACTCTCCTGGCGGTGACCCTGCCGACGGAGGCACCGACCCTTCCGACGGGGGCAGCACGACCTGGAAGATCGAAGTTGCGCCCGGGAACGCCGGTCTCAAGAAGGGGAACGCCGTGACGGCCTCCGCCTCGGGATAGGTGCGGGATTCGAACTCTCCGATCACGACGTGGGTGACACGGTATTTTCGGAGGAAGGCATACGCGGTGGAAGCGTCCTGCGTGCCGAAGAACGTCCGGATCGCGTTCGCGCGGGCCGCGATCTCCGGATCATTCTCTCTCCAGAGAGACTCGTGGTTGGCCCAGCCGAGCACCGTCGGAATGCCGGTGTGGCTCGAGATGCGCGCAAACTCACTGTAGGGGTCTCCGGTCGCCTCCAGCAGGACGAGATTCGCGCCAGGCCGCTGCCGCAGCCAGTCGATCGCGGCCGCGTCCCCCCGGTTACGCCGGACGAGAGCGGAGTGGGATTCCAGCGTCCAGCGGCCCTCGTGCTGGCGGATTCGCTGAGCGGCCGCTTCGACCGGATAAAAGAGGGCGAGCAGGCAGGCAGCCGCCACGGAGACGCGGAAGAGCCACGCGCGCCGGCCGCTTCCCGCTTCCCGCCAGCGCCGCTCGGCGACCACGGCGGCTGCGATCGCCAGCAGCGGCCACGCCTGATGGTAAAACTTGAAGATCGTGTTCATTCGCTGAAGACGATCGCCGTAGGCGTCGCGGAAATACACGAACTCGCAGCCGGCGATGATCGCGAGGCCCAGCGCGACCAGAAAAAGGGAGAAGAATTGCGCCGAGGAGAGCGCCGTCGCGCCGTCCTCTCGCCATTGCCGCCAGGCTTCCCGGGCTGCCAGACCGCCGAGAAAGAGAAGCGGCAGAAGAGCGGGAGTCGGCAGAGGCGCGGCGTTCCCGACGGGCTTGGCGCGCACGAAAAAGGCGGCCGCGAGTGCCACGAATGCCAGGACGGCGAGGAAGAATCCCGCGCCGCGCCGGCCCGCTTCGTCGGAGGGCTCGAGCCTTGGCCAGAGCGCCGGAACGAGAACGGCGAAGAAGAGTCCCCAGACCCCGAGAAACTCCATCAGCCCCGAAGTCTGCGACGTCCGATCGATCCCGCGGAAGGGAAGATGGTAGGTCTGCTCATAAGGGCGAAAGAGAGCGAACGTTGTGACCAGGAGAAGCGCGAAAAGGACCCCGATCGCCGCCCCTGTCCGCAGGGGGCTTCTCTCCGGCGTCGCGATCTGCGGCCAAAGCCAGAGAAGAAGAGCCACGACTCCCAGTGCCGGGATCATTCCGTTCTTCAAGTCCGGCGAGACGACGGAGGCCAGGACCTGGAGGAGGCCATAGGCGATGGGGGTCGCCACCAGAACGATGAGGAATCCGAAGAGAACGACGAAGGGGTCGCGTCTTTCGGACGACGGGATGAGGCGCGCGGCAGAGCAGTACAGAAGCAGCAGTCCGATCGCCGGGGCGTTCCACTTGTTCGCCGCGATGGCGGTTCCCGCCACGAGAGCGACGAGCAGAATCGGAGCGAACCGGCGCAGCCAGAGTCGGGGGCCCGGCGGCGGCTCCGGCATCTCGATGAAGCGGTGGCCGAGCGCGAAGGCAGCGATGAAGAAAGGGAACGCGAGCAGGTGCGGGTGGAGGTCTGCCTGAAAGAACGTAAAGAAAGGGAATTCGTTGATCGTCGCGTCGCCTCCAATGACGCGGGAAGCGGCGAAATAGTTGAACGCGTCGGAGAACGGCGCTCGCCAGGCGTCGAGCGCTCCCGCGAGGTTCCCCGCGAAGACGGCGCCGAATCCGGCCCCGACGGCGGCGGCCCGGCGGCCGCCCGAGAGGCGGAACCCGAGCGCCGCCGCGGGAGCAAACGCGAAGCCCGCGAAGGTGGCGACCGCGAGATTGTACGAATAGAACGTCGAGCAGCCGAGTCCTTTCGTCAAACCCGCCGCGAGCAGATATCCCCAGTAATAGTAGGGGATCGAGCGCAAGGCGAACCAGGGGTCGAGCGGGGGCATCGCTGCGTTGCGCGTCAGGGAGTTCAGAAAGGCGAGGTCCATGAACTTCTCCTGACCGATGACCTCGGGAACGGCCGCCCGGATGAGGAGAAAGATCGCGACCGGGATCCAGAAATACCAGGCGGCGCGCGTTTCCTCCAATCCCCAGAAGGGCTTCGCGCCCTCATCCGCACGCTGGCGACGGTGGACTCGGTAGGAAAGGACCGCGACGAAAACCAGCGCGAGGAAGAGTGTGGGTCGGGAGAAGAAGAACGTCTGGACCGAGAACAACCCGACTCCGTATGCGATGAACCAGCTGACGTAACCGACCACGGCAAGGCCGACCGTTCTCGAAAGGAGCGCGGCATCGAGTCGATTACCGAAGAAACGGCGCAGAAGGGGGAGCACCGCCAGCCCGACGATCTCGACGGTAAGGATCCAGGCCAGGATGTCGCGCATTGGAAAGAGTTTACAGTCAACAGTCGACAGTCGACAGTCGAAACGGCATTGCGCCTAGGCTAGTCTCCAACTGTCGACTGTCAGCTGTCGACTGTCGAACAGAGGGGCATTCGCCTTGCAAAAGCCATCGTCATGCCGCTAGAGGAATATCGCCGTAAGCGTCGCTTCAAGGTCACTCCGGAGCCTTCGGGAGAGAAGAAGGAGCGCCCGCGGCGCGAGAAGGCGCTGGTCTACGTGATCCAGAAGCACCGGGCCTCCCATCTGCACTACGACTTCCGGCTCGAGTGGAAAGGAGTGCTGCTCTCCTGGGCGGTTCCGAAAGGGCCGGCGCTCGACCCGGGGGTCAAGCGCATGGCCATGCAGGTCGAAGACCACCCGCTCGCCTACGCGAAGTTCGAAGGCGTCATTCCGGAAGGGGAATACGGCGGCGGAACCGTGATGATCTGGGACGAGGGCACCTGGAAACCCGAGGTGCCCGATGTGGATGCCTCGCTCAAGAAAGGGGACCTGAAGTTCACCCTCAAGGGTAAGAAGCTTCACGGCTCCTGGGTGCTCGTGCGCCTGAAGCCGCGCGGGGGAGAAAAGCGGCCGAGCTGGCTCCTGATCAAGCATCGCGACGAGTTCGCGAGCGAGGAGGACATCGCAGAGACCCAGCCGCGGTCGGTGGTCTCCAAGCGTCTCTTGGTCGAGATCGCGCGCGACGAAGGCGGGGACATGGAAAAAGCGGCGAGCGGCGACCCGCCCGAGGAGCTGCGAAGGCTTCTGTCCAACCCGAAGCTCATCAAACCGGCCAGGAAAGGGAAGAAGTCGGTTTGGCACTCGAATAAGTGAAGATTCCCTTCCGCGTCCAGCCGATGCTCGCCACGCTGGTGGACGAGCCCTTTCATCGGAAAGGCTGGGTCTACGAAGAGAAGTACGATGGCTATCGGATTCTCGCCTACAAGGAAGGCAAGAAGGTCACGCTCTACACGCGCAACGCGAAGGACCGAACGGAGACCTTTTCCGAGGTCGCGCGCGCCATCGGAGGGCTTCCGGACGCGACGCTGCTTCTCGATGGAGAGGTCGTGGCGTTCGACAGCCATCTCGTCTCGCGCTTTCAGCTGCTCCAGCAGGGCGAGGTCCCGCACGTCTACGCGGTCTTCGACTGTCTCTATCGAAAGGGCAAAGACCTGCGCGAGCGGCCTCTGCCCGAGCGCCGCGCCGCCCTCGAAGAGGCGATCGGAAAAACGGATCGCCTCTTCGCGTCGCGACGGCTCGCCGCCAACGGGCTCGAGGCCTATCGAGTGGCCCGCAAAAAGGGTTTCGAGGGGATGGTCGGCAAGGATTCGTCGGCGCCCTACGTCGAGGGTCGTACCCGTTACTGGCTCAAGGTCAAGGTCCATCAGGAGGATGAGTTCGTGATCGGCGGATTCACGCCGCCCGGCGGAACGCGTCCCTATTTCGGAGCTCTGTTGCTCGGCGCCTACCGGGGAACGGATCTGGTCTACGTCGGGAAGGTCGGAACGGGATTCACGGGGAAGACTCTGGCGGAGCTCTACGGGAAGATGACACCTCTGGCTCGCAAGG
>JBKPDV010000164.1:0-17613 GCA_046728075.1 Acidobacteriota bacterium | reverse complement strand
CTCCAGCCGCACGTAGCTGAACATCCCGGCCGACTTCTGATCTTCTCCGCGCACGACCTTCACCGCTCCTGGAAATCTGCCATGCACAGAATCAGAACCACCGACAATTGTGAACCCTGTTTTTCAGCAGCCTGCTAGTCGCTCGATCTGCTTTCGCCGCCCTGGCGAAGAACATGTCAGGGATTCTCGGACGCCTCGCGCCCAATGGACGAGGTCACAGGCTCGAGCGGCAGGCGTCCGAGAACCCTCAACAGAAGCCGCGATTCTACCGACGCCTCTACGGAGGTCGATTAGGTGCGATCACTGGGAGGCAAGACCTGATCGAAATGTGATGTGCTTCACATAAACAGCTTGACGCCAAGCGTAGCGTTCAATTGTGCGGGTGCTTCGGAGGTGATTGGCGTCATGAAACTCATCGCAACTTCGATTCTGGTGATCCTGGCATGTCGCGCCTCTTCGGTCTCGGCGGAAGAGACTGTTTCGGTGCCCGCAATTCTTCAGGAGGCGTTGAACGCGGCTCCTTATCGGACGCGTAGACTTGCAGTGCGCCGGCGCTCCCCCACGGCCTCCGCCGACCTAAATCTTGAAACCAATCTGCCGACTCGGCGGGCACTGGCGTGGCGCGGAGGGACAGCTCACCGCGATGATCGATCTTCATGCTCACAGCCAAACCGGTCTTGCCGCCGGAGGCTTCGGACCCTCTGTTTCCAGGGCATCGATCGGTGCCGCTCGCCCGCCGCGACGAGTCACCTTCGGGATCGCCGCGATCAAGGCCCGCGTATAGTCCGCGCGCGGGCTGTCCAGGACCGCCGCGGTCGGCCCATGTTCGACCACCTTTCCTTGCTTCATCACCAGCACCTCGTCGCAGAGATAGCGGACCACTGAGAGATCGTGCGAGATGAGGATGAGCGTGAGTGACATCTCGCGCCGCAGCTGCTCGAACAACCCCAGGATCTGCGCCTGGATCGTCACGTCGAGGGCCGACGTCACCTCGTCGGCGATCAGAATCTCCGGCTCGAGCGCGAGCGCGCGCGCGATTCCGACCCGCTGGCGTTGTCCGCCGGAAAGCTGGGTCGTGCGCCGGGTGAGCAGCGCCTCCGGCAACTCCACCTTCTGCATCAGCTCGGCGAGGCGCGCGCGGATCTCGCTCTCGGGGCAAAGCCCGTGCTGGCGTAGCGGCTCCGCCAAGGTCTGTGCGACGGTGAAGGCAGGGTTCAGCGACAAGAACGGATCCTGGAACACCATCTGCATCTTGCGCTGCTGCGCGAGTGACCGGTCCGAGAGCAGACGATCGAGTGGCTCCCCGTCCACGCACACCTGCCCGCCCTGCGCCCGCACCAAACCGATCATCGCGCGCGCGATGGTGCTCTTGCCGGACCCCGACTCGCCGACGATACCCAGCGCCCCGCCGCGGTCGAGTTGAAACGAGACCTCGTCGACCGCCACAAGCTTGTGCGGTCGTCGACGCAGCAACCAGCTCGCGAGGCCTTGCGCCGACTGGAACTCGACCCGGAGCTCCGTGACCGCAACCCGATGTTTCTCCGCGCCGACTCCAGCATCGCCATCGCGCCCGAGGCGGCCCGGTCGGATGGCCGGGCGCATCAAGGCCGGCTGCGAGGCGATCAGGCGCTTCGTGTACTCATGCTGGGGGCTTGCCAGGATGCCATCGACCGGGCCGGTCTCGAGCACCAATCCGTCCTTCATGACGACGACCCGATCGCACATCCCCGCGATCACGCCGAGATCATGCGAGACCAATATGAGCGACAGCCGCCGCTCGCGCCGGATCCGCCGCAGCAAGTCCAGGATCTGCGCCTGCACGGTCACGTCCAATGCAGTCGTCGGCTCGTCGGCGATGAGCAGCGTGGGCTCGCAGGCGAGGGCGGCCGCGATCATCACCCTCTGTCGCATGCCACCAGAGAGCTCGTGCGGAAAGGCGGCGACCCGCCGCTGCGCCTCGGCGATCTGCATGTCTTCCAGCAGCTCGACCGCCCTCGCACGGGCTCTGGTCCAGGAGAGACCGCGATGGACGACCATCGCCTCGCCAACCTGTCGGCCGACCGTCATGATCGGATCGAGATGCGTGGAGGGATTCTGAAAAATCATCGACGCCTTCTCACCGCGAAAGCGCTGCAGCTCGCCGGGATTCATCGCGAGCACATCCCTGCCCTCGAACAGGATGCGGCCGGAGCGCAGGATCGCATTGGCCGCGATCAGCTTCAGGATCGCGCGGCAGGCCACGGTCTTGCCGGAACCCGATTCGCCGACGATCCCGAGCGCCTCGCCCGGCTCCAACGTGAACGAAACGCCCTTCAGGGCCTGCACCGTCCCCGACCCGGTGGCGAAGTCGATCGCGAGATTGTCCACCTCGACCAGAGCGCTCATCGTCATGGTCCCGTATTCAGCAGGCGCGCGAGGCCGTCGGCCACGAGGGACAGGCCGAGCGCCAGTGTGCAAACGGCCAGTCCGGGGAACACGGTGATCCACCAGGCGGTGGTCAGATAGGTCTGCCCCTCGGCCATCATCGCACCCCACTCAGGTGTAGGCGGCTGCGCGCCGAGGCCAAGGAAGCCGAGCGAAGAGCCCAGCACGATCGTGAGCACGGCATCCGTCATGACGAAGACGGCGGAGGGCACGAGCGCGTTGGGCAGGACATGGCGTAGCATGATGCGTATCCGCCCGAAGCCCATCGTCCGGGCCGCCAGCACGAAATCGGCATCCCGCAGCACCAGTGCCTGGCTGCGCATGAGGCGGGCATAGCTGACCCAGTTGACCAGCGTCAGAGAGATGAAATAGCTCCTGAGGCCTGGGCCAAGGACTGCGACGATGGCGATGACGAGGACGAAGTAGGGGAAGGAAACCGTCACCTCGAAAATGCGCATCAGCACCGCATCGATTCTGCCGCCGAGGTACCCCCCGAAAAGTCCGATCATGGTGCCCAGAATTATCGGTCCGACCACGCCAAAAAACGCCATCAGCAGATCGTAGCGGGCGCCATAGAGGATGCGCGCGAGCACGTCCCGGCCGACGGCGTCGGTGCCGAGCCAGTGGCTCGCCCCCGGGGGGGTCAGAGCCTGCAGGACATCGATCCTGATCGGGTCATGGCTCGTCAGCAGCGGCGCCATTGCCGCGAACGCGACCCACGCGGCCGTGATCGCGACGCCGATCGCCAGCGTAGGGGGAAGCGCTCGCCCCAGACGCTCGAGGGCACTTGGCCCGCGAACCGCCGCTTCGCTCACAGTTTCACCCGCGGGTCGAGGGCAACTGTAACGACGTCGACGATGAAGTTCGTGATGACGATGCCCAGGGCGAGTATCAGCGTAACGGCCTGAACCACGAAGTAGTCCCGCGTGAGAACCGCATGGATCAGCAGATTGCCAAGCCCGGGGATGTTGAACACGTTCTCGATGACGACCGTTCCGCCGATCAGGAACGACACGACCACGCCCATCAGGTTGACGGTCGGCAGCAGCGAGTTCCAGAAGACATGGCGCGTGAAGATGTAATGCTCCGACAGTCCCTTCGAGCGGCCGGCGATGGCGTAGTCCGCATCCATCTGCTGGATGAAGGTGGCGCGCAGATTTCTTGTCAGGATCGGGGTGACGGCGATTCCGACCGTGAGCGCGGGCAGGAAGAGATGCCAAAGGTTGTTCCACAGCGTCGGGCCATATCCCGAGACCGGGAAGAGCCCAAGGCGCAGGCAGAACACCATGATCAGCATCAGGCCGATGAAATAGGAGGGAACGCCGACGCCGGCGACGCATAGGAATCGAATCGCATGGTCAATCCAGCGGCCGCGGCGCCGGGCGGCGGCGGTGGCCAGGCTCAGAGTGAGCGCGATCGAGATCGCGAGGCCGTACAGAATGAGAAAGAGGGTCGGCGCGATACGCTCCAGAATGACGGATCCCACCGGCGCCCGGAACGCTATCGACTGTCCAAAGTCCCCGCGCGAGGCGTTGAACAGGTAGTAGAGGTACTGAATCATCATCGGTCGATCGAGACCGTAGCGTGCGCGAACGAAGTCGATCGCCTCCTGGCTCGCCCGCGGCCCAAGCATCAGGCGTACCGGATCCCCCGGCGCGAGCTGCAGCAGCAAGAAGGTGATCAAGCTGATTCCGAAGAGGACCGGGACCAGGTGAATCGGTCGCTTGAGAATGAACGCGAAGCGGTCCACGCCGTGTCTGCCATACCCTATTCCTGACCCTCTCCCGCTTCGGAGAGCGGGAGAGGGAGCATCGGGATCGAATCAATCGCGCAGGGGTCAGGCGAGAGACGTCTCATCGATTTCCGAAAACTGGAAGCCGATGTTGAGAATCAGATCTTTCACCTTCGGACTGTAGGCGTTCAGCCAGGAAGGATAGTAGAGAGCGATCTGTGGGGACTCATCCGCAGTTATCGCCTGTATCTGAGCGTAGAGGGCCGCCCGCTTGATCTGATCCGTCTCGCCGGAGGCCTGGTCGATGAGCGTGTTCACCTGCTCATTGTTGTAGCGCGAGAAATAGGACTTGTTGTCGCCCGTGCCCCAGGCGCACCACCTGAGCGCATTGTCCGGATCGCGGGTCTCGTTGTACCACCAGTTCATCTCGGCTTGATAGTCGCCACCGGTGAGCCGGGTCCATGCCTGGTTCGGATCGATCTTCGCAATGTTCACGGTGATTCCCACCTCGGCCAGCTGAGCCTGGATCAGGACCGAGGCCTTCTCTTCGTCGGCAGTGCCCGCGTTGACGATCAGCTCGAAGTTCGCCTCCTTGCCGGAGTCCGCCAGAAGTGACTTGGCCTTGTCCACATCGCGCTGGATCACCGGCAGAGACTTGTCGAAATAGTTCAGCGCGGGATTGAAGATGGAAGTGGCCGGCGTGCCCGTTCCCAGGGTGACCGCTTGGGCGATCGCGGTCCGGTCGAGGCCGTAACTGACGGCCTGGCAGAACTTCACGCTGTCGAAAGGCGGCTTCGAATGATTGACGATCATGTCATAGGTGACGCTCGACGGCTCAGGGTCGGCGCGCATCCCGGCCGCCTTCAGCTCGGCCATGCGCGGCGCGGGAACGCCGATGCAAACATCGAGTTCGCCCGCCTGCAGCATCGATACGCGGGTGTTGTCGTCCGGAACAAAGCGGAACTCGATACCGTCCAGGCGGGGCAGGCCGGGGCGGTAGTAATTCTCGTTGCGGGCGAGGACGACGCGGTCGCCAGGCTTCCAGCTGACGAACTTGAACGGCCCCGAGGTGACCGGAGCTTTGGCGAAGGCATCGTCACCCATCTTTTTGACCACGGCGGCCGGCACGATGCCGGTGTTCCAGATCTCGGTCAGGGTCAAGAACGGCTCGAAGCGCCGATCGAGAGTCATGACGACGGTTTTCGGGTCCTTGGCCTCGATCGTCTTCAACGGCTGGAAGGGCGCGTTGTAGGCCGAATCCTTTTGGAAGCGCATCCGGTTCCAGCTGAAGGCCACGTCGTCGGCGGTGATCGGCGATCCGTCGGAGAACTTCGCCTCAAGGAGATGGAAGGTGTATGTGAGGCCGTCGTCTGAGATTTCCCAGCTCTCGGCCAGACCAGGCCCCACCTTGCTGCGGTCGGGGTTGGCGCGCAGCAAACGGGAATACATCAACCCTTGGCACAGAATGTCGGAGCCGAACACGGTCTTGATCGGATCGAGCGTCTCCACCTCCGAGCCGTAGCCCATTCGCAGGACATTGTTGCCGGCGGCGTTCGCGCGGAGCGCGATGTACGGCGACGTCAGCAGCCCCGCACCGGCGAGAGCAGACGTCTTCAAGAATGCACGGCGATGCATGGCGGTGTTCCTCCCTATCGTCGTTGTTATCGGGTTCTTCGAGGCTCATATCTTGGCTCAACCAGATCAGCTTTGCACCTAAGCGGAAGTGGTTAGCACCGGCGTCGGAGAGTTTGGGCTGGTGTCACCACGGCGCTATGGGGCAGCGATCCTTCGGCTTTCGGCCATATGGTTTGCGGCGATGAAGCCAAAGGCGATGGCCGGGCCGATCGTGATGCCGGCGCCCGGGTAGGTTCCACCCATGACGCTGAGCGCGTCGTTTCCCACGGCGTATAAGCCTCTAACCCCGCGACCCTCGCGGTCGACCACCTGCGCCTATGCATTCGTCGCGATGCCAGCGAACGTGCCAAGATCGCCCGGCACAACGCGCACCGCGTAGAAGGGCGGCGTGGCGAGCGGCGCGAGACACGGATTCGGCTTCTGAGCAGCCCAACCGTTGAAGCGCTGATAGGCGTCCTCGCCGCGCGCAAAGTCCGGGTCGACCCCGTTTACCGCGTGCGCGTTGAAGCGGTCGATGGTCGCAGCCAGAACTTCCGCCTCTATGCCGCAAGCGGCCGCGAGGGCCGTAGGGCTCGCCGCGCGTTTTAGATATCCAGATGCGAGATAGGGCCCGTGCCGCACGGGTGGCGGCCCGACGGCGCCGAGACCGAAGCGGCGGACCGCGGCGCGATCACAGACAATCCAGGCTTCGACCACTGCGTCGTGGCGGCAGGCCTCGATCATGGCCGGCACGAATTCGTGACAAGACCTCGCCTCGTTGACGAAGCGCTTTCCGTGGCGGTCGACGGCGATAATGCCGGGCTTGGCGCGATCGATGAAATGCGGGAACGGAATTTCTGCGCCGTCGGGTTGAGGCACAAGCGACACGGGCGTCCAGGCGGCCGGGTCGTGCACGTCCTCGGACAGATATCCGCCCGCCGCCGCCGCGAGCCGCGCGCCGTCGCCGGCGTTAGACGCGGGCGGAAGCAGTGCGTGGTTCTTTCCGGCTGCACGATGGCCGAAGAGCCGCCGGGTGAGTTCGTCGTTCGCGGGAAGCCGCCAGTAGCGAGGACGACGCCGCAGCGGGCGGCAACGCTAACGATCCGATCCTGGCGCGTGACTATCGCGCCCGTCACGCGCCCATCCGCCTGAATGAGCTCGACGACCGGGAAGGACAGCCAAAGGTCCATGCCGCGATCGAGCACGTGGCGCGCCATCCGCGCAATGAGTCCGTTCCCGTTCACGAGGCGGGTGCCGCGGCGATGAGTCAGCCGATCACGACCGTACCGGGCGACTAGACCGACCACATGCGCCGCCGAACGCCACGACTGGGTCATCTTGAAGAGATGCGGCACATCGGTTCGCCCGATCATCATGCCGCCGAACCCCATCATCGTCTTGACCGGCGGACGCAGGCTCTCGAACCATGCCCCGAGCATGCTGCCGTCATAGCCATCCGGCACGAGCGACCGGCCCCCGCTGGAGCCTCCCGGCTCGAGCGGGCGATAGTCGGCCCAGGTCGGTGCAGGGGAGAAGACAGCGAAGCCTTCGCATTCGAATAACGCGACCATCTGTGGGCCGGCTTCCAGGAACGCATCGACCCGGAAGGCATCGTATCGATTGCCAGCATGGTGCGCGAGGTAGTCCCGCGCGGCGCGCCGATCTGCCTCCCGTGCGTCCGGCGGCAGGTACCCATTTCCAGGTATCCAGATCACGCCCATCGAGTAGGCCGTGGTACCGCCGAACAACGCATCCTTTTCGACCATCAGCACGTCGAGCCCACGTTTAAGCGCCGTCAGTGCTGTCGCAAAGCCGCCCGCTCCGGATCCAGCAACAAGCACGTCGCACATATGCCTGCCGGAGATCGCCAATCTGCGTTCCATTGTTGACTGTCCTAGCTAGCAATCAAGACGCAGCGGTCACCAATCCTAGAGGTTAAATGAAGCGATTACGAGTCGGGTTAGGGTCAACAGCACCAGTCCGGCGGTGTACGCTCCATGTCGGATTTACCCCCGATAGCTGTCGTGTCCCCGTCGGGTGAGCACTTCAGCCAAGTGCCAGTAGGAGACATTCCAATCTTAGCAGCCATGCGTTCAACCGGCGGCTCCCGCTTGGTTGGACACAAGGATTGAGGACACGAAGTCGGCGCCCATGCACGCTGCAAGGCTTTTGAACCCAGATAGCCTCGGTGGTCGAGCGACTTCTGAGCCCTGGAGTCGCCAAATTCTGATAGATTGTCAGGGCGCCTACCCGAGGGTAGCGGTGAAAGAGCAGCATCTCGAGCGGCGGTTGGCGGCAATCCTGGCCATGGATGTGGCCGGGTACAGCCGGCTCATGGGCGCCGACGAGATCGGAACACTGCACGCCCTGAAGGCCCATCGGAAAGGCCTCATCGACCCCACGATCGCCGCGCACCACGGACGGATCGTCAAGACGACGGGCGACGGGATGCTTGTCGAGTTCGCGAGCGTGGTCGATGCCGTAGCTTGCGCCGCGGCGATCCAGCGCGGGATGGTCGCGCGCAACAGCGATATCCCGCGGGAACGTCGAATCGAGTTCCGCGCCGGGATTAACATTGGGGACGTCATCGTCGAGGGCGACGATATCTACGGCGACGGCGTGAACGTGGCGGCACGGCTCGAGAATCTATCGGAACCTGGCGGAATGTGCATCTCGCGGACGGTTCGCGATCACGTCCGCGACAAGCTGACGTTCGCATTCGCGGATCTCGGCGAGCAGACGGTGAAGAACATTGCTCGCCCGGTCAGGGTGTACGGGCTTGGTGCCACGGGTGTCGCTGCACTTCCGGAGTCGACGGCGCCGTCGTCGTCACCTCGTCGCCGAACCGCTGTATGGCTCGGGGCTGCCGTCGCTACCGTGCTCGTTGTCGCCGGGGTTGCTGCCGGACTCAGCTGGCGTTTCATCCACATAGCGCCCGCGGTCACCCCAACGGCGGCGGACAACGGCCCCTCGATCGCGGTTTTGCCTTTCGACAACATGAGCGGCGACAAAGATCAGGACTATTTCAGCGACGGGTTCACCGACGACCTTTTGACCGACCTGGCCCGCATTCCTCACCTGGTTGTCATGTCGCGGAGCGCCACTGCAAGGTACAAGGGCCAGACCCCGGATATCCGGCAGGTCGGGCAAGAGCTCGGCGTGCAGTACATGGTCGAGGGAAGCGTGCAGCGCGTCGCCGATCAGGTGCGAATCACCGCCCAGCTCATCGAAGTGGCGACCGGCGCCCACGTGTGGGCGGAGCGGTATGACCGTCCGACGACAGAGATCTTCGCCGTGCAAGATGAACTGACCCGCGCCATCGCGGGGTCGCTTGTCGCCAACATGTCGCACGAAGATCTCGAGCGTGCCAAACGGAAGCCGCCGGCCAGCTTGAGCGCCTACGAACTCTTCCTGCGCGGCCGCGAGCAGTTCCTCATGCAGACGCCGGAGGGGACGAAGCGCGCGATCGAGCTGTTCGAGCAGGCGCTGGCCGTCGATCCGACGTACGCCGACGCAATGGGCGCCCTAGCGCAAGCCTATTCCAGTGGGTTCACCGTGCACCGGGGTCCACTACGTGGGCAGGCAGCGATAGATCATGCTTACGAAACGGCGCAGCGCGCGTTGGCTCTAGATCCGACATCGGTGTACGCGACCAGGGCGCTATCAGTGGTCTATCTATTCACCCACCGCGTCGACGAGGCGGTCGCCGTGCTGGAGCAGTCGCTGAAATCCAATCCCAGCGACGATACTGTGCTTTCCCGACTTGGTGACGTCTATACCTACGCAGGGCAGCCGGAGCGCGGCATCGGGTTGCTGCGGCAGGTCTATCAGCTCAATCCTCGATATCCGGGGGTCGACCATGCCTACATCGGGCGCGGACTGTTGCTCCTCAACCGGCACGAGGAGGCAATCGCTGAGCTCAAGACCTGCGCGCTGCTCGAGCCGACCTTTCGACCTTGCCACGAGGTGGCCGCCGTCGCCTACGCGGAGATGGGCAGGCTCGACGAGGCTCGGACCGAGGCAGCGGAGGCGCACCGCCTCGATCCCGAGTTTACCCTCGCCACCGCGCCGGAGGTGCTCCCGTTCAAGAACCCGCAAGATTTGCAGCGCTTTCTCGAAGGGCTGCGCACAGCCGGTCTGCCCGAGCAATAGATGCGTTGTAGGATTCCTCGACGAATGGACTTCCGACTACTGAACACCGAACGCTGGCGCCGCGGTCGCAGAAAGGCAGCTTCGGGGTCACATGCCGCCGTAGAGAGATTGTCGGCGGGTGGTCCGCTTATGCGGGTAATGCGAACGTGCTACATCGCGCTCACGAACAAAACCACCTTACCTAGACATCGGCGGGATTTATCGAGTCTCCTCTCGGGCCGCTGCCTTAGAGCTCATCCTCATCAAAGAGGATCGCGAGGGGCATCTTGCGCGACGGAGCCCACGCTCAAGATGCAGGGCATAGAAGCCGCCGCCAATGATCATGAGAGCGCCGAGCATAGTCGGTAAGTCTGGCAAGCTGCCGAAGAACAGGTAGCCCCACAAGATGCCCCAAGGCAGCGAAGCGTATTCGAACGAGGCGGCTCGACTGGCTTCGGCCAAGCGATAACCTTGACCGAGACAGAAGAAGGCTACGGCGGAAATCAGGCCGCAGGTTGCGATGAGCCCGAGATGCCGCGCGTCCGGCCAAAGCCAGGGATCTAGCAGGAATCTGAGACTGGCATTGCCGTCCAACGGTGTGTCCATGCTGGTGAGGACGAGACCAGTTGCCGCGCTAGCCATGATGTAGGTGAAGTTTGCTGAGAGCGCCATTGCTCCGCCGCTTTCACTAGCGCCCAGTGTCCTCCCGCAAAGTACCGAAGCCGCGTACGCCAGGGCCGCGACGACGGGCAAGAATAACACTAGGTCCAGCTGTCCGAAGCCGGGGCGTACGATCGTCAAGACGCCGGCGCCTCCGACGACGATTGCAATCCAGCTGCGCCCCTGGACCCGCTCGCCGAGCACCGGGCCACTGAGCGCGACGACGAATAGAGGCGCAACGAAGAAGAGGGCGACTGTCTCGGCGATCTGCAGGCGTGCAAGGCCGAGATAGTAGCAGGTAAACGCGAAGTACATGAGCAGGCCACGTAACAAGTGTAGGCCGAGACGGCCGAACACCGGTGTGCCGCGCACTTCCACGATCGTGATTAGAAGCAGAATAGGGAGCGCCACTACGCTGCGCACAAAGACGATTTCATGCACCGGAAAGTTGCCGCTAATGCTTTTGATGATGGCATCCTGCAGGGAAAATACCGAAACGCCGGCGGCAACATTCAACATGCCCAGTATCTGGCGGCCGGTTTCGGGCGACGTCCCCAAGGCTAGTTGCTCCTCCGGCCACTGTTCCGGTGGCGATGCGGCAGCATTAAAGCTTGCCGTCTGCGTTCAAGCTTCGCAACGCACAAAGCACCCAGTCCTTAGCGTCACTAGAGCGCCTGACTCGACCCTCATCGGGAGAACCGTCATTAGGACGTTGCCGCACGGCGTGACGAGGACAATTGGCAGATGGCTGCGCTCTGCCGCGAGCCGTTCTTGGAGACCAACGCCGCTCAATCCCGGCGACGTCACATCGAGAACCAGGCAGCTTGGACCGAGAGAGCGGGGGCGAATCAGCAACTCATCGGCCGACGCGAGGGCTTCTGCGCGCCATCCGCAAGCACTGACCGCTGCCTCGAAGGTTCGGCATGCGGCGGGATTTTCGGCAACGACGAACACGATCGGTTGCCCGTACATCAACGGCGATGCCTCTGCAAAACTCCGATCATTTTGGGCGAACAGATTAGCTGTGCTCATGTGTCGCCTCTCCGATCGACCCCTTTCGCTGGAGCGGTCGAAAATCAGCCGTTCATCCGAGGAGAGCTTGCGGGGCTCCGCGCCAGGAATCCTTGAGTCAGAACTGAATAGTCCTGAAAAGCACCCACGTCGGGCCGAGTATGTACGCGAAACAAAGCGGGGCCGGCGGCGTTAGGCGGCCCTGCCCTCTCGCCCTTTCGCTCTCAGGCGCCCGCAGTTTGTCGTTAGTGGGTAACCAACCGGTGGTCGGTCGCTTATGGTCGCGCCGCATCGAGGGCGCGACGCATCACCGTGATCTCCTGCCCTTGGGTGACAATGATCTCCTGGGCCAGGCGCCGCAGCCGCTCATCCGTCCCAAATCGCAGCTCGAGCTCTGCCATGTCAATTGCCCCCTGATGATGCGCGATCATCATCCGGGCGAAGTCGTTGTCGGCATTGCCGGTGTAGCCGACCGCCATCGCGGCATCCATCCGCGCCATCGCATCTTCCATCTGTGTGGAAAAGCGGTCGGGCGGCGAAGCGCCAGGCGAATGCATCATCGCGTGGCCGATCGCCATGCGCGGCACCGTCTCCAGCTGTTGCGCCGCAGCGCCAGCAATCGCAGCGGCGGCGATGGCAAAGGCAAGTGGCAGGCGGTGGTAGCGGGTCATTGCTGCACCTGCGCGACCGTGCCGTCAGGTGCGGTGATGACGAGATAGCGCCGTGGCCCGGCCGCGTTTCCCTCGACGACCTGGCGGATCGGACCGAGCGCGTTGACGATCGCCGCGCCTGCCGGGTTTGTTGTGAAATTGGCGAGCGGCTGCTGCTCGCCGCCGCCGTTGGCATCGCTCGACAGCGCGAGGACGTATCCAGCCTTTGGCGCAAGCCCGGTGACGGCGGCCTGGAGCACCTGCGTCAAGCCCTGGTCAAATAGGCTTACTCGCGTCGACGGCGCCCCGCCAGGCAGCCCCAGCGTCAACCGTGACGCTGCTGCCGCAATGCCGAGCGGCTGTAGGTTTGCGATCCCGTCGCCCTCCGGCACTGCCCCGGGCACGTAGGCGACCGCCTGCGGCGCTTGGCCGATCGGGATCGTCGCGATCACCTCGTTGGTCAGGGTGTCGATCGCGGTCATGGCATCGCCGTTCTCGATCCCGACATAGATCCGCGTCCCGTCGCCCGAGGGCCAGAGGCCGTGCGGCAGGTCGCCGACCGGAATGGTCGCGACCCGCGTGAAATCGTCGGTGCGAAAGGCTGCGACCTCGTTGCGTCCGCCGATCGTCACGTACGCGAAGCGACCCTGCGCGTTGCGCACGATATTGACGTGGTTGGTGATCGGGCCGGTATCCAGCACTTTGAGGATGCTGAAGGGCGGCTGGCCTTCGAAGATCATCACCTTGCCAACATCCTTGAGGGTTAGCCACACTTGGTCGCCCTCGGGCGTCACTGCGATGTCCGGGCAGAAGGGCGAGACCTGCTGAACCCGCCCGACGATCTCATGATCGGCGACCCGGATGATGTCGGTCTCGGGAGTGAAGCTGGAGCAGACATAGCCATAGGTCCCGTCGGGCGAGAAGATCGTCATGCCGGGTCCGTCTGCCACCTTGATCCGGTCAGTTTCGGTGTAGCTCTTGCTATCGAGCACCGCGACGTAGTTCTCACCGCGCACGGTGACCCAGACCTCCTTGCCGTCCGGAGAGAAGAAGGCCTCGTGTGGGGCACGACCGACATAGGTCACGTACTTCACTGTATTCGTCGCGGCGTCGATGAAGCTAACCGAGTTCGAACCGATCGATACGACAACAAGGGTCCGTCGGTCCGGCGAGAACCCCATACCATGGACAAGGAGCTGACCACGATAAAGCGGGCTCAGATTCGCCGGCTCTAGATCGCCCAATCGAATGACGCCGAGGAGCCTATTTGCTGCAGGGTCTATGACTGAGACGGTGTTCGAAAACTGCTCGGCGGCGTAGACGCGGTCCTGGCCGCTCAGCGCAATCTCAGGTGCGGCGGCGGCGAACGGTGCTTGACCGGCGAGCGCGGGTGACGCGACGAGCATTACCGCGGCGACGAAGCAACGCTTACGCATTGGGGACCTCGCAAAAGTGAAGAACCGCAAAGGGCTCTCGATGTGCTTGCAACCGAACGCAGGATTCATCCGCCGGCAGAAGACCTAGCTGCAGGGATCGAGGTTCGCGAGGTATTCGACGATCGCAGGCTCATCCTCGAGCGGTACCGGAGCTCGGAATAGATTGCGCATCTTGTCGACCTCGGCCTGCCAAACGGCTCTTGGCAGCTTCGGCTGCGTTAGCACCATACCGGCGGAATGACAGGCAAGGCAATCGTTGTTGATCGTCTCGGCGCTCGGCCCGCCGGGGAATTCCCGATCACCATCGCTTAGCTCGACGCTGACCGAGTGCAGCGTTATGCCGCTGGCAGCGATGGTCAGAACGGCTGTCGCGGCCGGTGCGACTGGGGCTTGGGCCGCCACCGCCGATGCGAGAAGTCTCGCGCGGTTGTGCGGCGTTCCGATCGAGAAGAGGGTGACGCCGGCAACGATAACGGCGCCGAAGGCAATGTAGCCCATCGATATGGCCATGACGGCGTGCATCCTCTTCTTCTGAATCAGGTCACCGCGAGCTCGATGCGCTCGATGGAGTTGCGCATGAAGCCGCCGGCGTTCCAGTTCGGCGCGGCCGGCTGGCTCTCGCCATTCGTGTTGGTGCAGCGGACATCGAGCGTGAGCGTGCCGGAGCGCGGCGCTGCAAGCTGCGCCGTCCATTGGCGGAAGCCGTAAGTGCCCTCGTCGCGACCGAGCTGGGTCCTCACCCAGGTGATGCCGCCATCGGCCGAGAGTTCGACTTGCGACACGCCGCAATCGCCGCCGAAGGCGATCCCTCTCACCGCCAGCGGCGCGCCAGCCTCGACACGGGCGCCATCGGCTAGGTTGGTGACGAAGGAGCGCGGCACCATGCGGCTGATCGGAACCGTGTTGAAGCCGGTCTCGCCGGGCGTGACGTTGGCATGGGGTGTCGCCGGGATCTGGTACGCAATCTTCATCCAATAGTTGTCGTCCGCGGCGTCGAGCACCTCGATGTCGTTCAGCATCTTGACCCAATAGGTGGAATACCAGCCGGGAACCACGAGGCGCAGCGGGAAGCCGTTGAGGAGCGGCAGTTGCTCGCCATTCATCTGATAGGCGAGCATCACCTCGCCGTCGCGTGCATGGTCGATGTCGAGCGACTTCATAAAGTCAGGGGCCCCATCCACCACCGGCTGATCGAGGCCGTTGAAGCGCACCGCGACGGCGCCCGCCTTGACCCCAGCACGTCCAGCACGTCGCGCAGGCGGACGCCGGTCCAGCGGGCGTTTCCCATGGCACCATTTGCCCATTGGCCGCCGGTGACGCGCGGCTGGAACAGTCCTCGGGAATTGCCCGAGCACTGATTGACTGCGGCAAGCTCGAAGCGCGGCATTGTCAGCACATCAGTAAGCGATAGGGATAGCGCGCGGTCCACATGACCGCGCACTGCCAACCGGTACGTCGTCACGTCGACCGCGCTTGGAATCACCGCCCAATGCCAGCGTACGAAGAACTGGTCGTTGGGGGTGAAGATCGCGCGGTCGAAGACCTCGAACGGCGTCTCCAACAGCGGTGGTCGCGCGCGCTGGAGGATCATCTTGCCTTTTTGTGCAAAGGCCGTCGTGAAGCCTCGGTTGGCCGGTGCCCCGGAAAGGGGCAGAGCGATCGACTGAGCTCGTGCTGTGCCGGCCAATACCGCCGCCCCCGCGAGCGCAGCACCGCCAAGCAGCCGACGACGCGTCATTGTGCGATGGGGTGTCCGGGCATCGCTCATCGAACAGGATCCTTCTCGCTTGGTGTCAGCTCAGCCGC
This sequence comes from Acidobacteriota bacterium, assembly GCA_046728075.1. Classification (GTDB taxonomy): domain Bacteria; phylum Acidobacteriota; class Thermoanaerobaculia; order UBA5066; family Gp7-AA6; genus JBKPDV01. Next base: position 2,149 of record JBKPDV010000164.1, on the reverse strand, counting down.
CGACAAGAGAGCGCAGCGCCTCGTCGAACACGTCCTTGTGGGTCGCGCACAGGCCATGCGCTGCGCCACGTGGCCTTTACAAAGCCACCCACTATCGTCATCAGCCCCGCAGGGGTCTGAAGCCTGCCCGAACCTCTTCTGAATAGGATTGCGGCTGTTCCCACGCCGCGAAGTGCCCGCCCCTGGGAAGCCGATTGTAGTGAATGAGCTTGGGGTAAGCCTTCTCGGCCCAACTGCGCGGGGCAGTATAAATCTCGTCGGGGAAGGCGCTCACGGCCACCGGAATGGTGGCGCCCTTGACGTCGAAGAAGCCCTTCTTCGCCGTGGCGCTGTAATCCCAATAGGAGCGCGCCGCAGATACCGCCGTGTTCGTCAGCCAATAAAGCGTGATGTTGTCGAGGACGTCGTCTCGCGTGAGGCCTTCGATTTTTCCGTCGAAGGCACGCGTGATCAGCTCCTCGCTGCGTGCGTCGTGATCGATCATCCAGGCCGCCAGTCCGACAGGCGAATCCTGAAGAGCGTAAAGCGTTTGGGGACGGTTGCTCATCTCGATGGCGTAGCCCAGACCCTTTTTGTAGAAGAAGTCGAGTTGGTCCCAAGCGTGCCGCTCATCCGCCGAGAGGTCGGACGGCGGCGGCTCGTGGTTGTTCAGTGCCTTGGAAACGTCGGCTGGAACGGTGCCGGGCATGTTCGAATGAATGCCAAGCAGTTCCGGGGGCGCCTGCACGCCGAGTTCGTCGACGACCTGCGCCCCCACGTCGCCGCCCGCCGCCACAAAGCGCGTGTATCCGAGACGCTTCATAAGCACGACCCACGCGCGCGCAATTCGGGCAATGTCCCAGCCCGTAGCGGTTGGCTTACCCGAGAACCCGTAGCCAGGCAGCGAGGGAAGCACGATGTCGAACGCATCCGATGCGCCCCCGCCATGGGCCGTGGGATTGGTCAGCGGATCGATGATCTTCAGCTGCTCAATGATCGAGCCGGGCCAGCCGTGGGTGACAATGAGCGGCAACGCATTTCCATGTTTCGAACGAACGTGGATGAAATGAATGTCGAGGCCGTCGATGTCGGTCATGAATTGCGGCAGGGCGTTGAGCTTGGCCTCGATCCTCCACCAGTCATGCTCCGTCTGCCAGTACCGCGCGACCTTCTGGATAGTCGCGAGCTGGACGCCCTGTGACGCGTCTGTGACGGTTTCGCCTTCGGGCCATCGGGTGGCGGCAATGCGCCGGCGGAGATCGACGAGCGCCGCCTCCGGAGCGGCGAAGTGGAAGGGGCGAATGGCAGCATCGTCGGCGGCCGCACGCAGTCTCTCGGGGAGGAGGGTCACAGCCCCGGCGACGGCTGATGCGGTCAGAAACCTGCGCCGCGTGGATGATTGCGTGATCACGGACATTGTCGTTCTCCCTGGTCAACCGAGCCTGCTCAAGAGCAGGCGCCGCAGCGATTCCTCGTCGATGGAGCGCCCGGGGCTTGTTTCGTCGAGAGAGCTGCCGAAAGCGCGATGGCGCTTAGGCTTGCGGTCGCTCGTGCTTCACTTCCGACCCGAGGCTATATTTTGATTTCTGACTGTTCCTTGGGATTGACCTGAAAATATCTGTGATCTGATTGGCAACTGCCGAACAGAACGAAAAGAGACGATCTCGGCGGTCAACGCTGAGCCATCCGTCGATTGCCCGGGTCGAAATTGAGCACAGCGCGTATCGGATCTATGGCAACTGTTGGCACTTTGCGACCCCGATCGACCAGTTCCTCTTCGTCCGCTTAGAGCTTGAGTGCGGAAGCAATTCCCCGGCCGATCGCACAACGAGTGGAGGAAGCGGAAGCAAGCTGCTCGTTAGCTGGGTCGAGTTGACGAGGTTAGGAGCGGGGAGGGGGCTCGCTTTCCGTTCGAGAGGTGTAGCTCAGTGTGTCCGTGACTTGAGCCTTCGCGAACCGGGGGATATGGATCGCAGCCGAGTGGGGTTCCGAGTGGGGCTCTTGTGCAGCAAACGGCTCAACCGAATAAGCAATTGATGACGCTTCATATTTGTTTGCACGCGATCATGCAGGGAGCGGTGATTGGAGGCTGTAGTTGATGACGATTTGTGATCATCCCGCCTCCTCAGGCTCTTTCCCGACCGGAACCTTTCCTGCACGGCTGATCACA
>JBKPDV010000163.1:0-4574 GCA_046728075.1 Acidobacteriota bacterium | reverse complement strand
GATCATTGATGGCCACCATGACGTTGCCTTCCGAGATCGGAGAGTCAAACAGCAGTCTCAATGTGGTCGGCCCTGTCGACACCGCAACGGGCGGCGGGATTTCGGTCGCCCGGGCGACGACCGGTGCGGCCGTCGGCGGAGGCGCGCGTCGGGCGACGACGACCGGAGGACGAGTCGGCTTCTTACGGGCAGCGGCTTGTGCCTCCGCGATCTTGGCGCTCGCCTCGTCTCGGACCTTTTGCGCCTCCACGCGGCCCCCGTCGAGCGTGAGAGCTTCGTCGGCCTGCCGCCGAGCCTCCTCCCAGTTGCCCTGCGAGAAGAACGTCTGGGCGGAGGAAAGCGCCCGGTCCGCCTGAGCGGCTTTCTCGGCCTGTTGCTGCCGGCCGGCAAGGGCGTTTTCGGCCATCTGAGCGTACTGCCGGGCCAGCTGGTTATTGGGACTGCGGGAGAGGACGGTACGGCAGAGGGCGAGGGTCTGCTCGTACTGGCCGGCCGCGAAGAGTTTCTTGGCCTGCTCGATCGATTGCTTGCGGTCCGCGGTCAACCCTTCGAGCGTCCCGTCGACGGGAACCGTCGGGCGCGCCACCAGGCGGGAGTGGATGAAGATCGGAAGGAGGATCAGGATCCAGAACACCGCCACGGCCCCGAGAACGCCGAAAAACCATTGCGGGTTGACCTCGGCGCGCAGCGCCTTCTTCCAGTCCTTCGCAGCGAGCCCCGCCGTGCTCTGCTTGAGCGCGTCGAGAGTGACCCGCTTGATCCTGAGCTGCCCCGTTGGCGCCGTCGCAGATGGAGAGAAAGAAGGAGGTGGGGGCGCGAACGAGTCGGCGCTCGAAGGAATCGGCGGCATTGCCGGCGGCGGCGCGGAGCCGGCCCCCGTCGCCGCGAGAATCTCCTCGCGAGGAATGATGTTTGTGCGCAAGTCCTCCACAGGCAAGGCGGAGGGAAACGTCCCGCTCGATCTCGACCTGACGGGTGAGGGCTCCGATGATCCGGACGTCGCGCGCGCCTTCTCAACCGGCTCGCCGTCGTGGTACGTCTGCGTCGGCCGCAACGGCTCAGGCCCGGACACTTCATCCGGAGGCATGACTTCGGTTGAACGCTCCTCAGTCGCTCGGGCTCCTTCCGAGGCGAGTTGCTCGAGGTTGGCCAGACGCAAAGTCGGCATGAATTCCGCTTCGGCCACCATCGTTCCGAGATCCTGCAATGCCCGCTGCTCTTCCAGGTGGGCGCGGAGCTGATGGAGCGCGAGCGCAAAGTCCTTCCCTCGCTGGTAGCGGTTCCAGGGATCCTTCGCCATCGCCCGCGCGACGATGGGGTTGAATTCGGGCGGCACATCGCTCGAGAGCTCGGCCGGCGGAGTGAAGTCCTCGTGTACGATCTTGTAAGAGATCGCCGTCAGGTTGTCGCCATGGAACGGCTTGCGCCCCGTCAGCAGCTCGTAGAGCACGACCCCGAGAGAGAAGATGTCGCTCCGGCCGTCGACGGGAGCTCCGGAGACTTGTTCCGGCGACATGTAGTTGGGCGTGCCGAGAAACTGGCCCGTGGTTGTCAGATTGGAAGAGGCGACCTTGGCGATGCCGAAGTCGGTGATTTTCACCTTTTCGTCGGTCGTGATGATGATGTTGGCGGGCTTGATGTCCCGATGGATGATCCCCTTGCGGTGCGCGTAGTCGATCGCTTCGGCGACCTGCGCGATGATGTCCGCGATCTGGTCATAGGAGAACGCTGCCTTCTCCGCCAGCAGCATCTTGAGGTTCTTCCCCTCGATGTACTCCATCGCGATGAAGGACGTCTGGGTCTCCGAGTCTTCACCGATGTCATGAATCGTGACGATGTTGGGGTGGGAGAGGATGCCGGCCGTCTGGGCCTCTCGAACGAAACGTTCGCGAAACTCCCGAGACTCGGAGTCGTCGTCCCCGATCGAGGAGGCGCGGATTGTCTTGACGGCGACCATTCGGCCGATGACGGGGTCCTTGGCGAGATAGACGACGCCCATCGCACCCTTGCCAAGCTCGCTCAAGACCTCGTAGCGCCCGAGCTTGGCCAGCCGGGCTCCTGCCACCCCTTTGTCTGCCATTGGGACGAAAAAGCTCCTTGCCCTCAGGACGCGGCGGTCCCCACCACGCCAGCCGAAAGAGAACCCGTAAATTCTAGCAGGGTGCCCGAGAATGGTGTAACGCAGAGTTGCGAGCGCCGGCACGGCTGGCCCGGGACGGAAGACAGAGATCCCCGCTCCTGCCGGGGTCAGGACCGCCCTGCGCCGGCCGACCGGACGCTGCAAGAGCCTGCGCATCCCGCCATGCACGGAGGCGCCCCCTCCCCAGGGGTCATCTCCTCATTGCGCTCCTGGTCCGGGTGGACCAACCGCTGGAGGTCCGTCGCGAGGGCCGCCCCGGCTCGAGTCCCTTCGCTGGCGCCGGGCCTGTTCGATCAAAGCAGGGATGTACCATCCGAGCAGCACTCCCGCAAAGACGAGGAGGCCCACGGCAAGCAAAAAAGCCACGCCGATCGCCACGCAGGAGAGGAAAGTCATATCGAGCTAAAAGCTGTCAGCTCTCGGCTCTCAGCCCGGAGCTACGAGGGGCCCACACCCGTGCGCCGACGGCTGAAAGCTGATAGCCGAGAGCTTGAATATAATCCGCCTCCATGAAAATCCTTTCCGCTCCCGAGCTGCGTAACATCGCCGTGACGGGTCACAACACTGTCGGGAAGACCACACTCGTGGCGGCTCTGCTCCATGCCGCCGGGACCACTACCCGTCCGGGTCGCATCGAGGACGGCACCTGTCCGACGGATTTCGATACCGAGGAGATCGATCGAAAGATCTCGATCAACCTGGGTTGCGCGCACGTCACGCACCGGGACGTTCGGATCAATCTGATCGATGCCCCCGGATACGGCATCTTCGCGCCGGAGGCGCGCGCCGCCATTTCGGCCGCCGATTCCGTCCTCATCGTGGTGGACGCGGTCTCCGGGGTGGAAGTCCAGACCGAGAAGGCCTGGAAGTTCGCCCAGGAATTCGAGAGGCCCGTTCTGTTCGTCGTCAATCGGATGGATCGGGAGCGGGCCTCTTTCGATCGCGCGATCGAATCGCTTCAGAAGCGGTTCGGCCGGGGAGTCGTGTCCCTTCAGATCCCCATCGGCGAGGAGAAGGCCTTCCGCGGCACGGTCGATCTCGTGCGAATGGAGGGGCATCTCCAGGAAGAAGGAAAGCGGATCGATGGCCCGATTCCTCCGGACCTGGCCGACCGCGCCAAGGCCGAGCACGAGAAGCTCGTCGAAATGGTCGCCGAGGGAGAGGACGAGCTGATGGAGAAGTTCTTCGCCGCCGGCACTCTCGATGCCGCCGACATCCTCCCCGGTCTGAAGAAAGAAATCGCCGCTCGCAAGATCTTTCCCGTGCTCTGCGCTTCCTCGGCGCTCGGCATTGGAGCGCTTCGGATTCTGGATGCCTGCGTGGCTTTGCTCCCGACACCGGAAGGAAGCACGGCGATCGGGACGGGGAAGGACGGCAAGGAGGCCAAGGTCTTCACGAACGAAAAGGACCATGCCGTCGGTCAGGTCTTCAAGACCGTTTCGGACCCCTTCGCCGGTCGCATCTCCTACATGCGTGTCCGCTCGGGCCACTTCCAGTCCGACGGGAGCTACTGGAACGCGAGCAAGGGCACTCCGGAGCGCTTCTCCGGGCTGTTCCTCCCGCTCGGGAAGGAGCACGTCAACGTGCCCGAGGCGCGGGCCGGGGACATCGTGGCGGTCGCCAAGCTGAAGGAGACTCTGACGGGAGACACCCTGACAACGAAGGATTACCCGGTCGTGCTCCCGAAGCTGACGGTGCCCGAGGCCTCGATCGCCTACGCCATCGAGCCCAAGAGCAAGGGGGACGAAGACAAGATCTCCACCGCGCTGCACAAGCTGATCGAAGAGGATCCCTCCCTCCACTTCCAGCGCGACGACGAGACCAAGGAGTTTCATCTGGCGGGAGCCTCGCAGCTCCACGTGGAGATCGCCGTCGCGCGCCTGAAGAAGCGCTATGGAGTCGAGGTCATCCTTCATCCTCCGAAGGTTCCGTATCGGGAGACCATCACCCGCAAGGCCGAGGCCCACGGGCGGCACAAAAAGCAGACGGGGGGACACGGTCAGTTTGCCGACTGTCGAATCCGGGTCGAGCCTCTTCCCCGCGGGGCCGATTTCGAGTTCGTCGATGACATCTACGGCGGGTCGATCCCGCGCAATTTCATTCCAGCCGTGGAGAAGGGAATTCAAGAGGTCCGCCGCAAGGGGTATCTCGCCGGATTCCCGATGGTGGACTTCCGGGTGATCCTGTACGACGGGCAGTACCACGACGTCGACTCCTCGGAGCTCGCGTTCAAGCTCGCCGGAGCGCTCGCCTACAAGGAAGCCATGGAGAAGGCGAAGGCGACGCTCCTGGAGCCGATCATGACCGTGGAGGTTTCCGCGCCCAACGAATACGTCGGGGACCTGATGGGAGACCTCTCCTCCCGTCGGGGGCATGTGCAGGGCATGGATACTGCCGCGGATGACCTGACTCTCATCCGCGCTCAGGTCCCGAT
>JBKPDV010000162.1:0-9002 GCA_046728075.1 Acidobacteriota bacterium | reverse complement strand
TCCCACGAAAAGGCCCGAGACGAACAAACAAATCGAAAGAAGAACCTTCATCACATCCCCTTTACTTCACGCGACCGTGCTGTCCTGCGTTCATCGCCCGCAACGCGCGATTACGCGTGCCGTGATCTCCTTGCTGTCAGGAGGGTTCTCACCCAGACCCAGTGAGTGCAATTCCTCGTGAATGATGAGCACCGCTGCCAGCCCCGGGTCCCGGCGCAGTTTCTCTAAAAACTGCGGCGCGCAGACGTAGACGACGCGGCTCCCCGGAGAGGTAGAAACGAAGATGTTCCTTGCGTCGCACCGCGGGTAGCCCTGTCCGTTGTAGAAGAGGATGAGATCGAGATATCCGCGCGGGCTTTGGCTCGCGGCGTCCAGGTTCTCCTGCATCGTCCGGCCGGTCGAGTCCCGAAAATCCGAGAAGACCTGCCGACAGGTAGGATCGGAAAGTTTGGTTGCCGCCGCTCGGACCGCGGTCGAGACCACGCGTTCGAGCGGTGTGGCCGCTTCGGAGGGGGCAAGCACGAGCCTCGCCTGTCCGGAGGCGGCGCGGAGATCCGTTGTTGCGAGCAGCGTCGAGAGACCAAGCAGAAGGAGAAGACTCGGGTAACGACCCTTTTCATCGCGTTCCATAGGCGTCTCCTTTCGGAGCGCCCGGTCACCGTTTCCGGTGACCGTTGCGCGATAATCAAGATCTGCTCGCGTCCGCTCGAAGTCCTTTGGAAGAGCCGGGGAAGTTGCGGGTTATTTCCGGGCAGGGCGTTGCGCCGAGGTCGTGCGAATGCGGTTTCGGTTCGGGGAGTGCGTGCTCGATGGCGAGACGCGCGAGCTTGAAGTCGCGCGGGACCCGGTTCATCTTTCGCCGAAGGCCTTTCAGTTCCTGGAGCTCCTCCTGACCAACCGACCCCGCGCCCTCTCGAAGGCCGAGATCCACGAAAAGCTCTGGCCGGACACGTTCGTCGCCGACGGAACGTTGACGAGCCTGCTCGCGGAAGTCCGATCGGCGATCGGCGATAGGGGGCAGAGCTCGCGCTTCATTCGCACGGTGCACCGCTTCGGGTACGCCTTCTCGGGAAGCGCGGAAGAAGAATCGGCCAGACCGGCGCCAAGAAAGAGCTCCGCACGGTTCGCCTATCGGCTCTATTGGGGTTCGCGGGAGATCTCACTCGCAGAAGGAGAGACGATCCTGGGACGTGACCCCGGAGCCGGCATCTTCCTCGATCACAAGAGCGTATCCCGCCATCACGCCCGGATCACGATTGCGGAAGGGACCGCGACGATCGAAGACCTGGAAAGCAAGAACGGCACGTTTGTGCGCGGCGAAAGAGCGACGGCTCCCTCCCCGCTCGCGGACGGCGACGAGGTTCGGGTCGGATCGATCGAGCTGACCTTCCGCGTGTTTACCCTTTCCGGTTCGACCGAGACAGCCGGCCGGAGATGACCGGCCGACTGACGTCAAAGAGCGGCGGAGGTCGACGTCGTCTCGGAGTGGCCAGGAGCGGAGCAGTCTTGTTTTCAGCGGAGATGACTCGGGAGCGATCGCGCCGATGCCACTCGCAGTTGCGCTCTCTCGTCGAAGGGCTGAAGTGGCGAATCTCAAGGACAAAGGGTCGCTCTGCCTTGACCGATCCGAGACGGAGGCGGAGAATGCGCCGCAGGACTCGCTTCACAGCGTAAAAGGCTTGCCGAGCGGCGGTCTGCCCGACCCGCCTCTTCACTGCGAAACGAAGGAGGGGTATGAGGCTTCGCCCTGTCCTGCGTTTTGTCTGGCTGGGTTTTCTTTGCCCGGCAGCGTTCGGACAAACGACCGGCGACATAGAAGGGACGATCACGGCAACGGCGGGAGCACCCCTTCCCGGCGTGACGATCGAGGCGACGAGCCCGAAAATGCAAGGGATCCGCGTCGAGGTTTCTGGCCGTGACGGGAAGTATCGGATTCTGGCTGTCCCTCCCGGCAAGTACTTGATCCGCGCGAACCTCGAGGGTTTCGAGACGGTCGAGGAGTCAATCACCGTCTCTCTCGATTCGACGGCGAGTTTGAATTTGAAGCTCAGGCTCATCTTCCGGGAGTCGGTGACGGTCTCTAGCGAGATTCCGCTGGTGAACGTGACTTCGACGACTTCCGGCACGAACTACACCAGCAGAGTCGTCGCCAAGCTGCCGGTCCAGCGCAACTACGCCGACATAGTGAGGTCCAATCCCGGCGTGGACTCTGACAGGGCGGAAACCCAAGGGCGGGCCCTTGCCTTGACGATCTATGGAGCGACATCGGTCGAAAACCAGTGGATCATCGATGGAATCAACACGACCAACGTCATTAAAGGATTCCAGGGAAAGGCAATCAACAACGAGTTCGTGGACGAAGTCGAGGTCAAGACGGGCGGCTACCAGGCGGAATACGGCAGGGCCCTGGGCGGGATCATCAACGTCATCACCAAGTCCGGCGGGAACCAGTTCCGAGGAGACGCATTCGCCTATTACGACTCCGACTCCACGCGAGCAAAGCAAGTCATCATGTCGGACGACTCGCTGACCGGCATGCGCATCACGCCGACGAGGCGCTGGGACTTCGGCCTGGACCTGGGCGGCTACATCCTCAAGGACAGAGTCTGGTTCTTTGCAGCCTACGACCGAATCAATACACCGGGGACGACGTCCCGCTACGTCTCCACATCCGTCGTGCCGAACACCCTCCTTTTCCCTAGAAGTACGACGGACAATCTCTATTCAGGAAAGCTGACCTGGAATCTCGCCAACCGCACGAGCCTCGTCTTGACGGGTTTCTCCGATCCTTCTGAAATCACCGGCGCGGGCAGGGTCGGCGTCGGGTTCCTCGGCGGCCTGATCTCGAACCCGGACCCGGGCACTTGGGATTCGCGCCGCAAGATCGGAGGCACGGATCTGGCGTTGCGGTTCAGTCAGCTCTTCGGCGCCTCGGCAGTCCTCGCCGCCCAGGCCTCACGGCACCAAGATCGCTTCGAGTTCTTCCCGTCCGGGGCCGGCGCAGCCGTCCGAAGCGAGGATTGGACCTGTCAGGGTGGGACTCCGGACAACCCTTGCGACCAACCGATCCAGCCCAACTCCGTTTCCGGCGGGATCGGGGCCTACGGCGGCGTGAACCAGAACAACCATTCGACTCGCGACCAGCTTCGCGGCGATGTCGCTCTGTACCCGGGTAATCACGAGATCAAATTCGGCGGCGACTACCAGAACGGTCAGACGACGGCAATCAACTCCATCACGGGAGGGCAGCAGGTCAACAAGTACAGCGAGTTCGGCCAGGTGTATTACGACCACTTCTTCATAACGAAAAGTCCGACGGACTTGACGCCCATCGATGGCGTACTGAAGTCACGCGGAATCGATATGGGCTTCTTCCTTCAGGACACGTGGAGGGTGGCTCCCGGCCTGACAGTGAGCTTCGGCCTTCGGTGGGATCAGGAGGACATGCGCGACTATCTCGGCGATACGGTGCTCAAGACGACCGCAGAATGGCAGCCGCGCTTGGGAATCGTTTGGGATCCGAGCAAGTCAGGAAAGACGAAGATCTACGCCTCGGCCGGGAGGTTCTACTACTCCCTGCCGAATCTCCTCTCCGTTTTCGCCTACGGGTCGACCACCTATATCGACACGTTCAACTTCGATCCGGTGGGTACGAAGCAAGACGCGAACGTCATCGGCCACGAGCATCCTCACGTTTCCGTTCAGGGTTTCGCCGAGCCCGTGGATACCCAACTCAAGGGCATCTACCAGGACGAGCTGACCGTGGGCGTCGAGAAGCTCCTCGATCCCAGTCTTTCCGTCGGCGTCAAGGGAACCTACCGGCGAATCGGGCGGGCGATCGAGGACCGCTGCGACCTCGACTACAACCAGCCCGAGAACAACTTCTCCTCCTGCGCCATCCTCAATTTGGGATCAAACGGGAAGTACGCCCGCGGCGACTTTCAGGCGTGCAACGGGCTGGACGGAGCCTTCTACGAATGCAAAGACGGCGCGCCGCCGACGCCGGAGGCCCGTCGTGTTTATCGCGGCATCGAACTGCTCGGCCGTAAGTCTTTCGGAGACAAGCTGTGGCTGCAAGCCTCATATGTCTATTCTTCGCTGCGCGGCAATTTCGACGGCGAAGTCAACGAGAGCTATGGCCAGACGTTTCCCGGGGTCAACGCCGATTTCGATTATCCGTTCTGGGTTCGCAACGGCTATGGAAAGCTCTTTCTCGACCGCCCGCACAGATTCCGACTGGACGCGAGCTATACAACCAAATGGAAACTGTTCGTGGGTCTGCAGACGTTCGCGCAATCGGGGGCGCCGCTGAACAAGCAGGGTTACTTCAACCAGTACTACAGCGACATCCAGCTGGTGCCGAGAGGGGACGCTGGCCGGCTTCCGACCCTCTGGGAGGCGAACCTGACGCTGGGTTACCCGATCGTCGTCGGACCGGTAACCGTCACGGTGCAGGTCTACGCGTACAACCTCTTCAACAATCAGATCCGTACGCAACAGGAGGTGCTCTACACGATTCGCCGCCCGCCTGGATATCCGGACACGCTCTACGACCAAAATGTCCCGACGGACCGCGTTAACCCCAACTACGGCAAGATCCTGGCCCGTCAGGACCCACGTCTCCTCCGCGGGGCGGTCAAGATCTCGTTCTAAAGCGATGGCACCGTGACTCTAGCGGCCGGCTCGAAGCTCGGTCCTTACGAGATTCTCGCGCCCCTGGGCGCCGGAGGCATGGGGGAAGTCTGGCGGGCGCGTGACACGCGACTCTCGCGCGAGGTGGCGATCAAGATCCTGCCGGTGGAGGTGTCGCGCGACGAGAGCCGTCTCCGGCGCTTCGAGAAAGAGGCGCGGGCGGCCTCGGGTCTGAACCATCCCAACATCGTCACGATCTACGACATCGGGTCTCACGATTCCGTCTCCTACATCGCGATGGAGCGCGTGGAGGGAAAGACTTTGCGGGAGCTTCTGCTTGCGGGTCGCCTGGCGGTCAAGAAGCTTCTCGGAATCGCGGCGCAGATTGCCGACGGTCTCGCGAGAGCTCACGAAGCGGGGATCGTGCACCGGGACTTGAAACCCGAAAACGTGATGGTGACGAAAGACGGGCTCGTCAAGATCCTCGACTTCGGCCTCGCGAAGCTGACGAGTTCAACGGGCGGGAGCGACGAGGGCTCTCACCTCCCGACCGAGACCGGAACGAGCCCGGGGATGATCCTCGGCACGGTCGGCTACATGTCGCCGGAGCAGGCGAGCGGGCAGCCATTGGACTTCCGGTCCGATCAGTTCTCCTTCGGTTCGATCCTCTACGAGATGGCGACGGGCAACAGGGCGTTCCAGAAGAGCACCGCGGTGGACACGCTCTCGGCGATTCTCCACGAAGACCCGAAGCCCGTCGCCGACAGCAACCCGCAGGCTCCGGCCCCGGTTCGGTGGATCGTCGAACGGTGCCTCTCCAAGGATGCCGAGGATCGATACGCTTCGACGAAGGACCTCGCGCGAGAGCTGGCCACGATTCGAGATCACGTTTCTGAAGCATCGGCCTCCGGAAGCGCGTTCTCCGCACCGAGAAGCGCGACGGTGCGCTTTCCGATCGCAATCCTGGCGTTCGTGGTCTTCGTCGCTCTCCTCGCCGGCATCTTCGCGGGTGGCCCATTCTGGAAGGCGCGCTACTCGTCGCGCCCCTCGATACGGCAACTGACGTTTCGTCGCAGTGGAGGCATCATGGCCGCGCAGTTCGCGCCCGACGGCCAGGTGATTTACGGCTCAGCGGCCGTGGAGGAAAAAAAGGGCAACCCGGGCGAGTTGATGTCCGCTCGGCTCGGCTCGCCGGAGTCGCGTCCGCTCGGTTTGCCTCCGGCCAACGTGCTCGCGATCTCCGCGTCGAACGATCTCGCCATCCTGGTGGGCGGAACGGCGAGGTTCGGCACGCTGGCGACCGTCTCTCTGGCCGGAGGCGCGCCGCGAGAGCTTTTGGAGAGCGTGCATTATGCGAGCTGGGCGCCCGACGGCAAGAGCCTGGCGGTCATCCACGTGGTCGAAGGCAAGATGCGCCTGGAGTACCCGATCGGAAACGTCCTTTACGAACCGCCGGGATGGATCGCCAAGGTCACTATTTCCCGGAGAGGGGATCTGATCGCATTCTCGGACCACGGATCCTCGATTCCCAGTGACTCAAACACCGGCGCCCTGACCATCATGGACCTCTCGGGAAAGAGACGACGGATTACCGAGGCCCCGCTGGAGTTCAAGTGGTCCCCACAGGGCGACGAGATCTGGCTCAACGACATCTCGGCAGGCACGACCTCGATCTACGCTGTCACGCTCTCAGGGCAAAAGCGGTTTCTCGCGTCGTTCCCCGGTGACTTCGCGCTCCACGACGTCTCACGCGACGGCAGAGTTCTGCTGGAGCGAATCTCCGAGCAGTTGGAGATGGTCGGGCGGTACTCCGGCGAGCAGGCCGAGAGCAGCTTGTCATGGCTCGACGGATCGGTTCCGGCCGACCTCTCCGCCGACGGGAAAACGCTGCTCTTTTCCGAGACCCGGCAGGGAGGCTGGCCGACCGGCGCGGTCTACAAGCGCGCGACCGACGGCTCGCCGGCGATCAGGCTGGGTGAGGGACTGGCGCGCGCCCTGTCGCCGGACGGCCGGTGGGCGCTCAGCTGGTCCGCCGGCGGCAACGCGTCTCGAGCGGTCCTCCTGCCGACCGGCCCCGGGCAGCCGCGTACGCTGCAGCTTTCGGGTATCAACCTTGTGGGCTCCGGGGCAGCCTTTTTTCCGGACGGCAGACGAATCGTCCTTTTAGGCGTCGAGCCTCATCGCCGGGCGCGACTGTACGTTGTCGACCTCGAAAGCGGTAAGACTCAGGCAATCGGACAGGAAGGCGTTCCCGTCGGCGCAAGCATTCTCCTTTCACCCGATGGCAAGCAGATCGTGGTGTCGTCCGGCCAGGGCGGTTACTTGATGGACGCCGACGGAGGATCGCGCCGCACGATCCCCGCTCTGTCGGCGGATCTCTTTGCGATCAAGTGGTGCGCTGATGGACGTTCGCTCTTCGTCCGTACGAGCGGCGTCAGTCCTCTCCGGGTCTCTCGACTGGAGCTCTCGTCAGGGCGGTTGGATCTCTGGAAGGAGTTTTCGATTTCGGACGTGGATCGCGGAGGCGGTCTCGATGTGATCCCAACACCTGATGGAAAGTCCTACGTCTACGGCTACAGGCGCGAGCTCGCAGACCTTTTCATTGTCGAAGGTCTGAAATGATCGCCTCCGGCAAACGTTTCGGGCCCTACGAAGTCATTGCCCCTCTCGGAGCGGGAGGGATGGGAGAGGTTTATCGCGCGCGGGACGATCGGCTTTCACGCGAGGTTGCGCTCAAGGTTCTGCCGGCGGAAGTGTCGCGCGACGAGAGCCGCCTCCGGCGCTTCGAGAAGGAGGCGCGGGCCGCTTCGGCGCTGAACCATCCCAACATCGTCACGATTTACGACATCGGGTCTTCTGATTCGGTCTCGTACATCGCGATGGAACGTGTCGAAGGTAAGACGCTGCGAGAGCTGCTCTTTGCCGGCCCGCTGCCGGTCAAGAAGCTTCTGGCCATCGCTCCGCAGATCGCCGACGGGCTCGCCCGTGCGCACGAGGCGGGGATCGTCCACCGGGACTTGAAACCCGAGAACGTCATGGTGACGAAAGACGGGCTCGTCAAGATCCTGGATTTCGGCCTGGCAAAGCTGACGAGTTCGACGAGCGGGAGCGACGAGGGCTCTCACCTTCCGACCGAGACTGGAACGAGTCCGGGCATGATCCTCGGCACGGTGGGCTATATGTCGCCGGAGCAGGCGAGCGGGCAGCCATTGGACTTCCGGTCCGATCAGTTCTCCTTCGGCTCGATCCTCTATGAGATGGCGACGGGCAAGCGGGCGTTCCAGAAGAGCACCGCGGTGGACACGCTCTCGGCGATTCTCCACGAAGACCCGAAGCCTGTCGCCGACATCAACCCGCAGGCTCCGGCGCCTCTTCGGTGGATCGTTGAACGATGCCTCGCCAAGGACCAGGCGGAACGGTACGGCACAACACGGGACCTCGCGCGGGAGCTCGCAACGATCCGCGACCATCTGTCGGAGGCGACGTTCAGCGTTTCCGCGTTCGCGGCCGCCGCCCCGCCGCGGCGTTCACGCCTTGTCGGCATGGGCCTCGCGCTGGCCTTTGCGGCCGTCGCGATCGGCGCTCTTCTGGCCGGCAGGCAGCTCGTCAAGATACCGCTGCCGAGGTTCCAGCAAATCACCTTCCGCCACGGGCATATCGGCTACGCGCGGTTCGCGCCGGACGGCCAGACCATCGTCTACAGCGCGGCCTGGGATCGGCAAGGGCCGTATGAGATCTACACGACACGGCCGGGCAGCCTCGAATCGCGGCCCCTGGGCATCCGCGGCAACATTCTGTCGGTTTCGTCCGATGGCCAGATGGCTCTCGTTCTGCCTGACGGGACTCTTGCGCAAGCTCCCCTCGCCGGCGGAGCACCTCGGGAGCTGCTGAAGAGAACGCAGTGGGCCGACTGGGCCCTCGCCGGAAAAGACCTTGCCGTCATCCATCGCATCGAAGGGAAGTTTCGCCTGGAGCTCCCGATTGGGAAAATCCTGTACGAGACGACAAACCAAATCGACAACCCGCACGTCTCTCCCACAGGCGACCGGATCGCTTTTCGGGAGGTGCCCGGACAGAGCCCTCACGCCCTCGGCGAGGTCGTAATTTTGAACGCAGCGACCCGGGAGAGGACGCTCGCCGGCATCCACAGCTCCGAGTTCGGATGGGCACCGGCTGGAAAGGGTTTGTGGTTTCTGAAGAACAATCGCGAGCTGCGAGCCGCCGATCTCGCGGGGCGGGAAAGAGTCCTCATCTCAGGTCTACCCGGCACGTTTCAACTCGATGATATCGACCGTGACGGCCGGGTGCTTATGGAGCGTATCGATATCCGCGGCGAGATTCGAGGGCTCGCTCCCGGCGAGGAGAAGGAA
>JBKPDV010000161.1:0-14063 GCA_046728075.1 Acidobacteriota bacterium | reverse complement strand
GTATCGTTCAGGCCGCGGTTGCCACCGCGAGCTGGGCCGGCCTCGTGCGCATTCTGTCGACCTTCGGAAGCTCGGTTCTGGCCGGCTACACGATCGGCATCCGCATCATCGTCTTCGCTATTCTTCCCTCCTGGGGGATGTCCAACGCGGCGGCGACGCTCGTGGGGCAGAATCTGGGCGCGCGCAAGCCCGACCGGGCGGAGCGCTCCGTCTACATCGCCGGCTTTTACAACATGATCTTTCTGGGGTCGGTCGGTGCCGTGTTCCTGATCCTGGCCGACTCCCTGATCCGGCTCTTCACCTCCGACCCCGCGATCGTGCCGATCGGCGCCCAGTGCCTCCGCACGATCAGCTACGGATTTCTCTTCTACGCCTGGGGAATGGTGGTGACCCAGGCCTTCAACGGCGCGGGAGACACGTTTACCCCGACGATGATCAATCTCTTCTGCTTCTGGCTGTGGGAGATCCCGCTCGCCTATCTGCTCTCGCGCCGTCTGGGATTCGGCCCCCGCGGCGTCTTCTGGGCGATCACGATCGCCTTCTGCACGCTCGCCGTCGTCTCGCTCCTCCTGTTTCGCCGCGGGAAGTGGAAGGAGAAGAAAGTCTAGGCATTTGCGATTTGTGATTGGTGATTTGTGATGGAGGGACAAAGCTTGTAAAAAACGAACGTTCGTGCTTTTATAGCGTCATGCGCAAGGGAGAGGCGACGCGGGGGGCGATCCTGGACCACGCTTCGAGGCTCGCCCGGCGGGTGGGGCTCGAGGGACTGTCGATCGGGCGGCTGGCCGAGGACCTGAACCTCTCCAAGAGCGGCCTCTTCGCGCACTTCCGGTCCAAGGAAGCGCTGCAGATCCAGGTCCTGGAGACGACCGCCGAGCAGTTCGTCGCGATGGTGGTCAAGCCGGCCCTGGCCGAGCCGCGCGGCGAGCCGCGGCTGCGCTCGCTCTTCCGCCGCTGGCTCGAGTGGGCCAGGTCGCAGAAGACGCCCGGAGGGTGCCTCTTCGTGGCCGCCGCCGTCGAACTGGATGACCGGCCCGGTCCCGTTCGGCGAAGACTCGTGCAAACCCAGCGCGACTTCCTGACGCTCATAGCCAACGTCTTCGAGAGCGGCGTCGGCCGGGGAGATTTTCGATCGGACGTGGACCCCGAGCAGTTCGCGCATGACCTCTACGCCGTCATGCTCGGCTACCACCACGCGTCGCGCCTGCTCAAAGACCCGGCGGCCGAGGCCCGCGCGTACGCGGGGTTCGAGGGTCTGCTCGCCGCCGCGCGCCCTTCCCGAGACAGAGCTCGACGAAGAGGGCACCCGGCGTGAACAAGACCTCGTCTGCCGGAGACCGGACTGCCCGAATTCCTCCGATGGTCCGCTCTCTGCGCATCGCGTTCCGAGCGGGAGGTCTCGTGGCGCCCGCTCTTGCGGCGCGCGCGGCGGGCGCTCTCTTCCGTCTCGCCCCGCGCCGCCGCACGTCCGATTTCGAGCGGCAGGTGCTCGGAGCGGGGCGGCTGCGCTTCCTGAAAACGACATCCGGAAGACTCGCGACCTGGCGATGGGGAGACGGGCCCGCGATCCTGCTCGTCCACGGCTGGGGCAGCCGCGGAGCCCGTCTGGGCTCTTTCGTCGAGCCGATCGTCGCGGCCGGATGTGCGGCGGTGACCTTCGACGCTCCCGGACACGGCGAATCCGCCGGGCGCCTCTCCTCCCTTCCCCAGTTCCTCGAGGCGCTCTCGGCCGTCGCATCCTCGTATGGCCCCGTTCGCGCCGTGGTGGCGCATTCGATGGGAGGAGCCGCCGCCGCTCTGGCGATGGCGCGCGGCTTACGGGCCGAGCGGGCCGTCTTTCTCGCCCCGGCCGCTCACCCGGGCGACTTCTCCCGGCGCTTCGCGGAGATGCTGGCGATCTCCCCGGCTGTCCGCGAGCTCATGGAGCAACGCCTCGAGCGCAAATTTGGATTCCGCTGGGATGAGTTCGACGTGCCGCCGCGCGTGACCTCTCTGGCGATGCCGCTGCTCGTCTTTCACGACCGCGACGACACGGATGTCGCGTGGACTGACGGCGATTCGATCGCGCGGGCCTGGCCGGGCGCGCAACTGGTGACGACTCAGGGTCTCGGTCATCGGCGCATCGTCCACGATCCGCAGGTCGTCTCGCAGGCAGTTTCGTTCCTGTTCGAGGAGGTCGTCAGCCGGAAGGGATTCCGTCGATGAGCGTGCAGGCGCAGGCCGCGCTCCTCCTCCGGCTCTACGAGCTTCGCCGGGAGGGGAGCCTGCGGGAGGCGAGATCCTGGTTCGTCACGCGATTCGCGCCGCGGGACGCGGCGGAAATTATCGGGCTGATGCGAAGCGGCTTTGCCGAGAGCGCGAAGTACCGAATGGTGACGACTTACTGGGACATGGCGTGCTCACTCGTGGTGCATGGCGCCATCGGAGCTGAGCTCTTCCACGACGCCAATACGGAGCACCTGGCGGTTTACGCCAAGCTGGAGTCCCATCTGGACGTGGTTCGGTCCGCCTTCGGCCTCCCCCGCTATCTGGGTAGCCTCGAGTCCGTCGCGCGCGCGGCGCCCGGGGCCGCCGAGTATCTGCCCAGGATCCGCGGGCTCATGGGACGTTGGGCTCAAGGCGTGTCTTGATGATCTGTGGAGATTACAATATATAGATTGTTGCCTTAGCCCTAGGGCGTCGCCAGGAGCGCCTCCGCTTTCTTCAACGCTCGGGCGAGCGAGGCGTCCACCCCGGCGGCGGGAGTTTCCGGCAGCCCGAACCAGCGGGCCGCGAGAACTTCGTCGGAGGGATGCGGCGGCGGATCGCCCAGCGTCGTCGCGACGTAGCGCAGGTCGAAGTGCACGTGCGGGGGCCGATCGGGGAACGCCGGGATGGGATGGACGTCGAGGTCCAGGATCCGGTCACCGAGCGGCGCCCGGAAGGAAGCGATCCCCGTCTCCTCGCGAGCCTCGCGAAGCGCGGCGGCCAGCGTGGACTCGTCTTCGGGCTCGATGTGGCCTCCCGGCTGGAGCCACCGGTCGAGCCGCCGGTGGTGGACGAGCAGAAAGGCCGAGCCGTCCGGCCGCGCGACGACCGCGCTCGCCGTGATGTGCTCCGTCTGCTTGCGCGTGAACGGGTCGGGTGCCCGCGTCAGTAGATCGCGGATCTTCGCCAGCGATGCCGCCTCGGCTTCGTCTCCCGGGACGTACCGGGCGAGCTCCTCGAGGACATGCTTCTTATCGATCACTTGTCACTTGTCACTCGTCACTACCCCAGTCACTTGAGCACCTCAAAGAGGCTGCTGTCGTCATCGGTCCAGACGCGCACGGTTGGCCCCGTCTCTTTGCGCGCACACCCGCGGGCAATCTCGGGCTGTGCCAGGACGCGCCCATCCCGGGCAAGCAGCACCCAGGTGGTCCCCCAGACGGCTTCCCCCTCTCCTTTCCGGTCCACGACGCACATCGAGAGATGGAGCGAGCGGGCGATGGCGCGAACGACCGGCTCCAAATCGAGCTGCCGGTTGGAGATGTGCACCGCGAGAATCCCGTCGGGGCGCGACAGGTGCGCGAGATCGACCGAGATCGCCTGCCGCGTCAACAAATGCACCGGGATCGCGTCGCTCGTGAAGGCGTCCACCGCGAGCACGTCGAAATCCTGCGTTGCGCGCTCTCGCTCTTCCCGTTCGAGCGACAGACGCGCGTCTCCTCGGACGACCTGGATGAGCGCGGGGCTGTCGCGCAGATACGTAAAGAGGCTCGCCGGTCCGGACGACAGGGCGATCACCGCGGGGTTGATCTCGTAGAACCGATAGAGGTCGCCGAACCGGCCGTAGGAGGCGATCGTTCCGGCGCCCAGCCCGATCACTCCGATCCGCAGAGGCCCCGCCGCGCGCCGCGGATGATGGAGCAGCGCCAGACCGATTCCGCTCTGCTCGGTGTAGTAAGTCGTCGGCGTCCGTCGCTTCTTCGCGTCGAGGTATTGGAAGCCGTGCACGATGCGGCCATGGCGCAGCTGCAGGTGCACGGTCGCCGGGTCGTCGGGATTGATCTTGTCGACCGTCAACACGCCGTAGAAATTGCGCGAGATCGAAATGGCCGCGACGAGAAACTCTTGAATCTCGGAAACGAGCGTCACAGCCAACAGGACGAGGGCTCCCGCCAGACAAGCGCCGGCAAACCACGGCCGTCCGCGAGCGGAGAGCAACCGCATGCGAAAGAGGAACAGCACAGCCGCCGCTCCGCCGGCCAGGGCCAGAAGAGCCGTGTGCGTCGAGAAGGCCTCGCGCAGACGGGTCAGCCCCGAATCGAAGAACTTCGGGTCCCGCGCCAGATAGGTGAAGACACCCATGGCGGCGAGAAGGAGGAAAGCGGGCCAGGGGCGCCCGCGGCGCAGCCACGAGGAGCCATCCCGCGCGAGCGCGGCCAGAGCGACGAGGCCGGTCAGCCAGAGAGCGAGATGGATTTCCCAGTAGCCGCGAAAGAGAAACGGAGCCAGAAGCGCGACGAACACGCCGCCCGCGGCGCCGCCGGCGGCAAAGGTCATGTAGAAGGAGGTGAGCCTCTCCGCCGACGGCCGCGAACGCGCGAGCTCTCCGTGGCAAACCATGCAGCCGGCAAAGACGGCCAGGCTGAACGCAGCGACCTGGGTGCGGATCGGCACCGTGTAGCCCCGCAAGAGCACGAACGCCGCCCATCCGAGCGCGACCGCGAGCAGGGGCAAAAAGATTCCCCGGCGGTAGATTCGATCGCTTTCGAAGGCGAGCACGAAGGAGAGAAGGTAGAGAGCCAGAGGCAGCACCCAGAGAAAAGGAATCGCGGCGACTTCCTGACACATCTGGTTGGTCGCGGCGAGCAGAAGGATCGATCCGCAGGCGGAGGCGGCGAACCAGAATCCATACGGGAGTCGCTCGGTTTGCGGATGGACGACGGGACCGATCGCGGCGCCCTCGGCGGTCGCTCGGTATCTCCAGAGGCAGAACACCGTTCCGAGCGCGAAGAGCGCGAATGCCGCCGTCCAGACGAGAGCCTGGCTTGGAAGCGGAAGGAAACGTTCCACCAGCGGCGGATACGTCACGAGCGCCAGAAGAGACCCGACGTTGGAGGCGGCATAGAGACGGTAGACGGGTGAACCGGCCCGCGCCCGCGCGATCCAGGCCGAGAGCAGCGGACTTGTCGAGGAGAGCAGGAGAAACGGCAGTCCGACATGAGTCGCGAGCAACGCCACGATTCGTCCGATCGGGTTGGCGGGGTCCTGCGGTTTCCACGCGGCCGAGGGAAGCAGCGGAAGACTGCCCCAGGTCAGCGGAGCGAGGAGGACGGCGAGGCAAAGAAGGACGAGCCCGAGGTGCAGCCGGCGCGCGCTCCCCGGCGAAACCCTGCGGACGATCGCGTGCGCGTAGAGGTAACCCGCGAGCAGCGCCACCTGAAAGAAGACCATGCAGGTCGTCCACACGGCGGGTGCGCCTCCGAACCAGGGAAGGATCGCCTTGGCCAGAAGCGGCTCGACCTGAAAGAGAAGAAACGCCCCGAGAAAGATAGTCAGGCCGGCGGCGAGCATGCGCGGCGCGATTATGCGCGACCGCACGAAAGCTCATAGTGCCGCTCACCGACGATGAAACGATAGCGGTCGGAGGCGCCGAAAACGGCCCTCATGCCAGGCTGCAAGGCGCAAGTCCCGCCCTCACCCCCCTCTCCCGGAAGGGGAGTTCTTGTAGCGGGCGCGGGCGGCCCCGGGTACCACGCCGAACGGAAAAGCGCAAGCCAGGCCCTCACCCCGCCCCTCTCCCGGGGGGAGAGGGAGTTCCTGTGGCGGCGCGGAACGCCGCCTAGCGGCGCTCACGCCGCGACCAACTGTCGAACATTTCGGCCCGATCTGCGTATCGGAAGGTGGCGGGCATTCAACTTGGCCAAATCGGGCTCGGATTCTCCAGACCGCCGGCGGGGGCCGGCCTTTTTGAGGTTTTTCATGAAGAAGAAGCGCTGGTTGTGGGTCACCCTGGGGGCGATCGTCATCGGGGGGGTCTTCGTGGCCGCCCGGGGACGGGAAAAGCCTGATCCGAAGGCCGCGGCAAGCCCGTTCCGGCTCGGCAAGGTCCAGGCGGAAGACCTCCAAGTCAGCGTCCGCGAGGTTGGGGTGGTCGATCCCGTGACCAAAGTCGACGTGAAGTCGGCCGTCTCGGGAAGGGTGATCTCGCTGCGCGTCCGGGAGGGAGCGGTCGTGAAGAACGGAGACGTGCTGGCCGAGATCGAGCCGGACGTCAATCAGGCCCAGACTCTTTCGGACGTCCAGGGCGGGCTGACGCAAGCCGAGCTGAAGCTCCAGGACGCGGAGCGCGAGTTCACCAATCAGAAGTCTCTCTTCGACAACGGCCTGATCGGCCAGGACGCCTACAACGCGGCCAAGAACAAACGGGACCAGGCCACCGACGTCCTCAAGTCGGCAAAGATGCGCTACCAGATCGTCGAGGACCGCGGGATTCCGATCTCCGGCAACGCGGCGTCGCAGAAGGCGCGTGTCGCGGCGCCGATGTCGGGCGTCGTCATCAAGAAAGGGGTCGAGCTCGGCGAGACGGTGACCTCCGGCGTCTCCTCCTTCAACGCCGGCACGGTGCTCTTCACGGTGGCGGACTTGAAATCGCTCATCATCCGCGTGAACTTGAACGAGGTCGATATCGCGAAGGTCCACGTCGGCCAGCCGGTCCGAATCACACTCGACGCCTACCCGCAGAAGGTGTTCACCGGGAAGGTGACCTTCGTCTCGCCCGCAGCGGATCTCGTCGAAAAGATCAAGGTCTTCAAGGTCGAAGTGACGCCGGCGGAGCTCGCCGATTCCTACCGGACCGGCATGAGCGCGAACGTCGAGATCCTCGGGGAGAAGCGGGACAAGGCGATCTCGATTCCGCTGGAAGCGCTGCAGCGCAAGGATGGCGACACGGTCGCCTACCGTCTGAAGAAGAACCTGAAGCCGCAGCAGATTTCCGCCGCCAAGACGGGCCTGGCGGGACGCACCAAGTTCATCTGGCTGTCGGACCACTGGAAGGAATACTTCGATGTCGTGCCGGTGAAGGCCGGTGTCGCGACTCTCGAGCGTGTGGAGATCCTGGCCGGCCTCGCCAAGGACGAGCAGGTCTGCCTCGAAGACCCGACGAAGAAGAAGGTCGAGAAGGACGACGATAACTAACGCCGGGAACGCAGCGAGAACGCAACGGGAACGCCGGGAAGTTGGACGTATGAGTTCAATCGTTCGTACTTCACTTCACCCGTCCCCGCCGCGTTCACGGCGTTCACGTTGCGTTTCAACAACGAAGTGAACTATGAACATCATTGAGACCCAGGGCCTGACAAAGACGTTTGGGAACAACGGCGCCGCCGTCCACGCTCTCCGCGGGATTGACCTGACGGTCTCCCGCGGCGAGTTCGTCGCGTTGATCGGCCCGTCGGGTTCCGGGAAGTCCACGCTGATGGCGATCCTGGGCTGCCTCGACTCTCCCTCCGAAGGGCGTTATCTCCTGGATGGCGAGCCGGTGCAGGGATTGTCGGGCTCGGAGCTCGCGCAGATCCGCAACGAGAAGGTCGGCTTCGTCTTCCAGAACTACAACCTCCTGCCGAAGGCCTCGATCGCTCGCAACGTCGAGCTGCCGCTTCTCTATGCGGGGGTCTCGCGGAAGGCTCGCCGCAAGCGGGCGCTGGAGCTGCTCGAGCGCGTCGGCATCCCGGAGAAGGCCAACGTTCTCCCGGCCGTCCTCTCCGGCGGGCAGCGGCAGCGCGTCGCGATCGCGCGGGCGCTGGCCAACAATCCTGCCCTGCTGCTCGCGGACGAGCCGACCGGCGCGCTCGACTCGAAGACGGGAGCCGAGGTTCTCGACCTCTTCGGAGAGCTCCACAGCCAGGGCAACACCGTGATCCTCGTCACCCACGACCCGCACATCGCCTCCCTGGCGCAACGTCAGGTCGAGCTGTACGACGGAGTCATCCGTCACGCCGAAGCGGCCTGACGGAAACGCAGCGAGAACGCATCGTGAACGCAACGGGAAGTATGAAGTGAAGTACGAAGCGCCGAACGCGGGCTCCACTTCCCGGCGTTCTCGCTGCGTTCTCGGGGTTCTCGCTGCGTTGCGTCGCGCACAGAGCGCGCCATGCTGACCGGCGCCTTCCGGGAGCGAACGCTCGCCGCCTGGGTCGAGATCCGCGAAAACCTCGGCCGTTCGATCCTGCAGACGCTCGGTGTGCTGCTAGGCGTCGCGTCGGTGCTCGGGGGTTTCTCGATCTCCGACAGCCAGCGGCGGCACTCGGACGACGCGTGGGCCAAGCGCGGAGGGTTCGACAAGCTAAACGTGCAGCCGTCCGCGGCCGTGAAGGACGGTACGACGCCGTCGGCCCTTCAGAACGCGAACCTCGGTCTGAGGCGCGACGACGCCTCGGACGGCGAGAAGCTCGGCGCCAAGGTCGTGAACGCGGTCAGCGTCGAGAAATTCGCCCGCGATCGGGTCCGATCCCCATTCGCCGATCAGGAACGGCAGATCACCGGAATCGGGGCCGATTACCTGGCTCTGAACGGCTACGAGATCGAGCGCGGGCGTGTCTTCTCGTCCGAGGACATCGCGAAAGCGACGCCCGTGTGCCTCCTCGGCGCGGAGGCGAACAGCATTTTCTTTCCGACGGGCGACGCCGTCGGCCAGGTCATCCGGGTCGGCAACATGCCCGTGACGGTCGTCGGCGTCCTGAGAGAGAAGATCTTCCACTGGCGCGAGAGCGAGGGCAACGTCTTCGCCTGGCGCAATCGGATCATCGCCCTGCCGGCCACGCTCGTCGCGAGGCGGATGCAGGGAGACGCCTACCACCGCGTCGACCGGGTCGTCTTCAAGATTCCGGACATCGACCTGATGCAGAACTTCACGAAGGGACTTACCTCCTCGCTGATGACGTCCCACCGCCTGCAGGAGGATTTCCGGATCGACGACATCGCCGCCCGCGTGCGCAAGCGCCGCAGCCAGGGACAGGTCTACAACGTCATCTTCATGCTCGCGGGTGTCGTGTCCTTGATCGGCGGCGGGATGGTCAACGTCAACATCCAGCTCGCGACGCTGAAAGAGCGGGTGCGCGAGGTCGGCGTCAAGATGGCCATCGGAGCTTCCGGACGCGAGGTCTTCAAGGAGTTCATGACGGAGGCCATGCTCTTGAGCTCGCTCGGCGCATTTCTGGGCTTTGCCGTCGGCGTCGCCTTCTCGAAGATCATCACATCCGTTCTGGAGGTCCCTCTCTATCTCGATCCGAAGAGCTTCATCTGGGCGTTTCTCCTGGCCGGACTCTTCGGCTTCGTCTTCGCGTTGTATCCGGCCTTCAAGGCGAGCCGGCAATCGCCGATGGAAGCGCTCCGTTATGAATAACGGAATCGCCGGGAACGCCGGGAACGCAGCGAGAACGCCGAGAAGTTGGGCCCCAGTTCGAACTTCGTACTTCACTTCATACTTCCCGTTGCGTTCACGCGCGTTCTCGGCGTTTGCACCATGAGTAGCATCGCCGTCCCCGCCGCCGCTCAGGCTCTTGCGCGCCCGGCGCGCCGCCTCGGTGTTCGCGCTCGCCTGGCCCTGATGTTCGAAGTTGTGCGCGGCGGGTTTCTCGAGCTCTGGGCGCACAAGCTTCGGTCCATTCTGACGCTGACGCTCCTGATGCTGGGTGTCTTCGTCCTGGTGGTCCTGACGTCCGTTTTGGACGGCGTCATGGACAAGGTGACGACTGGATTCGCCGGAATGAGCTGGGACGGCACGGCCGTCGTGGTGCCGAAGGCGGCCGAGACCTCCGAGGAGCAGAAACGATTCGCGATGTCCCCCGGGTTGAGATACGAAGACCTGCCGCGCGTCACGGCCGAGTCGCCGAAGGTGCGGGCATTCCTGCCGCGCGCCACACGGCGCTCCTCGGTGAGAACGTCCGGTGGCAACGAGCGCATCTTCGTCTCGGGAATAACACCCCCGTACGGGGTTCTCATGAATCGTCCGATTGCCTCCGGACGCGGCCTGACAGAAGACGACGAGAAGAGACGGAGCACGGTCGCGATCGTCGGCGCGACTCTGGGCTCGAAGCTTTTCGGCGGGTCTGATCCCGTCGGCCGCGACATCGTCATCGAGGGAATCCCGTTTCGCATCGTCGGACTGCAGGATCGCCTCCAGATCTTTTCCGAGGAGATCTACTACGACGCCAACGGCGTTCAGATCCCGCTCTCGACCTACATGGCTCGCATGGACCCCGACCACAAGCTCACGCAGGTCTCCGTGAAGCTTGCCAACCGCCGCGATCTGACGGAAGTCTCTTCCATGATCCTCGGACGCGTGAAGCAGGCCCACCACGGGATCGAGGACGTCGAGATCAAAGACCTCGAGGAGGTTTCCGCCCGCTGGTACAACCAGTTCTTAAAGGAGATGCGGGGCTGGCGCATCGTCCTGATGAGCCTCGCGGCGACCGTTCTGCTCGTCGGAGGAGTCGGCGTGCTTTCGGTGATGCTCATCTCCTTCTCGGACCGGCGCTACGAGATCGGTTTGCGCAAGGCGATGGGCGCGTCCGACGGCGAGGTGCTCGTTCAGTTCCTGCTGGAAGCGAGCGTGCTTGCCGCGCTCGGCTCCTTTGTCGGTACGATCGCCGGGACGATCGTCTGCGGTGTGCTCTCTCCGATGTTCCCCTGGGGCCTCGTGGTGAACCCGGTCGGTCTCGTCGTGGCGTGGCTCGTCGCCCTGACGCTCGCCCTCGTATTCGGCCTCTACCCCGCCATCCGCGCCTCGCGCCTCTCCCCGATGGAGGCCATGAGATGAGTTGTCAGTTGTCCGTGATCAGTTATCAGTGTGGAACTGAAAACTGAGAACTGAGAGCTGAAACCTTCGGATCTCTCAACCTAAAGGCACCACCACTGTCGGATGGGCTCCCCGACGGGCGGTCGAGACTTCGTCGGGCGCGGCACCGATCTCCAGTCGGCAGCCCCGCGGATTCCAGAACGCCATCACCGCGCCGGACGGAAGCCGCGTATCGAGAAGCCACTGCCATTGGGAGCGCGCGGAGTCGGGCGCGTAGAGATCGAAGCGGTGGTCGCCATTCTTCTCGGCGAGCAGCCGCTGGAGGACCAGGTATTCGGAAACCGTGAGACCCGTCCAGCCAAGCGACGAAAACAGCTTGTCGATGTCCGGGGCGCTCTTCTCGCGCGTTTCACGCGGGAAGGGACTGGTTCGGTAGAAGAGAACGTAGCAGCCTGTCGGGCGGTTGCGGGCGGGCGTCGTTTTCAATGTCCGCGCTTCCGGTATCACCGGCGGGGTGTACTGCTCTTTCCTGGAAAGACCGAAGGCGGGCGCGGTGGCCAGCTGCTTGACCATCGCTTCGAAGTGGATCTTCTGGTCCCCGACGGAAGGAAAGACGAACGAGGAGTCGAACCCCTCCGACACCGCTTGCTCGGAGCGGTTCTGCCCAGCTGCCGAAAGCGTCAACTCGGCCGGAAGCCCCTTCGCGAGGGCGCCCAGCTCGTGGCTGCGGAAAAAAGCACTGCTCGCCGCAAGGACGGACCGGGCATTCAGTGCAATCGACATTTCTTCGAGTCTAGCTCGGAAGTTTCGCGGTAGTGTCTCGACAACAGCGGGCGCGGTCGAGAAATGCGAAAACTTTCGTAGACACCCTAACTTTTCCCGGACCCCCACGTCTAAACGGGAGGATGGAGGGGAGGGGCAACCGAGCGGCCGTTCTGGGGGTATGCCTCGCCCTGGCCGGCTGGTCCATCGCGCGTGCCGCGCCGCCTTCGAGCACGCAGGGACCGGAAATCCGGATTCATCGGGCCGCCGGTCCGATCACGGTCGATGCCGATCTCTCCGATCCCGGCTGGCAGGGAGCGGAGAAGATCGAGACGTGGTACGAGACCAATCCCGGCGACAACGTCGCCCCCAGGGTCAAGACGATCGGATACCTGACCTACGACGACAAGGCTCTCTACGCCGCCTTCGAGTTCTTCGATCCGGAGCCTTCCCGGATCCGAGCCCCCTACGGTGATCGGGACGCCGTGCCGAGCTATACCGATTACGGCGGGATCATTCTCGACACCCGAAACGATCAGCGAACGGGTCTTCTCCTGCTCGCCAACCCGCGTGGAATCCAATACGACGCGATCACGGACGACACGACCGGCAACGAAGACAGCTCTCCGGATTTCTACTGGGACGCGGCCGCGAAGATCACATCGGAAGGTTGGATCCTGGAGATGCGCGTCCCGTTCTCTTCTCTGCGCTACCCGGCGGGCGATCCGCAGACCTGGGGAATCCTTCTCTACAGAAACTATCCGCGCGACTTCCGCTATCAGATGTTCTCGGCCAAGCTCCCGCGCGGCAGCAATTGCTTCATCTGCCGTTCCAACGTCCTGACGGGACTGGAACACCTGCCTCCCGCGGGGCATCTCATCGTCGCCCCGTACGTGACGGCCAAGCAGGACGCCGTTCCGCTCGGCGATCTCGGGTCGTCTCTGGTCAACAAGCCGATCCGCGGCGACGGCGGCGTGGACGCGAAGTGGACTCCCAACGTGAACACGGCGATCGATGCGACGTTGAACCCGGACTTTTCGCAGGTCGAGTCCGACGTGGCGCAGATCGCGGTCAACCAGCGCTTCGCGCTCTTCTACCCGGAGAAGCGGCCCTTCTTTCTGGAGGGTCTGGAGCTCTTCTCGACACCGATCCCGGCCGTTTACACACGCAGCATCACATCCCCTCGCTGGGGCATCCGCGCGACCGGCAAGTTCGATTCCAATCAGTACACCGCCTTCGTCGCAGAAGACCGGGGAGGAGGCAGCGTGATCCTGCCCGGACCCAACGGCTCGAGCTTCGCCGACCAGGACTTCTCCTCCTTCGTCGGAATGGCGCGTATGCGCCACGATTTCGGCAAGTCGTTCGTGAGCTTCCTCGCGACGGACCGAGAAGTGAAGGGAGGCGGCTACAACCGCGTCTACGGGCCGGATTTTCAATGGCGCGCGGGGGAACACGACACGGTCACGGGCCAGTTTCTCCTCTCGAACACGGAGACTCCCAACCGGCCGGATCTCTCCGATCAGTGGACGGGACAAAAGCTCGACTCCCACGCCGGCGACATCTGGTACTCGCACAGCGACGTCCACTGGGACTGGTATACCGAGTACAAGAACTACGGCGACGGTTTTCGGGCCGACGACGGATTCGTTCCGCAGGTCGGCTTTCACGAGAACTACAACGAAGCGGGATACACCCTTCGCCCGACTCACTTTCCAATCTCTCGGTGGCGCGCGTTCTTCGTCGCCGACTACCAGGCCGACACCGACGGTCATCTGATCAGTCGCGACATCTCCCCCGGTTTCAACATGGACGGCATCTGGAACTCGTTCACGCGCATTCGATGGGCGTTCGACCGGGTCCGCAGCGGTCCGACGACCTTCCCGCGCTCGCAGCTGGTCTACTACACGCAGTTCTCTCCGAACCGCTGGATCTCCCAAATCATTCTTCAAGGGACAGCCGGCCAGCAGATCGACTTCGACAACTCACGGGCCGGGACCGGAGCCGACATCAACCTGCAGGCCACGATCCGCCCGACGGATCACCTCGCCCTGAGCCCCGTGGCGGCGCGCAGCTTCGTCAACGTGGACCTTCGCGACGGGCGCGGCTCGCGCCGCCTGTTCACAGCGGACATCGCGAGGTTGAAGGCGGTCTACACCCTGACGTCGCGCGCGTTCGTCCGCCTGATCGGGCAGTACATCACGACGCGCCGCGACCCGACTCTCTATACCTCTGTCGTCACAGAGCGTGACGGAAGCTTCACCGCCTCCGCGCTCTTCGCCTACAAATTAAACTGGCAATCGGTTCTCTACGTCGGTTACGGCGACAACCGGACGCTGCTGGAAGACGACCACTGGGCCAAGGCCAGCCACCAGTTCTTCCTGAAGCTCAGCTACGCATTTCAGAAGTAACCCGGCGTGCGCAACTCAAATCCAAGTCCCGGCGTGCGCGAAGCGCCGCGCCGGCGCAAGTACTCCCTCTCCCTCTGGGAGAGGGGCGGGGTGAGGGGGGCGCCGCGCCGGCTCAGGAAGGCTTTCAGCGA
>JBKPDV010000160.1:0-8528 GCA_046728075.1 Acidobacteriota bacterium | reverse complement strand
GTTACGGATCCGTGGACGTCGGGATCGATGGCCATGTTGAGCCCGGTCAGCTGCGAGAAGGTGTGGAGGATGTCCCGCAGATCAGCATCCTTGACGTCGAGGGAGATCGGCTCCCCGGCCCACCGCGATTCTGCGGCCCGGGCAGCGTCGTACCGAAGGGTTGGCCTCGGCGTCGGCGTCGCTTTGCGTGCGCGCCCGGAGCGGCCGCTCGAGCGGGTCTGTGCCGCGGCCGCGCCCGCCGACAACAGGAGCACCAGAATGAGGGCTGCGGCGTTTCTCACTGCGATCATGTTAGCGCCGTTCCCTTGGCTTCAGCCTCGTCCCGGGCTGACCCGATCCGCATCGGCCTGGCGCTCCCGGGCTGCCCAGAGGCCGAGATGGCTCCGCCAGGCGGAGACGGAGGCCCCCGACAACACGAATTCGAGCTCGTCGCCGGCCGACCGCGTGACGCGCAGGACCTCCAGGCGAACGAGCTTGCGGCCGCTCGCCATCCTGCGGCCCGTCGCGATCTTCTGGATCCGCGACGTGGCGACGACTTCGCGCTCGCCGAAGATTCCTTCGAACACGAGCGCGTCCTCCGTCAGGCCGAGGATCCCGGGCAGGCGGCGGTATCTCGAGACGACGAGGTCGGCGCGCGTCAGAAGCTTCCACTCGGGTCCGCCGGCTTCCAGCCGGGACTGGGCGAGACGGTCCTGCGCTCGCGTGAGGGCCCGGCGCGCCACGAGAAGCAGCGAGGCGAGCAGCAGGACAGCGGCGGCGGCGACCGCCCAGAGGGTCAATGCAGGAACTTCTTGCGGTTTCGGATGTAGTCGGTGAAGAGGAACTCCGCCAGGTTGTACGGAGAGGCGTAGTAGGCGCGGCCGCGGTTGATCTTCGTCAGCTTCTCGACGAAGTCGACCAGGTAGCTGTCGGTCGCGATCATGAAGGTCGTGATCGTGATCCCGTCGCGGCGGCACGCGTCCGCCTCTTCGAGGGTGCGGTTGACGATCTTCAAGTCCAATCCGAACGGATTCTTGTAGAGATGACCGCGATCCCAGATGGCCGAGGGCTTGCCGTCGGTGATCAGGAAGATCTGCTTGTTCGGGTTCTTCTTGTGCTGGAGGATCTTGCGTGCGAGGCCGAGGCCGGCCCGGGTGTTCGTGTGGAAGGGTCCGACCTGAGTCTTCGAGATCTCGGAAATGGGAACGCGCTTCGCGTCGTCGCCGAAGAGAAGGACTTCGATCGAGTCCTTCGGGTACTTGGACTGGATGAGCTCCACCATCGCCAGCGCGACCTTCTTGGCCGGAGTGAACCGATCCTCGCCGTAGAGGATCATGGAATGGGAGATGTCGATCGCGAGCACCGTGGCGCAGGAGGTCAGGTGCTCCTCCTCGTGGACCTCGAAGTCCTCCGGGCGTAGCGCGATTTCCTCCGCATCGCGGCGAACGGCGTTGCCGATCGTGCGCGGCCCGTCGATGGCAGTCGGGTTGTCTCCGAACTCGTAGGCGCGCGTCTCGGGAAGGAGCTCGCCTCCCGCGCCCGCCCGGGGGACGGCGTGGTAACCCGCGCCCGCCTTGGACAGCGAGGTAAAGATCTCCTCCAGAGCAGCGCGCCGGATATGCCGCTCTCCCGCGGCGGAGAGGGCGAGGGCCCCGTTGCGCTCCTCCACGATCTCGTTCTTCTGCAGTTCCTTTCGGAATTGGTCGAGGTCGATGCCGGGATCGATGATCCCGCGCTCCTGGAGATACTTCAGCCACTTCAGCGCCTCTTCGACGTCGCCGCCAGTCTGGAGAACGAGCTGAAGGAAGAGCTTGACCAGCTCCTGATAGGTCAGGAGGGCACGGAGCAGATCGACGGGGTAGTCGGAGTAGCGGTATCTCAAGAGGAGGCCATTTTAGTCGGTAGTCGGTAGTCCGTAGTCCGTAGTCGAAAGACGGGAGCAGAGGCGAAGGGCGCAGTCGTCTTCCGTCTCCCGTCTTCCGTTTACCGGCTCAGGGCCGCCCTCCACGCGCGTGCCGATTCCAGAAAGAGCGCTCGGTCGCTCGCCGGAAAGAAGGTGTATCCGATCTCTCGAAGTCCGGAGATTTGGTCGGCGCGGCCGAGCATGATGCCGGCGGCTTTGCGGGAAGCCTGCGCCTGGCGGGCGATCTTCTCGAAGGCCTGCTTGTACCGCGGATCTGCGTACTGGCCGGGGACGCCGAGAGCCTGCGTGAGGTCGTTGGGCCCAACGAAGAGGACGTCCAGGCCGGGTTCGGATGCGATCTGGTCGACTTCCGCCAGCGCGCTGGCCGTCTCGATCTGGGCGACCATGACGGTCCGCTCGTTGGCCTCTCGCACGAACTGGTCGAGCGGAATCGAGCCGTAACGGTTGGCCCGAACGCCTCCGAGACCCCGTTTTCCAGCGGGAGGAAACTTCGCGGACTCGATCGCCGCGCGCACCATCGCGGCGCCATCCCCTCTCGGAAAGAGGATCCCGGCGGCGCCGGCGTCGAGGCTCCTTCCGACCTCGGCCGCGAGACAGGACGGCACGCGCACGATCGAGGGAATCCCGGCCCCGTCCGCCGCGATGACCATTCGCTCGACCGACTCGATCGAAAAGAATCCGTGCTCGGTGTCCAGAACGAGGAAGTCGAACTGCGCGAGAGCGAGGAGCTCCGCCACGCCAGCGGTGGGCCAGGTAAGAAAGCAGCCGAGGAGGGGCTCGCGCTCCAGAACTCGCTGGCGAAAGTCTGAAGTCAACTAGTTCGTTCTCGATCGGACCAAGTTGAACTTCAACATCTCGGCATAAGACACCTTCGAGTCCAGATCCTGCCGCGCAATCTTCAGGTGCTGCGTCAGCCCTTCGAGGACGAGCTCCATGCCGACGGCGCGCTCCTCCTGCGTGGCGGGAGCGAAGTGCTCCTCGACGGCCTTGCAGAGGCCCGGAACCCCGTTGAGCGACGCGAAGTGCTCCGCAAAGGGCGAGTCGTCGGAAATCGTGATCTTGTTTCCGGCCGCGAACCATTCGACGATCGGCTCGTAGAGCGGGTGAATCTTTTCCGGGGGAGTCTGAGAACGCATTCGGCGGGCGCCCGGCGTCTCTTCCATCCCGTCTTCGAGCTCTTCGCGGCGCCGTTGAGTCGGGCGTCCGGAATCGGGAGCCGGAAACTTCGCGTCGAACAGTTTTTTGACGGCCGTGCCGATCAGCTTCTTGGCTACGACCTCGGCACCCTGCTGCTCCCCTTCGTATACCATCTCGACCTTCCCCGTGATGGCGGGGAGCGTCGCCGGCAGATCGCAGAGGCGGGGGAGAACCCGTTTCTCCCGGTGCTTCAGGCCGCGGCGCTCCAGATTGGAGGCGAGGATCTCGATGGCGGAGATCGGCATACGGGCGGAGACGCCGGAAGACTGATCGACGAACTCGCTCTGCCGGGCCGCGAACGCGATCTCCTCGATCAGCTCGCGGAAGAAGTCGGGGATCTCGATCTGGGGTTGATCGTCCCGATCGACCCAGGCCTCCTGGGCGGTGATCTTTGCCGCCACCTTCACGTCGTCGGGGTAGTGC
Source organism: Acidobacteriota bacterium (assembly GCA_046728075.1). GTDB lineage: Bacteria > Acidobacteriota > Thermoanaerobaculia > UBA5066 > Gp7-AA6 > JBKPDV01. The sequence continues at coordinate 5,005 of JBKPDV010000160.1, read as the reverse complement.
GTCAGGATCTGGGACGAGATGCGGTCCTTCAACGGCGTGATGATGTTCCCGCGGTTGGTGTAGTCCTCCGGGTTGGCCGAGAAGACGAGCAGGATGTCGAGCGGAATCCGCACGGGAAATCCGCGGATCTGCAGGTCCCGTTCCTCCAGGATGTTCAGGAGGCCGACCTGGATGCGCGGCTGCAAGTCCGGCAGCTCGTTGATCGCAAAGATTCCCCGGTTCGTTCGCGGGACGATGCCGTAATGGATGACCTCCTCGTCCGAGTAGGAACGGCGCTCCGTCGCCGCCTTGATCGGATCGATATCGCCGATCAGGTCCGCGATCGTCACGTCCGGCGTGGCGAGCTTCTCCCGGTAGCGCTCGGAGCGGTCGATCCAAACGATCGGGGCCGCGTCTCCTTTCTCGGCGAGAGTCCGGCGTCCGTACTTCGTGATCGGCAGGAAGGGGTCCTCGTTGAGCTCGCTTCCGGCGATCGCCGGAATCTCGGGATCGAGCAGGTTCACCAGCATCCGCAAGAGCCGCGTCTTCGCCTGGCCCCGCAGGCCGAGCAGCAGCAGGTCGTGCTTGGAGAGGATGGCATTGTGCAGGGCCGGCAGGACCGTGCGCTCGTAGCCGTGAATCCCTTCGAACGGGTTCTCCCCGCGCGCGAGAGCCTCGCGCAGATTGCCGCGCAGCTCTTCCTTCACCCCGCGCGGCTTGTACCCGTTCGCCTTCAGCTCACCGAATGTCGTTGGTTTGTTCATTCACTCATCACTTGTCACTTGTCACTTGTCACTCGTCACTTCTTCGGACTACCTGTCCGCGTTGCGTGAGCTTCATCCGGGCTTGAGCGCCGGCGCGTCGTCGGCCGGTGTGAACAGAGCGGGAGTCGGCTGCCCGGTCTTAGCCGACGCCGCTTTCGCGAACTCTTCCATCTTATGACGCTGAAAGCCAGTCGCCGTGTCCCTCACGATTCCATCGGCTCCGACCAACAGAAACGTTGGAACGGTGGTCAGACCGAGCCGCTCCGACTCGCTCCAGGGCTCCGGATCGTAGAGCGTAGGAATCGAGACTCCCAGCCTGTTCAGAAAGCGGCGGGTCGTCTGGAGATCGTCCTGCGAGACTCCGATCACCTCGAGGCGTCCCGTTTCACCCAGGCGACGGATGCGGTCGAGGTATGGCCAGGCCAGCGAGCAGGTCGGACAAGTGGTCTTGAAGAACGCATACAGAGTGTCGCCGCGGAGTGGGGGAGCGGCCTGTCCCTTCTCGTCCCGGAGCGCGATCGAAGGCAACGGTGTTCCGGGAACGGGAAAGGCCACCGCGGGATTATACGGACCCGCTTCCCCGCGTTGATGAAGCGGGCCTAGGCCCTTCTTTCCAACACGCGACGCACGGCCTCTTCCTTTTGACGAAGCCTCTTGCCCTGCCGGTAGAGCAGCGGCGGCGCCGCGCGCTCGCGGCATTCGGCGGGCTTGAGCGGGCAGCGCTCGCACGTCAGGTTCACCTCCACCCGCGGCACGGCGGGATCCTGCCAGAAGCGCACGCTCCGCTTGAAGTTGTCGTCGAGGAGGATTCCGATCGAGACGCTGGAATTGGTTCCCGGGGCCAGGGCGAGCGGCCGGGCCATGGCGATGACGAAAAACTCGGCCTGCTCGTTCAAGAAAAAGGACCGTTGCGCCGCCACGAGCGGGCCGGGAGCCTTCCGGTCGCGGCGCGATCCCGCAAGCTCCTTCAGGAGACGCAGAACCGGCCATCGCCGGCAGTAGGTCTCGTCCGAGCCGACACCGTGCGGCACGGGGACGCGCGAGAGATTGAAGACCTTCGTGAGGCGATGGTCCCGGGAGCCCGCCTCGTTGTTGAACCGGAGAAAGAAGATCTCCCGCAAGCCGAAGAACTGGGGAACGAGCTGCGTGAGCCTGTGAAAGAAGGTCTCGGGCGTCGCGTCGTAACGGCGCATGCAGGCGAGAAGCGCCTCGCCGTCCCAACGCGGCTTGCCGAAAAGAGTCTGGAGATTCTCGCGCAGGCTTTCGGCGTCGATCAAGAGCGCTCCCGCAAAGTACGACGCCCTGAAGTTGTTCAAGACCTGCTCGAAGGACTCGACCTTGATCCAGGTGGAGGTTACGGCGCGCTCGGCCAGGCCGAGATTCCGATATCCGACCTCCCGGGCGAGAACGAAGGCCTTCTGGGAAGGCATCAGGCGCCCGTTGATCAGAAGCGTCGGCGGCCGGCCGTCGCGAAAGAGGGAACGCAGGCTCGCGAGCTCCGGATTCGCGGGAAGAGTCTGCTCGTCCACCACGTAGCCGTGTTCCTTCTCGAGGACGGCGCGGAGCCGCTCGAAGTTGGGCGGCTTGCGTGCCGACCAGCCGTGGGTCTGCCGGTAGAGGCGCGCGGATTCCTCGAGCTCCTCGAAGAAGTTTGCGTGCATCTGCTGGTAGGAGCGTAGGGCGGCAAGAAGGAAGTGCTCCACGTGAACGTCGTAGATCCGGCCGATCTCGAGAAACGTCCGGAGAAGCGCCCCCGCCTTGTGGGGATCCTGAGTGACGAGGTGGAACAGATCCTGCGGCGCGATACCGAAGAGATCGAACGGGAACTCGCGGAGGAACCCGGATCCGAAGACCGCCTTGACCGGGTCGAGGTCTTCCGCGACCTGCTGGGAGACGAGCGCGTCGAAGGTGACGTCCAGGGCTTGCGCGAGCCGGATCAGCTTTTCCGGCGTCGGATACTTCTTTCCCTTCTCGATCTCCGAGAGGTAAGAAATGGAGAGCCCCGACCGCGCCGCGACCGACTTGAGAGGCGCTCCCTTTTCCTGGCGGAGGCTCTTCAACTTCAAGCCGAGCACGAACCGCAGATGGTCGCCGGACAGCTCGGTGGGGGAACGCGGGATCTCGGCCATGCTTGTTTCGCTCCCGGCGAAAAACCTCTTCGCTTCGAGCGAAATCTTAGCATCTCGTTCTGGCGAAATTTCGCTTGCCAGGAGAATTCGCCGAGCAAGAATGTTCCTGGGCGCCGGCGAAAGGCCGGCGGGTCCCGGGCGAGAGGCGTGAACGGAGGCCCGTATGACGAACCTGGAAGACTTCACACTGATTCCGCGGGGACGCGATGTGCCTCTCGGAGGGCGGGTCGATACCTGCCCGACCTGTGGGCGCAACGGCATTGAGGAGCGTCCCGAGTGCGGCAATCCGCGGTTCGTCCATCGACAAGTCTCGGAGCTTTTCGCCGACGGGATGCGGACGGAGGCCCTGGAAACCTGCGCCCTCCGGGAGCACTGAAGCGGGCCGCGCCGAACAAGGCCCTCGATAGAATAGGGGCGTGATCCAGGACACCTTCTCACGCCCGCTGCGGAATCTGCGGCTTTCCGTCACCGACCGCTGCAATCTGCGCTGCCAGTATTGCATGCCGGAGCGTGACTACGTCTGGCTGCCGCGCCGGGACATTCTCGACTTCGAGGAGGTCGGCGCGCTGGTGGACATCTTCATCGACCTGGGCGTGGACAAGGTCCGTCTGACTGGAGGAGAGCCGCTCGTGCGGCGAGATCTCGAGAAGCTCATCCAGCTTCTCGCGGCGAAGCCAAGTCTCTCGGATCTCGCGATGACGACCAACGGCGTCCTGCTGGCCGAGCGAGCGGGCGATCTCCTGCGGGCCGGATTGCACCGTGTGACGGTGAGTCTCGACACCCTACGACCGGAACGCTTCCAGGCCCTGACCCGGTTCGATGACCACGCCAGGGTGCTTGCGGGCATCGAGACAGCGGCGAAGGCGGGGTTCCGGTCTCTCAAGATCGACAGCGTCGTGATCCGGGGCGTCAACGATGACGAGCTCGTTGCCCTCCTGGATTACGGAAAGAGGGTAGGCGCGGAGATCCGTTTCATCGAGTACATGGACGTGGGCGGAGCCACCCGCTGGTCCCGCGACAAGGTCGTCTCGCGGTCCGAGATTCTCGGAGTGCTCGCTCGGCATTACGGCCCCATTACTCCGATCTCGGAAAAGAGCTCGGCTCCGGCGGAGCGTTTTCGACTCGCCGATGGGACGATCTTCGGCGTGATCGCCTCGACGACGGCCCCGTTCTGCGCCTCCTGCGACCGGAGCCGCCTGACCGCCGATGGCCTCTGGTATCTCTGTCTGTACGCGAAAAACGGAGTCGATCTGCGGGGACCGCTGCGGGCCGGGGCACCGCGCGAGGAGCTGCGCCGGCTGATCGAGTCGTCGTGGCTCGGGCGCGCGGACCGTGGCGCCGAGGAGCGGCTCGCGATGCGAAACCGCGCGCCGCTCGTCCCCATCGACTCCTTGCGCCGCGACCCGCATCTGGAAATGCATACGAGAGGGGGATAGCCGTCAGCTGCCGGCTGACAGCTGTCCGTCACTGATGGAAACCGATGACCCGAAGGAGGAATTGCCGCTCGAGGGCCTGAGCAACGCTCGCGCGGTTGCCCTCGAGCGGTTTCCGATCCGGACCCGGGAGAGCTCGGCGACGCTATCGGCGTGGCGCCTCGAGATCGCAACCGACGAGGGGGAGGGGACCATCTACCTGGTCGAGATCTCGCCGGACCGTGCGATCTTTCGAGGCGGCGGCGTCCTGCTCGGGTGGTCTCAACCGCGGCTGGAAGCGGCCTATCGCGCGCTCAGGCCCGCCTCCGCGGAAACTTCCTCGGAGACCCTGCAGCTTGGCTGATCCGCGGAGCGCGTCCGAGGCGTCCATGAATCATCCCGGTTAGGGGGGGCGGCGCGACGGAATGCTCAGGTCCATCTCGATGGCCGGAGCGCTCGCGCTCACCGGTTTCCTGCTGATTCCGCCCGGCGCGGGCTCGGCGACCCTTCCCAGCCGCAAGGACACCTGGCTTCGGGTCGAGACGGCCCACTTCACTCTTTACGGCGACGCCCGCGAGTCGAAGATCAGGGAGGTCGGGGAGGAGCTCGAGAAACTGCGCTCCGTCCTGCGGCTGCTCCTCCGGCAGGCTTCGACCGCCAGCTCTCCCGTGCCGACTTCGGTCTTCGTCTTCAAGAGCGACGCGGCGCTCGACTGCTATAA
>JBKPDV010000159.1:0-10930 GCA_046728075.1 Acidobacteriota bacterium | reverse complement strand
AGCTTCAACTGCCCCATCATGTAGGCGAGCGCCTGGCCCGGGTCGGAGATGTAACGGTCGCTCTCGGTCTGGACCTCGACTTCGTCGATCGCCGAATGCGCGTGGAAGAAATCCACGACCTGTTGGCGAGTCCACTTCTTGGCGTGGAGTCCCGTGTCGACGACCAGGCGGATCGCGCGGAGCATCTCGTCCTGCAGCCGCCCGAAGTCGCTGTAAGGGTCGTCGTAAAAGCCGATCTCCTTGCCGAGGCGCTCGGAGTAGAGGGCCCAACCCTCGACGAAGGCGGTGTAGAAGGCCTGCTGGCGAACCGGTGGAAGCTCCTCGAGCTCCTGGGCGATCGAGATCTGCAGGTGATGGCCGGGAACCCCCTCGTGGTAGGAGGTCGACTCGACCGAAATCGTCTTTCGCGACTCCGGATCGGCGGTATTGACCATGACGTGGCCCGGACGCGAGCCGTCCGGAGTCCCCTGATTGTATTGGGCGCCGGAGGCTTCCTTTTCCCGGAACTCCTCGACCGGCAGGACGATGACGTCCGCCTTGGGGAGCCGGCCGAAGAGCTTGGGAAGCTGCGGCTTCATGCGATCGATGAACTGTCGGTAGCCCGCGAGGATCTCTTCGCGAGTGTGGAAATGGCGTTTCGCATCCTTGCCGATCGCCTCGTTCAAGGCCTTCCAATTCTGGAAGCCGAGCTTGACGGCGACCTCCTGCATCTCCTTCTCGATTCGAGCGACCTGCGCGAGACCGATTCGGTGGATCTCCTCGGGCGTGCGCTCCGTGGTCGTCTGGCGTTTGACGACCGTCGCGTACCGGGCGAGCCCGTCGGGAAGCGACCAGAGGCCCGGCTCCGTCCGGCCGCGCGGCGCGTACTCCTCGCGGACGAACCTGGCGAAGCGCATGTAGGCGGGAACGATCGCGTCTCGGATCGTGTCCAGGATCGTCTGGCGCAGCCTCGCGCGGTCCTCCGGTGAGAAGGAGTCCGGCATCTTCGAGAGCGGGACGGCGAAGGGAGAGTCTTCCGGCTTCTGCGCGGCGATTCCATCGCACTGGCCGGCGACCTTGGCCAGCAGAAACTTCGGCGGCATCAATCGATCCGCCATCCCCCGGCGCATCCTGTCGGTGACGTCCTCCATCTGGCGGGGAAAGCCCTTCAGCCGCGCGGCGTAGTCCTCGTAGTCCTTGACGGTCGAGAACGAGAGGAGGCTGACGAGCTGGGGAGCGTTCAGGTGAATCCCGCCGATCTGGGTGACCGGCATCTCCCAATTCTTCCAGTGGGCGTCCTCGATCGCCTCCCGGTACCCTCGGACGAGAAGGGTCCTGGTGAGGGCCTCCTGCTCCGGGAAGCCGGCGGCATCGACAGCTTCGAACTTCTTGAGGAACACCCGGTCCATCGCTTCGTCCGCGAGGATCGCCTGGACCGACAGATCGGACAGCTTGTCGTTCCAGCGTTTGTCTCCGAGAATCGATGCGAACTCGGGGCTGTGGGAAAGGACATACTCCCACTGCTCGTCCAGGAGCTTTCGGAATTCCTTGCGCCGCGCGTCCAGATCCGGCGCCGATTCGAAGGCGGGCATTGCGCCGGAGACTATGCCAAAGAGAATCGGGACAATCGCGAGCATGGCTCCCCCCTGCTCTCCTTACTACGAAGGCGCGCGCGCGAGGTTGCGGGGCGCCGGTTGGGTCAGCTCCGCTCCGAGCCTCTCCGGAGTACGAGCTGTCGTGCTCCGAGGCCGAAGGTCGGATTCCGGCGGACAGTTTGGCAGCAGTAACGTAGGATCCCACCAACGGAAAGGAGCATCGAATGAACAAGGCAGTCTTCACGTCCGTGGTTTTTCTCCTCGTGACCGGCATCTCGAGCGCGCAGAACGCCTCCAAGGCCGCTGGCGCCGCGACCCCGGATGAGATTCGGCAGCGATGGATGGCGGCGGGCAATGCGAAGGATGCGGCCGCGATCGCGGCCCTCTACGCGGAAGACGCGACGGTGATGCCGCCCAACGGGGCGGCCGTCAAGGGCCGCGCGGCCATCCAGAGCTTCTGGAAGGGCATGGTCGACCAGCTCACGGGCAAGGTCACTCTGGCGAGGGTGGGCGGCTGGCAGGGCGGCGATACGGGGTACGAAGTGGGAACTTACGCTTCGATGATGGGAACGGGGAACGACACAGGAAAGTATCTGATCACGCTCAAGAAGGGCGCCGACGGAAAGTGGCTCATCACCAACGACATCTTCAACAGCGACTTGCCCTGCCCGCCTCCGGCTCCCGCGAAGTAGCCTCGCGGAGTGACTGAGCAGCCCCCTAGAGAGGCTCGCCTCAGATGGCGCTCGAGCGCGGGCGCTGGGCACGGCCGGCAAGCTTGCGAAGGTACCCCCTTGTCAGGAGAGGGCAGTTTTCGGCAAACTTCGTAGAGATTTATGAAACGGCTGACCGCCCTCCTCATGGGAACCCTCTTCTCCGCGAGCTCTGCACTGGCTGCCGAATCCGCCTGGTCCGGGAGGACCCCCGACGTCACACGCAGTCGATCGCACAAGTCGAGCAGGACCGGGTCACGTCCTCGCCGGCGCGCAACGGGAACTCCTTTAAGTGAGACAGTCGGGCTCGACGTCGATTCGATGCCCGCCGGGCTCGCGATGGACCAGCTCATTGCTCGAGAGGTCATGGGCGAGTTTCTGGATCCTGAAGCAGATTCAAGCCGGAGGGTGAAAGCCGAGGGAGATTCGAATCGTTCCTCGTCGCCCTCGACGCAAGACTCGGCTGCGTACCGTGTCATCGGCGCCGTCTGGAAACGCTTCGGCCTGAACTTCGCGCACGGGGGAGATCAGACTTGTCATATTGCGTGTTTTGCGCCGCCGGACAAGAATGAGTCGGCCGTTAAGGCTACGGCCAGAGCGGAAACTTTCGCTCTCGCGGTCTGCCGGGCGGCACTCAAGGCGGCGCGGTCGGGCTGAATTCGAATCTCCGGTGAACAGGCAGGGCGATGTTTTCTGAATCGGGATTCCTGTGTGATGCGACTCCAGGCCTGGAGCACCCGCCATTGATGGCATCCCGATCTGGCGGCCATTGGTGAGCTCGAAAAGAAAGCTATCAGAGAGGAGAGCGGATCCTCGGCGGAGGGCGGAGATCCCCGTCAGCTTCGAGATCAAGGGGTCTCGAACAACAGGGATGACCTGCGACGTTTCGCGTGGCGGCCTGTTCGTGCGGACAACCAGACCACCGGACTCTGTTTCCCTCATCACTGTTCGTCTGAGCCCACGGAATCGCGCGACGACAATTGTTGTGCGGGGAAACGTTGTTCACACGAGGCAGTCTCCGGGGGCGCCCGTCCCATCGTTTTCCGGGGGCTTCGCAGTTCGGGTCCTGGAGGCCGCTCACGAATACTACGAGCTCCTCGCTCAGATCCGCCGCCGATCCACGGATCGGATCCGCTAGGTCGGGTATCGGCACGGTCTGCTCGGTAGGCGCCTCGGTCAGTTCTTCTGCCAGACGCTCAGCTCGCCGCGGCTGAGCAGAGTTTTCATCCGATCCCGGACCACCGCGAATTCGGGCGACTCGAGCCGGATCTTCAGATTCCGCTGGCGCGAAGCTTCGTCGGGGAATTCGATCTGCCACGTGACGTCGGGAAGTGTGTCCGAGTTTCCCTGGCGGCGAAGAACGTTGCCTCGCGGCAGTCCGAGTTTTTCGAGAACATCGCAGGCTTGAATCCTCGCTTGGTACACCTCTTCCGCCTTGCCCGGCAGGGCGAAATACCCGGCTTGCTCGAGGATGGTGCCGGGAGCCTTCGGCGCCATCTGTTCACCAGCCATCACGGTCATCAAGCTGCCAATGACGGCCGTCCAGGCGATCGCAGCGGCTTGAGTTCTCATTCTGCTCATCGGCATCCGATTCTCCTTAACGGACTCCTCGTGCAGGGACATTCTCCCCCTGCACGGTCCCCATCGACCGCGCTCAATCCTCTGTTCAATGAATTCTTGTTTCAGACGCTCCTGCTCTGCGGGGTCGGGAGACGTTCGGAGATCGTGCGCGAAACCGCGGCGTCAGCGCGGAACGGCGCCGCTCACTAACCCTGGCGGCGGATGGCTTCGATCGCTCGCTCCCGATCGTCGGTTATGCGCTGGCGGTCGAGCTGGTACTCGCGCTCGGCCTTTTCGCGCTCGGCTGGATCACCGGTCTTTTGCATCACGTCCCGGAAGAGGATCTCCCGCTCCGCGAGGCGTGAGGTGGCGACGCTTCGGGCCTCGGCGATCTTTTCCTTCTGCGCCGGGCTGAGCTTGGTCTCCTCGACTCCGGCCTTCCGATCGTCCGCCCGCAGGCGTTCCATCGCGAGCTCGAACGAGGATTTCGGCGCCTTCCCCATGAGAAGAATTCTACAGGGCATCCAGAACCGCCGACGGCTGCTGGCCTGCCGAGACGCCGAAGGCTCGGATATCGGCCGGGACCACGCGGAGCGTTCCTGGCATTGTCGTTGCTACAGCGTCGAACGAAGGACGAATTCATTACGAGGAGGATAGATGCGCACCAAAATTCTCGGCACGTTGGTCTTCGCTGCGTTCCTGATGGCGGCCGCGCCCGTCAGAGCGGTTACGAATGGACAACCTGACGGAACCCTTCATCCATACGTCGGCGTCGTGATTCAGTTCATTCCGAATACTCAATTCATTTCAGTTTGCTCCGGTTCGGCGCTCTCCGCAACGAAGTTTCTGACGGCCGCGCATTGCGCCGACCCCAGTCTGCCGGTTTTCGTCTCCTATAAGTCGGGGCCTCCGTTTTCGCTTGCCACCGACTTTACGCAGGGGACGTTCCATCCGGATCCCGACTGGTGTCCCGGATGTGGTCATGGCCTCCCGGGCTTCGATTCACACGACGTCGCCGTCGTCTCGTTGAGCGCGCCCAGGAATCCCGGGGCTTTCGCGCAGCTGCCCGCGGCAAATCTCGTCGACACGCTGCCGATGGGAACGCAAGTCGATATCGTCGGTTATGGCGTGCAGGGATTCATCCGCGGCGGCGGCAAGCCGGGACAGATTTTCCTGTTCACGCGGTACTTCGCACCGAGCGTGCTGATCCAAAGCAACGACGTGCTGAGCGACGAATTCATCAAACTGACCGCCAATCCCTCTCACGACAAAGGCGGCATCTGCTTCGGTGATTCGGGCGGCCCCGATATCCTGGGCGGCACGAATACAGTCCTCGCCGTGAACACGTTCGTTACGAATACGAACTGCGCGGGCGTGACGTACTCGCAGCGCGTGGATCTGCCCGACATCCTGAGCTTCATCAACAGCATTCCTTAGGAACGAGCACGCTCGACTGCCTCCGGCTGGAGGGGTCACCGCTGAATGGTTGCCAGCTATTCAGCGTTGACCCCGGAATCGCCCGAGTGTCCATTCGCGTCGGGTCCTCTGACTATGACCACTCGGGTCTTTGACTTGCGAGCTAGAATCGGCGGTCCTAGCGGAGGACGAAAATGAAGACTGCCGGATGCCTCGCTCTCCTGTTCGCTTTCACCTCTCTGCCTTGTCTCGCCGACGAGCCGCATCAGCACGAGCATGGAAGCCCGCCGGAGCGGCTGGGCAAGGTCGATTTTTCCGTTTCCTGTGAGGCCTCGACGCGCGAACAGTTCCAGCGCGGCGTCGCGCTTCTCCATTCTTTTTGGTACGACGCGGCGGAGAAGGCTTTCCTCGAGGTCGCCAAGGCTGACCCGGCGTGCGCGATGGCGTACTGGGGCGTCGCGATGACGAACTTCCATCCGGTCTGGGCGGCAGGCAATCCGGGCGGGGAGCCGAGCCCCGCGGAGCTGCGAAAGGGAAGCGACGCGGCCGCAAAGGCCGTCGCGGCCAACGCGAAAACCGAGCGCGAGCGCGACTACATCGCGGCCGTGGAGGCCTACTACCGGGACGCGGACAAGCTCGATCACCGGGCGCGCTCGCTCGCATTCGAAGCGGGAATGGAGCGCGTCTACCGGAAGAATCCGAACGACCGCGAGGCAGGAATCTTCTACGCGCTCGCGATCCTGGGCACGGCTTCGCCGGCGGACAAGACCTACGCCGGCCAGAAGAAAGCCGCCGAAATCCTGAATCGGCTCCTGCCCGACATGCCGGAGCACCCGGGCATCGCGCATTATCTGATTCACAGCTTCGACTATCCGTCGCTGGCGGTGTTGGCGCTGCCGGCGGCCCGCGGCTACGCGAAGATCGCCTCCGACGCGCCGCATGCCCTCCACATGCCGTCGCACATCTTCACGAGGCTCGGCCTCTGGGAGGACTCGATTCAATCCAACCTCGCCTCGGCCACGGCCGCGCAGAAGTACGTGGCGAAGGCCGCGCCGGGGGCAACCGCGTTCGACGACATGCACGCGCAGGACTACATGGAGTACGCCTATCTCCAGCTCGGGCGCGATTCGGAAGCGGGGAGTGTCGTCGAAAAGGTCTCGCGGGTCGACCGGCTGGATGTTCCAAACTTCGCCGCCGCCTATGCCCTCGCAGCCGTTCCGACGCGTTACGCGATCGAGCGGCAGAAGTGGGCGGAGGCGGCGAAACTCGAAGTCAAGCCGGCGAGCTTTCCCTGGCAGAAATTCCGCAACGCGGAGGCCATCCTCTGTTTCGGACGCGCGCTCGGCGGGGCGCGTTCGGGCGATCTCACCGCCGCCCGCGAGTCGCTCGGGCGGCTCGAGGCAATCGAGAAGGAGCTCGACCAGAAAGGAGACAAGTACTGGTCGAGGCAGGTCGCGATCCAGCGTCTCGAAGCGGCTTCCTGGATCGCGCGCGCCGAAGGCAAAGGCGAGGAAGCGGTGCGCCTGGGCCGATCGGCCGCGGAGCTCGAAGCCTCCACAGAGAAACATCCGGTCACGCCCGGCTCGATCGTGCCGGCGCGGGAGCTCCTGGGAGACCTCCTGCTCGATCTCAAGCAGCCAGCCGCGGCGCTTCAGGAGTACGAGGCGTCGCTCGCGACCTCCCCAAATCGACTTCATGGGCTGGCGGGCGCGGCGCGCGCGGCGAGCGGCTCGGGCGATCGCGACAAGGCGTCCGGTTACTACGCCAAGCTGCTCCTTTCCACCCGCCGCGCCAACGGACAACGCGCCGAGATCGCGGAGGTCAAAGCGGCGCTCGCGCGATAACCGGTGGCGCCTTCGCTCGTCAGGCCCTTCGCATAGAGCGGGCCTGCGAAGGAATTGTGAAGACTCGAGGGCCGTAGAATTCCGCACAATGAGCGAGCCGGATTCCCAGCGCAGGCGGATCAAAGAGCTCGAGGTGATGGTCGCGGACGTCGTGTCCGAGACGCCCGACACGACCACGCTCGTCTTGTTCACCGGGAACGACCGTCTCGATTACCTGGCGGGCCATTTCCTGACCATAGACCCGCACCAGTTCGACGGGCTGGAACGCTTTATCGCCTTCTTCGAAGATGTGAAGGGCCGCAAGGAGCCGGCGCGCGCCTATTCCATGGCCTCGGCGCCGCACGAGAAGTACCTCGCCACAACGATCAAGGAGGAGCGCTACGTATCCGGCATGACCAAATACCCGCCTCTTCTTTCGCCCCTTCTCGTCAAGCGGATGGCTCGCGGGATGCGCCTGGTGGTCACCGGATTCACCGGCCCCTACACTCTGCCTGAAGATATCGAGTCGCGCACGGACCACGTCGTTCACGTCTGCGCCGGATCCGGAATCGTGCCTAACTTCAGCATCCTCAAGCACGCGCTTCTCCACCACCCGAAGCTGCGGCACACTCTCGTCTACTCGAATAAGACGTGGGGGGAAATCATCTTCCGCGACGAGCTCGAGAAGCTCGAGCGGCGCCACCCGAAGTCCCTGAAAGTACTCCACACGCTCACCCGCGACGAAAAGAAGCCCGGACGGCATCCCGGCGTGCGGAGCGGCCGCGTGAAAACTGCCCTTCTCCGCGAGGCTATTCCCGACCCTTCCGCCTGCATCGTGTACGCGTGCGGGCCGGCCATCTCGGGATGGGATCGCAAGGCGGCGAGGGAGGCGGGCGTCGCACCGGCGGCTCGCTTCCTGGAGACCGCGGTCGCATCGCTGAACGAGCTCGGAGTGCCGGACGAGCGAATCAAGAAGGAAAGCTACGGGTGAAGTTGAAGTCTCGCTATCTTGCTTTACTTGGGCGCGCTTTTTCAGGTTCGTCCTGGACTCGGGTGTCTCTCGCGATCCAGTTCACTTCCCAGGTCTTGCCCCCGTCAGCCGAGAACGCCTGTTCGAAACGGCAGGAATTCGGAGTGATGTCCGAGATCACGAATCGGACGAAGATGACCCGGCCATTGAATGTTTCCTGATCGAAGAACTCGCCGCGCCCATTCTTGAACTCGCCGATCGTGGGTTGACTCATGGTGCCGCCGCTGCTGCTGGCGAAATTGAGGCTCCACTGGTGAGACTGGGGATTGTAGAGACGCAGGTTCAGACCCTCGAAGTGACCCGTTGAGCCATCGGCCACGAGCTCCACCAGATTGGCGCGGCCGTTCCAGACCTTCCGGACGACGGAAGTGCCCTCATATTCGACCCAGGTCGTGGAGCCCGTCAAGGGATGCAGGAGACGCGAGAGGTGAGTCTTCCAGGTGCCGATCTCGAAGTCAAAATCGTGTTGTCCGTCCCTTTCCGTCGGAGTCTGTTGAAGGCTGGGTCTCGACGCATCCGGATTTCTCTGTGCGACTCCCTGAAGCGGCAGAAGGACGAGGACCAGGCTGCTTCTGAGGAGATAGGTCCGAATCTGTGTGAGCGTATTCATCGCTGCCTCCATGGAACACCTGCCGGTCCTGCTGAGGCGGCTGTTCCCGCACGATCCTCGGCGCCACCGGCGTCCGCAGACATGGGCTTTCAGCGCCGCCGGCGATAGTCGATGACCCAGTGGATCTGCCATGTCCTCCCGCCGTCCAAAGATCGGGCGCTCTCCCAATGCGCGGAGTCTGCTCGGATGTCCGACCACGTCAGGCGCGATCGAATTTGTTTGCCCTCCTCGTCACTCCATTGCGCGTAGAGGTCGATCTTTCCTTCTCGAAAGGCGCCTTTCCACACGTGGAAGTGGCCGGGCTCGAGGCTGTCCGTCCACGTGTGCTCCCATTCGCGGCTTTCCCGGTTGAAGGCTCGCAGGCCGAGGCCTTTCAGGGCGCCTCCGTGATAGATCCCTTCGAAGTGCTCGAGCGAGACCAGCCCATCCAGCGCCCGCGAAGCGGTCAGCGTTCCCGGCGCTTCCACCCAACCCTTCTCCGAGGGTACGCGGCAGACGGCGTCCCACTCCCCTTCCAAAAAGTCGAACCCGCGTTCCGCTTCCATTCTTTTCCCCGACCGGTCGACGGACCACCGTCCCGGTCTCGCCTAAAATAGCGGGTCGATGTCCGCGCACAAGAACGCACCTCGAGGTGCGTATCCGAGGCCCGCTCGGCGCAATCCAGTGACCGATTGTCCGTTGACCGCCGCGTTCGCCGCCGTGGGTGGGAAGTGGAAACTGATCATCATCTACTGGCTTTCGCGGGAGGACGTCCATTTCGGCGGCCTGCAGCGCCTGATTCCGTCGATCTCACACAAGGTCCTGACCGAGCAGCTGCGCGAGCTCGAAGCTGATGAGATCATCCGGCGCGACCCTCGCGGATCGGTCCCGGCGCCGGTGATGTATCAACTGACCGAGTACGGCCGTTCGATCCTTCCTCTCGTCGAGACCGCTCGCACGTGGGGACAAAGCCATATCGATCGGACGCTCGATAGGATCTCCAGAACAGAAAAGAGGGCTCCATGAGGGCAAGAGGCGTTCTGGCGTTTGCGATGACCTTCGCTCTGGCGGAAGCAGTTCTGCCGCAAGGAGCCGGAGAGGCGAAGGCAAAGAGCGCTTCGAAAGGGGCGGCCAGTCGACTCGTCGTCATGCCGGCGGGTGACTTGAAGTGGACTGACCTGGATCCTCAGGGTGCGCCCGGAGTCAAGGTCGCGGATCTCTGGGGCGACCATGCCAAGGGCGCGTTCGGCGCTATCTTCAAGCTTCCTGCCGGTTTCGCAGCTCCGCTCCACACACACACCCACGACATAAAGGTCGTGATCGTGTCGGGGGCCTACATTCAAGCCCCCGAGGGTAAGCCCGAATTCCGGCTCGGGCCCGGGTCTTACTTCATGCAGCCCGGCGGGAACTACCGGCACACGACGACCTGCGACCAGGCCTCCGATTGTGTGTTCTTTGCCGAAAGCGGCGGTAAGTTCGATCTCAAGCCGGTGGATGCGGGAAAGGCCCCCGCGAAGAAATAGGAAGTGTGGATCCGAGGCGCGCTCAGCCGGTCGCGCGTCGGCGGCACTGAGATTGACCGGGCTGGAGGTCCGTATGCGTCAGACCATCGGTCTCCCGTGGCTCACAGCGCTGGCCGCCGGAATCTGGGTCACCGCGATCGCGTGCTCTCATTCGGGCGCCGCCGCTTCACAGCCGGCGATTCGAGGCACCGATACGCGGATGCTCGAAGCGTTCGTGCGTTCCGTCGCGCCCGATTTCAAGGGCCAAGCGGGGCACTGGACCCTCCGAAGGGACGATGTCGAAATCGCGGTCGTCGCCGACGCACCCCACGACCGCATGCGTGTTCTTTCGCCGGTCGGCGACACGAGCAAACTGGCGGCCACTGACCTCGTGACTCTTCTGGACGCTAACTTCGATCGCGCTCTCGACGCGAAGTACGCGACCCGGCAAGGAGTCGTCTGGGCGGTCTACGTCCATCCGCTTTCTTCCCTGACAAGAGAGGAATTCGAGAGCGCCGTCAAGCAGGTCGCTGCGCTGCGGAAGAACTTCGGAACAACCTTCTCGAGCACGAACCTCGTCTTCGCGCCTTCCCGATGACGCCCGGCTGGTCTCGCCGGGAAGCGGAGAGCCAGGAGTCCGAGTGGGAAGCGCCAGAAGCGCGTCGGGAACCCAGGCGGATGCGTCGCGCATTACCGTAGCGCAGGGGGAACTGGAGCCTTGAGCCC
>JBKPDV010000158.1:0-5109 GCA_046728075.1 Acidobacteriota bacterium | reverse complement strand
TGGCACCACTCGGAAGTGTTCACGCGCGTGAGCCATGACCGCTATCGGAGGCAAACCCGACGCCGTGGGGAAATCACCAATTTGGCAGAGTTTGACCCAAACCTGACCTTCCGTGCGTGGCTGTTCGCACTGCAATCGCCGCATCAGGCCGCAGCGGCGAGACGCTCAAAGAGCCAATAGGAAGCGGTGCAGCCGACTCCATAAGCGGCAGCGCGCGCCGCCCAGGACGGCACGCGTGGCAGGAGGAGATGGGCCAGGTAGCCGAGCGACAGCACGGCAGCGATGAAGGCCAGCTGTCCGCACTCGACCCCGAGATTAAACGAAAACAGCGCCAACGGAATCTCACCTTGGGGCAGCCCGATTTCGGCAAGCGCCCCGGCGAAGCCGAGACCGTGCAAGAGCCCGAAACTGAACGCGACCAGCCACGGATAACCTTCTGTGATAGTGCTGCGATTGTCCGGATCGCGGAGCAGTTCGCTGGCAAGGAATACGATGCTGAGAGCGATGGTGGCTTCGACCGGGGGTGCCGGTACGTGGACGAAACCAAGCGTCGCGGCCGCGAGCGTGATGGAATGCGCAATGGTGAAAGCCGTGACGGTGGCGAGAAGCTTGCGAACCGTACGGACGAGGAGCACCAGGCAGAGCACGAACAGCAGATGATCGACGCCGGTCAGGATGTGTTCGACGCCGAGGTGCAAATACGTCCAGAGGACGGCGAGGCGGCTCGGCTGTGCCGGCACGATGAACCCGGGCTGCGACGGCGTCAGGCGGCCCGTCTCGACCGCACCATCGGCTAATTCGATCCGCACGAGCACGTCGGTCTGCGTCGCTCCCAACCCGCGGATCGCGATCTGGGCGCCGGCGAGGCTTTGCAGGCAGCGGATCCGGCCGCGTTCGATGAAGGCGTTGTCGGCCTGCGCCGTCATCGTCTCGCCGACGGCGCGGCAGAACGCCGGAAAGACCGGCTCGATGGCGAGGCGATAGTCGCCGAGCGCCGGCACCTTCCAGGTCGTGGCGAACAGGCCAGGCTCGGTCTCGCGTAGCTCGAGATAGCCGGGCCGGACTTCATGCGCGGCGACCGGTGCCGGCACGAACGATGCCAGGAGAGTGAGAAGCATCACCAGGCGCTTCATGGCGCGCCCACGGGACCGTCGATACGCACGCGATAGCGGGCGCGGAGCTTCTGGTATTGCTCGTCGACGACAACGGATCGGCGCGCTGCGAACCATTCGCGCTGGACGGCATCACGGACGTCGGCGAAAGCCGGAAGCCGCGCCGGCCCTACGGCCGTCACCAGCACCAGATGAAATCCATAGGCCGATTTGAGCGGGCCGATCCAATGCCCAGGCGCGGCCGCGGCAAGGTCGCGGGCAAAGCTGTCGCCGAACTGGGCCGCTATCTGGCTGAGCGGCGTCAGGCCGAGAGTCTCCGGAAGCAGCAAGGGGTCACCGCCGCCTTCGGCCGCCGGGCCCAACGCAACTAGGCGCGGCAGCATCGCCTCGGCATCGGCCTGCGGGTTGCTGCGGCTGGCGCTGACGAAGACCTGACGGAAGGCGAAGCGCGGTTCGGTGCGGAACTTGTCGGCGTTGACGGCAAAGTAAACCTGTAGCGCTGCCTCGTCGGGCCGGCCGACGGTATCCTCGAAGAAGAACTCCATCTTCTGGCGGATGCGGCGGCGGACGATGGTGTCGTCCTTGTCGAGGCCCAGGGCGAGCCCAGCGCGATAGAGCACTTCCTCGCGCACGTAGTCGTCGATCGCGCCTTTCAGCTCCTGCGCGGACGGCGGCCGCTGCCAGGTCGCCGCAAACGCCGCCGCGATGCGATCGACATCGGCGGCGGTGACGACGATATCCGCATCGCTGTTCGGCGGCTCCGGCCCGCCGCGCCCGAAGACGAGGAAGAGCAGGCCGCCCAGCAGCAGGAAATGCAGCAGCGGTTCGCGGATCAGGCGGCGCAGCATGTCCGCACGACGTCAGCTCTTCGGCGTGTACCAGATCGGCGAGGTGTAGGCGCGCTCCTGCGTCGTCATCGGGACTTCCTTCGGCATGGTGACGCCGAACCTCTTGGCGTCGTAGGCGGTCCAGCGCGGTGTCGGAATCTCGATGACGCGGGCGTAGTAGAAGGCGCGCAGGCTCGGATCGAAATCCGGATCGGTCCATTCCGTGATCAGCTCGGGATCGCCGATCGTGTTGCGCCAGGTCGCATTGGGAACGTCGACGGTGTTGCCGACAGGCGGCAGCTTGCCGTCGGCGCCGGGCTTGCGCGTGTCGGCGTTGCCCCAGGCGACGTCATAGACCTTGTCCATGAGATCGCCGTTGGCGTCCTGCCAGCCCTTGACGATCTGGATGCGATCGAGATTGGCCCCGATCGGGTCCTTCAACGCGGCGACCAGAAAGGTCGGCGCCTTGCCGTCGGTCGCGGCCGTGAGATCGCTGCCCATGGGCACGCCCTTCGCATAGCCGACCTCGGCCGGATTGCGGGTGGCCGCGTCGGCGGCCTTGAAGTCCCAGCCGCCGAAGAAGCGCACGATCATGCGCGGGCCCGTGGTGGCGTAGACTTCCTTGCGCATCAGCGCATCGAAGATCGCTTCACGCGTGTTGTCGGTCGCCCAGATGCCGGCATAGCCCGACGCGGTCATCTCCCAGCCGAAGAGGGTCACGGACTTGTCGCGCGATTGCATGAACGGATGCACCGCGCGGACCGGGCTCGGCTCGGCGCCGGAATGCTTACCGAAGAAATTGTCCTCTTCGACGGCGGACAGCGAGGTGTGCGAATCGGTCGAGCCGATCATGCCGAACTTGAAGGGATTGACGCCGAGTTCCTTCTCCAGCTTGAGCCCAAGCTCCAGGCCTGAGCGGGCATATTCATACTGCAGCATCGCCGGCTTCTTCAGCTCGGTGAGATCGAGGTTGCCCTTGTCCCACTTCTCGTACCCGGCGAACTCGTCGTTCGGCGACAGGAAGGGATGCGATTCGCCGTCGCCTTTGATCTGTGTCACCTCGTAGACCGGCTCGAGCCGCGCGCGCGTTTCCGCATAATCGCGGGTGAGGCCGCGGCCGTCGAAATCGACCAGCGCGAACATACGGCCGTTCGAGAGATTGCCGTTGTGCGGGATGGCGAGGACGAAACCGCCGGTCTTGTCCTGGTAGGAATCGAGAAAGGCCCAGAGCTTCGCCGGGTCCTCGCTGTTGACTGCCGAGAATGGAACGATCTGATCTGCCTTGTCCTTGCCATCGCGGAAGATCACCACACGATGCAGGTTGTTGCCGGCTTTGTTCGAGGTCCACTCGTATCCGATCAGGGCGGTGAACCGGCCGGGCTCGTTGTAGCGCTCGGCGGTGGCGGTATAGGCCTGCCAGACCGTCTGCGCCAGGCGCGGATCGAACATCTGCTTTGGCGTCGTACCGGTGCCGACCGAGCGGATGATCTCCATCGCGGCGTCGACGCCCTGGCCGGACGCCATCAAGTCGTGCCAGCGCTTGAGTGTCGGATCCGCCATCAGTAACGGGTTGCCATTTCTCAACTCGACGGTCGCGCCGAGTCCTTCGGCATGATCGGCAACCACGAGGAAATCAAGCGGCCGGCTCAGCTTCACGTGCTGGCCGGTGGACGAGACGACTTCCTCGCCGCGCGCGAAGCGGTAGGCCTCCTCCGGCCCCAGGGTGTTGCCGAACGCGGCGGCGTCGAGCGAGTTCTCGGTGTGCAGATGGGTATCGCCCCACAGCACGCGCGTGGGATAGTTACGGCCGGCATAGGGCGAGTAGCCCGGAGTCTTGTAGAGCGGCGCGACCTCGTCTTTGTATAGGGTGCCGATGTCCGTCGTGGCTTCGGTCGCTTGCGTGTCCTGCGCCTTTGCAGGGGTGACGGATGAAAACATGACGAGAGCGACAAGGATCGCTGCCAGTTCCGCAGACTGCGTGCGCATGATGTACTCCTTGATCGAAAGGGCGGCGACCCTAGCGCAAGGTGGACCATCTGGCCAGACGGCACGACGAAGACAGACCCGGCACAAGCTCACTTTTGGTCGGAGGGGCGCGTTCGCTCTCGATCCGACATCGGTGTACGCGGCTAGGGCGTTGGCATCTATCTACCTGTTCACCCACCGCATCGA
Source organism: Acidobacteriota bacterium (assembly GCA_046728075.1). Taxonomy (GTDB): domain Bacteria; phylum Acidobacteriota; class Thermoanaerobaculia; order UBA5066; family Gp7-AA6; genus JBKPDV01. Next base: position 998 of record JBKPDV010000158.1, on the reverse strand, counting down.
TGAGGCGGTTGCGGTACTCGAGCAATTGTTGAAATCCAATCCCGGCAACGGTGCGGTGCTCATGCGACTTGGCGACACCTATACTTACGCGGGGCAGCCGGAGCGCGGTATCGCATTGCTACGGCAGGTCTATCAGCTCGATCCGCGATATAGTGGCATCGGCCATGCCTTCATTGGGCGTGGACTTTTGCTTCTTAACCGGCATGAAGAGGCGATCGCTGAGACTCAAGATCTGCGTCCTGCTCAGGCCGAGCTTCCGACCTTGCCACGAGGTGGCCGCTGTCGCCTATGCGGAGATGGGACAGCTCGATAAAGCCCGGGCCGAGGCGATGGAGGCGCACCGCCTCGATCCCGAATTCACCCTGGCCACCGCGCCGGAGGTGCTCCCCTTCAAGAACCCGAGGATTTGCAGCGCTTTATCGGCGGGTTGCGCAAGGCCGGTTTGCCCGAGCAATAGGCCCTCCGGGATCGTTGGATGCAAGTTATCCTCGACCGCATCACGCAGGGGCCGCGGCTGGCTTGCAGAGCTGTGAACGCCGGCGCGATGCGGCGTTCGCCAGAATGCTCGTAGTAACCTCGTCGACGACAAAGAAGACGCATTCCAGGCTTTGCCCATGTCCGCAACGGGTCGATGCTGTTGAAAAACTCGGCGACGAACGCCGAGCGCGCAACAAACGAATCTGGGTAAATGGTTGTTTGAATCAACGTTGCGTGCGCGACTCACCTTTTGAATCGAAGTTGCTCGTTCGGAGCCCTCGAATCTTTTTTCAACAGCATCGGTCACGAGCAGCGGTGCCGGCCACGTCCGAGTTAGGGCAGCTCTTCCACCGTAAGCAGACTAACCGCTGACATGCCACGTGCTGTTGACCGTGAGCGGTCATCAACGCGCCCTAACCGGTTGCGGCACCCCCGAAACTTCCATATCTTAGCGCAGCGGGGACATTGGCAGACTCCCCGCTCACCCAAGACGATCTGCGTCCAAGCTCTGCTACTGGCCC
>JBKPDV010000157.1:0-5180 GCA_046728075.1 Acidobacteriota bacterium | reverse complement strand
GTCCCGGATGGGTGGAGACGGAGATGGCGCGTGAAGGGTTTCGCAGGATCGGGCGGCAGGCGAAGAAGACGGAGGAAGAGGGCCGACACGCGGCGGCGAAGATGGCCCCTCTCGGGCGAGTGCTCGATCCCTCCGAGATCGCGGGTCTGGCTGCGTACCTGGCCTCCGATGAAGCCAAGTCGATCACCGGTCAGGCCCTGGTCATCGACGGCGGGCAGGTGATGCCGTAAGTGGTCTAAGGTTCAAGGTCCAAAGTCTAAGGTTCTCAAAGAATCTCCCAGGCGCAGTCGCCCAGACTTTCGACGTTGGACCTTAGACCTTAGACCTTAGACCTTAGACTCCTCCTCGGTGATCAAGGCCGTCTTCTTCGACGCCGGCGCGACGCTGCTTCATCCGGATCCTCCCGTCGAGCAGGTGTATGCGCGGGAGTTCGCGAAAGAGGGAGCGCCGTTTTTGCCGGAGGACTTCGACGCGGCGTTGACCCGCGCCTGGGAGGAGGTCCATTCCCAGGCAGCCGCCGATCGGTACGGAGGCGTCGCGGGAGAAGCCGGGTTCTGGAATCGCTTCTTGAACCGGGTGCGGGGTTTTCTCGACGGCGGCTCGGTTTCCCCCGCGGCGTTTGCCCGGCTGGCCACGCATTTCCGGGATCCCGCGTCCTGGGCAATCTACGACGATGTGGTCCCGGCGCTGGACACGCTTGCCGCGCGGGGGCTCGTCTTCGCGGTCGTCTCCAACTGGGATTCCTATCTGCCGGCTCTCCTGGAAAGTCTGGGCCTGGCGGCCCGCTTCCGCACGATCTCCGTCTCGGCCATCGAGCAGACGGGCAAACCGGCGCCGGAGATCTTCCTGAGGACCTGCGAGCGGCTCCAGGTTGCGCCCGGGCAAGTGCTCCACGTCGGTGACTCGGTGGCGGAGGACTACCAGGCCGCTCGAGCGGCCGGACTCTCCTCGTTGCTGTTGGACCGCGCGGGACGGCACCCGGGCATCGCCGATCGCATCGAGTCGCTCATTGAGATATCGGCGAGGCTGGGACGCGAGACAGCAGTCAATAGTCAATAGTCGGTAGTCGGTAGTCGAGAAGTCGACAGTCGACAGTCAACAGTCGGTAGTCGGTAGTCGGTAGTCGAGATGCTGTCATCCCGAGCGGAGCGAGGGATCTCCTCCGGTCGGTTGAGGCAGCCGATTCGTCAGACCATGTCGGGATGGAGCGGCTCGCGCACCGGAGCCGGCTCACCCGGACGGGGTGGATCTTCGGCGGGAGGCTCCCGCGGGGGTTCTTCAGCGGGAGGGCGTTGCGGGAGAGGCTCACGAATCGGACCGGAGGGAGGCGGACCGTCGGGCTCGCGAACCGGCTGCGCGCGGCCGGCGTTCTCTTCCAGATTCATGACGGCGTCCACTGCAAGGAGCAAGCCGTGAGAGGACCCGCGCCGCGCGAGCGTCCGCCCGATTCGCGAGGGCGCTTTCACCTTGAACCGGGGACTTCGAACCCTTATTCTGCGCGCACCTTGTCCGTGATTCGGCGCCTCCTCCAGACCAAGTCGCTCGACGAGCTCATGGCCGAGACGGAAGAGCCCGGCCATCGGTTGAAACGCGCGCTCGGTCCCTGGAACATCCTCGCTCTGGGCGTGGGCGCGATCATCGGCGCCGGAATTTTCGCCACGATCGGGACCGCCGCCGCGGGTGATGCCCAGCGGCCGGGAGCGGGACCGGCGCTGATGCTCTCCTTCGTGCTGACCGCGGTCGTCTGCGCGTTCACGGCTCTCTGTTACGCGGAGTTCGCCTCGATGGTTCCCGTGGCGGGCTCGGCGTACACCTACTCCTACGGGACTCTGGGCGAGCTGGTCGCCTGGATCATCGGCTGGGATCTCATCCTCGAGTACGCCATCGGCAATGTCGCGGTCGCGATCTCGTGGGCCAATTACTTCAACACGTTCCTCGAGGGGTTCGGCCTTCGTTTGCCCAACTGGCTGACGATCGATTTCACGACTGCCAGGGACCGAATGCCGGAGGTTCTCAAGGCCGCGCCGCACGTGTTCGGGATCCCGATCGTCTTCAATATCCTGGCCTTTGCGATCGTCGCCGCGATTACGGTGGTTCTGGTATGGGGCATCCGGGAATCGGCCAGCTTCAACTTCTGGATGGTGGCGATCAAGCTGGTTGTCCTCGGCTTCTTCGTCTTCGTGAGCTTCCACTACGTCAAGCCGGCCCATTGGAGACCGTTCGCCCCCAATGGATTCTCCGGGGTCGCGGCCGGAGCGGCCATCGTCTTCTTCGCCTACATCGGCTTCGATGCCGTCTCGACGACGGCCGAGGAGGCGCGCAATCCCAAGCGCGACATGCCGATCGGAATCATCGGCTCGCTCGTCGTCTGCACGATCATCTACGCGGTCATCGCCGCGGTCTTCACCGGCATGATTCCGTACCCTGCCCTGAAGCAGACGCTCGCGACGGAGCAGGCCGAGCCTCTGACCCTGGCGATGAAATACGTCGCGATGCCCGGCTGGATGGTCGGCGTCGTGGCGTTCGGTTCCGTCGTCGCGCACACGGCGGTCCTTCTCGTCTTCCAGCTGGGGCAGCCCCGGATCTTCTTCGCGATGGCGCGCGACGGCCTTCTGCCCAAGGCATTCGCCAGGGTTCATCCGAAGTTCCGGACTCCGCACGTGACCACGATTCTGACGGGGGTTTTCGTCGGAGTGACGGCCATGTTCACGTCCCTGGACGAGATGGTCAATCTGACCAACATCGGGACTCTCTTTGCGTTCATCCTGATCTGTCTGGGGATCATCATTCTTCGCTACAAGGACCCGGATCGGGAGCGGCCGTTCCGAGTCCCCTTCGGTCCGCTCTTGCTGCCGGTGATGGGTATCGTGTCCTGTCTGGGTCTGATCTATTACCTGCCTCCCTCTTCCTGGTGGCGCTTCGTCGGGTGGCTGGGCGTCGGGCTCGTGATCTATCTTCTGTACGGCTACCGGCACAGCCGTCTGCGTGACGCCGGGCCGCGGCCGCCCACGTTCAATCCCGCGTCGGGACTGCCGCCCTCCGAACCCTGAGTTCCGTCTTCTTCGGGCACAAGGCATGCTAGCTTCGGGGGCGGAGGTGGATGATGGTCAAACGCTTCGCTCTCTTCCTCGCTGTTCTGACGGTCGCCGGGGCGGCCCGGGGCGACATCTCAACCAAGAAGTTCGACTGGACGCCGGTCAACGGCATTCAGAAGGTGGACTTTCAATGGAACGGGCTCTCGATCGCCCAGATCGAGTGGAATCTCGGAAACCGCCTCAAGCCCCTCGACACCTCGACGGCCAGCTGCACCGTGCGGCTGGACAACAACTCCAAGGTCGACATGATCGTCGGCATCGCGATCGCTGTTTTCGACGAAAGCGGCAACATGGTGGCCGCGGGAAGCGGGGGAAACAAGCTCGGCCACCTGGGTAAGGGGGACCGGGACGAGTTCCGTATCGCGTTTCCATACGTCTATCGCAATCTCCCCAACGCGAAGACAATCCAAATCACGCTGGAAACCAACGAGCCAAACTGGAAGGACAAGGGAAAATAAGCGTCGCCCAGCGACCGCCTGCGAGCTACGGCACACGGCGCGAGTCTTTCGAGCGGAGAGCGCCGAGTCCGCCTTGCCCGGCGTAACCGGTCAGCTCGGCGTAGGCCCGGCCTTCGATGGGTTTCCCCGCGCGGGAGCCGGACACGCGGCACGTCCCTTCCCAGTAGGTCACGGCGGTGGACTGCTCGGTGACGAGCTCCTGGTCCGCCACGAGCGGCTCGACGGACAGGTCCAGGGCGAGCGAAGAGATCGCGATGCGCCAGCCGGCCGGATAGCTCGCCTTCGTCCGCGCCGACCGCCATCGGGAGATCTCGGTCAGGTTCACCTCGCGCCAGCTCACCGGCCTGGCTGGTCCGGTCTTCGGGACGAAGGTTCCGGCCGAGAAATCCGTCGCGGCGCCGTTCTCCGCCCGCATGCGATAGAGCATCAGCTCGGAACCATCCGAGAACTGGAGCGCGAACCAGTCCCATCCGACGACCTCGCGAGGAAGCCCTCCGGGCCCCCACTCATGGTCGAACCAGGCGGTCCCCGAGACGCTCGCGCGGCGCCGGCCGTCGTGAAACTCTCCAGAGGCCTCGAGGCGCGTGATCGAGACGTAGTGGGAGTAGTCGTGAGCGTCGGCGCCCTTTCGCGAGATGCCGCCGGGCCCGTTCAGGACAGGGGCCTTGGCAGCTCGGAGAGTCAACTCGAGTTGGCCGGCCGGGCCGCTGGCGCGCAGCCGATGGACTCCCTCCGAGGCCCGCGCGAACCAATCCTCGTTGGAGACGTCGAGTCCTCCCTCCGCGGCCTCGGCGATGCCCGGCAGGGCCAGGTGCGACTTCTCCTCGAAGTGGAAGGCGCGGGCAGCCACGTCCGTCCAGGCGAAGTGGGCGAGGTGAACCTCCTGGACCCGAAAAAACGTCAACTGAAAGCCGAACTCATGTCCCGCCTCGTCGCGCAGGTGTCCCGTGTAGTACCACCACTCGATGGGAGCGTCGGGATGAGAGCCGTGGTCGCGAGGGAACGAGATGTCGCTTCCAGGCGCCGGGGTAACGAGCGCCACAGTGAGTACGAGCAGCAGCAATCGTCCCATCTCCCGTATTAAACGATGGAACAGCTTTCAGCTGTCAGCTCTCAGCTATCAGCCCGGAGCGAGCCGGGGTGAAACAAGAGCTTGGCTGAAAGCTGAAAGCTGAGAGCTCCGGCCCTACTCTTCCTGCAGCGCCGCCGCGGGGTCGACGGCCGCCGCCAGGCGCCCCGGATAGACGCCGGCCAGCACCGAGGCGGCGAGCACCGCGGAGGCGATCGCGATCAACCGGGCCGCGGGCATGGAGACCACGACCGTCCAGCCGAAAGACTGCGGGTTGATGACGGCGAGAAGCAGGTAAGCGAAGGCGGCGGCCGCGGCGCAGGCGGCGACCGTCGCCGTGGTGCCGATCAGGGCCGCCTCGAGCAGGACGCCGAGCCGGATCTGACTCGAGGCGGCGCCAACGGCGCGCAGGAGCCCGAAAGAGCGGCGGCGTTCCACGGCCGAAGCGACCAGAGCGTTGGCGACGCCCAGAATCGCCACCGCCACCGCAATGGACTCGAGCGCACGGGTCACGGCAAAGGTCTGGTCAAAGATCTTGAGCACTTCGCGGCGCAGCTC
>JBKPDV010000156.1:0-23834 GCA_046728075.1 Acidobacteriota bacterium | reverse complement strand
TGGATCGATGTGCGGCGCCGAGACATCAACGCGTACATCCAGGAGATCATGGGCGGGCGTTTCAGCGCCAAGGATTTTCGGACCTGGGCGGGGACGGTCTTGTGCGCGTGCGCCCTCGCCCGGGCCGGCGTCCAAACCGGCGAGAGCCGCACCGCCCGCCGGAAAAAGATGGTCGCGGCGGTCCGCGAAACCGCCGAGCGCCTGGGCAACACGCCGGCCGTCTGCCGGTCCTCCTACATTTTCCCTCCGGTGCTGTCGGGCTTCGAGCGCGGGCAAGTGATCGAGCGAGACTCTCGAACCGTCGAAGAGTTCGTCGCAAGACGCCACGGGCTGCATCCTTCCGAGAAAGCAATGCTTCGCTTTCTGAAGGAGAAGGCCAGTTAGACCGTCGCTACCGCTTCCTCGGGACCTGCGCCTCCGGCGCACCGGCGCTCGGCTCGCCCAAAGGGGCTCGACCGAGCGCCTGTTCCCTCGCGCGCTCTCGCTCCCGCGGCGCGCGCCTCCTCCCCTCTGGGAGACTTCGCGCGCCGCGACCCAGACTGTCCCCGGGTCGACGCAGCGAGGCGGCTCTCGCCGAAGCAAAGGGGACACGAGAACCGCCTGACTACCTCCGCGCGGATGTGGCTTGATGGCTGAAAGCTGAGAGCTGATAGCTTTTCCCCGTGCAGGAAAAAATGGCGAGCCGGAACCCGCTTGTGCGGGCGTTGGCGTCCGCCACGTCGCACCTCTGGTTTCCGGCGACTGTCGCCGTCGCCCGGAACCTGCCACGCCGGATCGTCCGGCCCGGCGCGCGACGCCTCGGGAGCGCGTATTTCCGGACCCGCCCGAAATATTGGAACGCCGTCTCCGCGAACCTGTCGGTGATTCTGGGGCAGCCCGCGGATTCCGCAGCGGTCGCGCGTGCCGCCGATGAGATGTTCCGGGGACACTTCGCCGCGTGGTTCGATTTCCTTTATTTCGCGAGCCGCCCGCCGCACGAGTCCGCCGCCCTGGTGGAGAGCGTCGAAGGGTTCTCGCGCATCGTCGAGGGAAGACAGAAAGGGCGGGGTGTCCTCCTGCTGACGGCTCATCTGGGACACTGGGAAGTCGGCGGGTTCATGCTCGCTCAGGTGCAGATGCCCATCCATGTCGTTCTGGTGCCGGATATCTTCCCCGGCATCGAGCGAGCCCGGCATCGGCTCCACGAGAGGGGCGGGGTCAAGGAGATTCCGATCGACCGCAGTTTCACCCCCACGCTCGCCGTCCTGCGCGCGCTCGAGGAGAATGGAATCGTCGCGATGCAGGGAGACCGCGACTTCAACAACACTGGAATCGGAGTGCCTTTCTTCGGAAGAGAGGCTTACTTTCCGCGCGGACCCTTCCGCGTCGCGATGGCGACGGGAGCCGTCGTCCTGCCGGCTTTCATCATTCAGGTCCCGGACGGCCGCTACCGGGCGGTCATCGAACAGCCGCTGGAGGTCGAGAGTTCCGGCGATCGGGACTCGGCCCTGTCCGCCAACGTACGACGTTACGTGGCGGTCCTCGAACGATACGTGACCGACTATCCTTCTCAGTGGTATTGCTTCTATCCTTTCTGGGACGATCCGTCCCGAAAGATCAGCGAAACCGAAATGTCCCAAGGAGGAGACCGATGATCGTACTTGCGTCAGTCATTCCTTTTCTGGCGCTGGCCGCGCTGGCCCCTTCTTCGCCACTCGACCGGCTCCCTCAGAACGCGGCCGGCGCCGCCGTCCGCAAGTCGATTGACCACGCGGGAGGCTGGAGCGCGTGGGAGGCGAAGAAAACGGCGGAGCTCAAGAAGACGACCCGCCTCCCGCGCGCGAACGGTTCGGGTGGCGAGACCCGCACCGAGATCGACCGCTTGCGGCTCAAGCCGAGCTTCGGCGTTCGGATGGAGATCGAGGAGAGCGGCAAGAAGGCCGTCCTGGTCAACAACGGCCGCTTCGCGTCGAAGGTGGTCGACGCCAAAGAGGACTTGTCGCTCGCCGCCGGCCGCGAAGCCCGCAACGACACATTCGCCGCCGAGTACCTCTTCGGTTTGCCGTTCAAGCTGGCGGACCCCGGGGCCCATTTCGACTCACAGGGACAGGGGTCCCTGGAAGACGGCACCTCGGTTGAGCGCGTGCGCGTCACCTACGAGGCGGGGTCGGGGGACGCCAGCGGGCAGCACAACTGGACGTATTTCTTCGACTCCAAGAGCGGCGCTCTGCGCGCGGGCCGCGTGGACATGGCCCCGGACAAGTCCTTCTTTTTCGAGTTTCTCGACGAGAAGAGCTTCGACGGTCTCCGCCTGCCCACGCGGATTCGGCAGTCGACGATGGAAGCTTCCGGAAAAAAGGGTCCCGTGGTTTCCGAGACGACGATCGAGGAGCTTCGCTTCAACGTTCCGATGGACGACTCGCTCTTCGCGATTCCGCCGCGATAGAGACTACGAGCGTTCCGCGGCCGATGCGATCCTGCGCAGAAAGACAATCGAGATGACCAGAGCGATGATCAAGAAAGCCAGAAGCCCGAGCTCGATCATTGCGTTGCGAAACGCCGTATCACCCTTCTGGAGCAGGTCCTTGAACTCGGCCGTCAGAATCAGGACGCGCCGTATCCCCGCGATCAGGCCGATGATCAGAAACGGCTCGGGGACCAGCGTCTGACCCCGAAAGGAGACCTGGACCGTATACAGGATCTCCACGACCATGAGTACCAGGAGGATGCGGTCCAGGATGTCGATGACGTGGCCGGGCAAGCTTCCTGCCAGGAGACTCGTCACGAAATCCGCGCCGGCCGCCACGAGAAGAACCGCGGCGCATCCGGCCAGAAGGACACCCAGGCTGACGTAGACGACGTCTTCGACTCGCGTGAACTGCCTGGCGATCCAGTTGCGCGCGCCGGCGCCCCAGATCTCGCCGCTCTTCTTCTCCAACTGTCTCGGACTCCAGCACAGATCCTGCCAAGAGACCGCCGGGCTCAGGCAGGAGAGCGGGCGGAGACGGCGGCGACGAAGAACGCGTCGTAGTGGCGTGCCAGGTCTTCGACGTCGGGCAGGACCGAAGGGCTCTGGAAACCGGCGGCCGCGAGAGCCCGGCGCCAGTCGCCCGGGGTCAGGAATCCGTGGTTGGGCCGCGTGGCGGGGTCCGTCGCGACTCCGGTGAAGTTCTCGAGAAAATTGAAGACGAACTCCACGTAGATCGGCTGGCCGGGAAAAGGCCGCACGCACTCGGAGAAGACCGCAACCCCACCGGGCGCCAGGGTCCTGCGGATCTGCTGGAGCGTGGCTCCGAGATCGCTCGCGATGTGAATCGTGTTGACCGCGTAGAGAACGTCCGCGCATCCGGCGGCGAGGCCCTGTTCCTCGAAGTCGCGGTTCATGTCCAACCTCAAGAACTCGACCGCGGGAGAAATGCCCGAGGCCTTGATGGCCCGCTCGGCGCGCCGCAGGAAGGTCGGGACGATCTCGGTGAAGATGTATCGGCCGATCCGGGAGACGGCGGCGTCGCGGGCCAGACGCTCGAAGAGCGCGAGCGCGGCGGACCCGGATCCTCCGCCGAGCTCGACGACCGTGGCAGGGCCCGAAAGGGGAAGCGCCCGGGCGACGGCCTCCGCGCCGAGGCGATTGTTGATCTGGTACAACAGATTGGAGTTGGAAAAATAGTCGAACCAGAGCGGGAGGCGATTGGGAGCGAAAAGAATCTCCTCGCCGGTCTTTTCCCCCCGCAGAAACTCCGGCACGTGCTCGACCATCGCGCGAACGACGGCGAAGGGAGGCATCGATCCGGGATCGATCGCGCGCGCCCGCGCCTCTGCGCCGTCCGGATCCGGAACCGGCAGCGGGCCGCGCGCCCGGTACCGGGCCTGGCGGCCGTCGCCGATTCTTTCGAGGATTTCTTCCTCCTGAAGCTTGCGCAGAAACCAGTCGATCGGCACCTCCGCTCTGGGAGCCCAGCCCTTCTCGGCGACGATCTCGAGCGCCGTCGCGCCGCGGTCGAGAGCTTCGGTCATTTCGAGCTCCTGCACCAGACGGAGGACCATCGCGGTCGTGAAACGGTCGAACTCTTCGCAGCAGAGGACGAACTCCGTCGAGAAGAGCTCGCGGATCGCACGGTCCGGGATGCGGGCGAGAAGGGAGGAGATCTCCTCGGTGCGGGAAGTCATCGCCCGGATTGTATGGGAGGCTTCGCAGGGAGCAGGGAGCAGGGAGCAGGGAGCAGGGAGCAGGGAGCAGAGCGCTGGGAGCTGGCGAAGGGCGATGAGATATCAAGATTGGTATAAACCTCATCGCTTCCCGCTTCCCGCTTCCCGCTTCCCGCTCCCCGCTTCCCGCGCCGCGAGTCCCGACCCTGTAAACTCATCCTTCGTGATGTTTCGTAGAGAAATCCTCCCGTTGGCGGCGGCACTCTTTCTTCTCGGAACCGCCGCGGTCGCCGACGACAAGTCCCCGCCTCGAGTCGTCATCCTCGGATTCGACGGAGTCGACGCGGGGATCGTCGAGCAGATGATCGCGGCGGGCCGGCTGCCGCACTTAACCGCGCTGAAGAAGCGCGGCGGCTACTCGCCGCTGACTCCGACGGTGCCGGCGCAGACACCGGTCTCCTGGGCGACCTTCTCGACCGGCCTCGATCCAGGCGGGCACGAGATCTTCGACTTCTTGAAGCGCAACCCCGCGGACCGCGTCCCCACCTTCGCCGTCGCGGACGAAGTCGAGAAGCCTCTGTTCCTGGGCCGGGCGACCGGACCGGTCCTCGGCGCGGCCGTGTTTCTATTTCTGGGATTGGTCGCGCTCCTCGTGGCGCGCCGGCGGCGCGCGGCCGGAGTCGCCCTCGCGGTTCTCGGCCTCGCGGCCGGCGCGGGCGTCTTCCTCGCCGTTCGCGCGTACATCCCGCCGACACGTCCCTCCGTCGAGAACAAGCGAAAGGGAAAGACCTTCTGGAGCGAGGCCGGCGCGCGTCCCGCGACCGTGATGCGTGTGCCCGTGACCTTTCCGCCGGAGACTCTGCCGGACGGGCAGATGTTGTCGGGCCTCGGCGTGCCGGACATCTCCGGCCGGATCGGCAAGCCGTTCTATTTCACGTCGGATCCCTTCTTCGCCCCGCGGGAAGGCAACGACTTTTCCATCGAGCTCGTGCGCCTCGAGAGCAACGTCGGACGCCAGCTGACCAAGATCACTGGGCCGCCGGGAAAGCCGTTCGGAAAGCCGGGGGCAATCGAGCTGCCGCTGGCGCTGACGGTCCCCGCCTCCCGCGACCGGCTGTCGATTGACGCGGGAGGCGAGACTCGGGAATTGAAGCCCGGCTCCTGGAGCGATTGGGTTTCGCTGACGTTTCGGGTCAACCCTCTCATCTCCGTCCACGGCTATGGCCGCTTCCGGCTGGACCGGGTCAATCCGGAGATCGGCCTGTACCTCTCGCCAATCCAGTTCGACCCGGAGAAGCTTCCTCCGGGCCTGGATATCTCCGCGCCTCGCCGTTTCGCGCGGGAGCTGGTGGAGCACTTCGGACGCTACAAGACGATGGGATGGGCGATCGATACGTGGTCAATCCAGTCGGGCACCCTTCCCGAACAGGCGTTCCTCGAGGATGTGGCCGCGACCGTCGCCGAGGACCGCCGGATGCTCGAGTCGCTGCTCAAGCAGAAGCCGCGCCTCCTCTTCCACTACTTCGAGTTTCCCGACCGCGTGGCTCATGTCTTCTGGCGGTTTCGCGATAAGGAGCATCCCGCTTACGACGCCGCCCTCGCCGCCAAATATGGAGACGCCGTCGAAAAGGCCTACGAGACGATGGACGCGATCGTGGGGGAGGCGGCCGGAGTGCTCGCCCCGGAGGACGTTCTGATCGTGCTCTCCGACCACGGCTTTGCGACCTGGCGGCGATCCGTCAATTACAATACATGGCTTGTGGAGAGCGGCTACCTCGTGCTCAAGGGGGACGCGCGGCGCAAGAGCCTCGAAGCCCTCTTCTCGCGGGGGCAGTTCTGGGAGGCGGTCGACTGGAGCAAGTCGCGCGCGTACGCGATGGGTCTCGGGGACATCTACGTGAACCTGAAGGGGCGGGAAGAAGGAGGCATCGTCGCTCCCGGCGCTGAGTACGAGCGTCTTCGCTCGGAAATCAGCGAGCGCCTCGAGGCTCTCACCGATCCGAAGACCCGCGAGCGCGCGGTCTCCCGCGTTTTCCGCCGCGAGCAGATCTACAGGCGGTACGACCCGCGGCTCATTCCGGACCTGGTCGTGACGAATCGGCCGGGCTACCGCGTCTCCTGGCAGGCTTCCCTCGGCGTGCCGACTCAGACCGTTTTCGAAGACAATCGGGACGTCTGGAGCGGCGACCACTGCTCGCTCGACCCCGATCTCGTGCGCGGCGTCTTCTTCTCCTCGAAGCCCTTCCATGCCGAGCACATTCCCGGCATTGCCGATGCCACGGCTTCGGTGAGGTCCCTCCTCGGCGCTCCAGCGCCGGCCGATGCTGCAGGGAAGTCATTGTGGTAAAGCCCCCAATTGGCGATTTGTGATTTGTGATTGGGGACGTGCAAATGCCTAGGGACGCGCGCTCTTTGTCGGCGCCGTCCCAGGTAACAATATATAGATTGTTCACAGGCTTGGGTAAAGCCTCGGCAAATCGCAAATCACAAATCACAAATCACAAATTGCTCTCGATCGCCGTGCTGCTGTTGGCCGCCGCGGCGAAGCTGACTGCTCAAACTTCCTCGCCGGACGAACAGCGCCAGGCCGACCTCTCCAAGATTCGGTCCCGCATCGCTTCGCTGCGAGGCAAGCTCGCCGAGAGCCAGAAGAACGTCTCGACTTTGTCGGAGGAGATCCAGCGACTGGGCTGGAAGATCGAGATCGGCCAGCACGAAACGCAGCTTCTCTCCGCGCGTCGCGAGGAGCTGACACGCCAGCTCCACGCGAATGAGACCGAGCGCGCGGGGGCCATGGCCGCCTCCGACCGATTCGCCCGGGCTCTCGTCGCGAGGGCTCGAGTGCTGCATCGGCTTGGACGCTACGGCTACTTTCGGGTGGTGCTCGAGGCCCGGGACGTGGCCGGTTTTCTTCAGGGCGTCGGCCGGCTCGACGCCCTGGCACGGCGGGATGGAGCGCTGCTCGCCTCCTTTCGGGCCGCGCAGGAACGCCTGGATCGGGATCTCGCTCTCGAAGAGAAGCTGAAGAAGGAGATGGACCAGACTTTTCTCTCGCAGCGCCGCGAGCTCGGCAACCTGGCTTCGCTGCGGCACCACCGGGAGGCGCTGCTCGGGCAGGAGCGGTCGACCGCAGCTTCGAACAAGATCGAGGTCGCGAGCCTCTCGGAGAAGGCGGAGCGTCTCGAGCGATTGCTCGAGACCCTTGCGAAGCAGTCTTCCGGCGAGCCGGCGGACGCCTCTGGCGGAATCCGCCCCTGGAAAGGGGTCCTGGACTGGCCGGCCAAGGGGGCGTTGACGGAGACCTTCGGACGCCACCGCCACCCGCGGTTTGACGCGTGGACCGTCTCCAATGGGGTGTCGATCGCGCTGGCGGCGGGAGCGCCGGTTCACGCCGTCTACAGCGGGCGCGCCGTCTATGCGCAATGGCTCCCGGAGTACGGCAACCTCGTGATTCTGGACCACGGCGACGGGGTGTTCACTCTTTACGCCTGGCTGCAGTCGGTCGCCGTGGCCGCTGGTTCCTACGTCCCGGTCGGAGGATCGGTCGGCACGGCAGGGACCGGCCCGGGCCGCGAGGAGCCGGGCTTGTACTTTGAAGTCAGAGATCGCCAGAAAGCCAGCGACCCGGTTGCTTGGCTCCGCTGACGCGATAGCTTCGGACGGGGGGACGTGGAGAAGGGGGGACGGGGGGTGAGGCCCTTCACCCCGTCTCCCCGTCCCTCAGTCCCCCCGTCCCCCTGCTCGACCGTGTCGGAATGGCTGATGAGAGGGGAGGTGTTACCATCCCAATGATGCGAAACAACCGCTCCCGTCTCCTCTTCGTGGTCGGCTCCGTGGCGGCGCTTCTCTCGATCCGCGCCGTCACCAATCCCAACGGGTCGGGGCGCGATCCCGCGACTCGCGCCCTCACGATTTTCTCGGACGTGCTGAGCCTGACCCGCCAGAACTACGTCGAGCCAGTCGAGACGAAAGCCCTCTTGCAGGGGGCCTATGACGGGATGTCCGACGCCCTCGATCCCTTTTCCTATTACGTGCCCGCTTCGGAACGCGCCGCTTACCGCGCCCAGCTGGGCTCGGGCGCAGTCGGGCCGGGGATCGTCCTGGCGCGGCGCGGAGGGCTCCCGTACGTCGTCGCCCCGCTGCCCGGTTCGCCCGCCGAGAAGGCCGGCGTGAAGCCGGGCGACCTGATCGACATGATCGACGGCAAGCAGGTGCGCAACTTTCCCCTCTGGAAGGTCAAGGCGTCGCTCGAAGGGCCGGAAGGAACCCATGTCGAGCTCGTGCTGTTTCGCGGAGGCGACGAAAAACGCGTTCCGCTGAAAGTCTCGCGCGCGAAGCTCACATCCGCTCCCGTCACGACGCGCTGGGAGCGCGATGTGGCGATCGTGCGGATTCCCTCCTTCACGAGAGAGACGGCTGACGCCGTACGACAAGCGCTGGAAGAGGCGAATCGCCGCTCGATCTCCCGCCTGATTCTCGATCTTCGGGGCTCGATCGGAGGAGAAATCGCCGACGCCGGTCCGTCGGCGGCGCTGTTCACCGGAAAGGGCGAGATCGCAAAGGTGGTTTCTCGAAAAGCCACCCTCCCTCCGCTCGCGGTCACGGGCGAACGAGTCTGGAAGGGACGCACGGTCCTTCTCACCGACGATGCGACGGGAGGACCTTCGGAGGTTTTCGCGGCGGCCCTGCATGACCGCGCCGAGGGAATCACTGTGGGAGAAGCCACGGTGGGGATGGCGATCGTCCAGCGGCCAATCCCGACGGAATCGGGAGGAACGCTCTACATGACAGTGGCCCGCTATCGGTCGCCCTCGGGGACGCTGCTGGCCGGGCACGGGCTTGCACCCGACGAACGCGTGATCGTTTTCCCGGGGGAAGGCGAGGGCAAGGACTTGATCCTGATCCGCGGACTCGAGATCGCCAGAGGGGCGTCGCCGGCCAAACGGGCCGCATAGCTTGGCGCGTGCGAGACGAGAGAGTAAGAACGTGAGGCGTTCCCCGAGACATCGCCGCCCCAGTTGAGCCCCAAGCGTTCCCGCGTTTCCCCGGTCACCATCTTTTTCGCCATTCTCTCTCTCCTTCTCGGGATTCTTCTCTACGTCAAGACTCGTGCGCCCCGAGAAGAGGCACCGATTCGGCAACCGACTCTCCCCGTCTCCCCGTCCCCCCGTCGCCCCGTCCGTTCTGCCCGTCCCCCCGTCTCCCCGTCCCCGCGTCCCTCCCTCCCCCCGTCTCCCAGTCCAAGTCCCGGCGAGCCCGTGCCCAACTCGGCTCGGATCGCCATCCTGATCGACGATCTCGGCAACGATCCCGCGGCCGTCGAACGGATCTCTCGCTGGAGGACGCCTTTCTCCGCGGCCGTATTGCCCGCCCTGGCGGGAAGTGCTCCGGCGGCGCGGCAGCTGGAGGCCTCGGGTGTGGAAGTCCTTCTTCACCTGCCGATGGAGCCCAGGGGTTTTCCCTCCGTCCGTCCGGGCCCCGGCGTTCTGCTGCTCGCCCAGACCGACGACGAGCTGGGCCGCATCCTCGAAGCGGATCTCGACACCGTTCCGGGGGCGGTCGGCGTCAACAACCACATGGGTTCGGCTGCAACCGCCGACCCGCGCGTCATGCGCGTGATCATGAAAGTTCTCGCTCGACGAAGACTCTTCTTCGTGGACAGTCGAACGACGGATGCAACCGTAGCCGAAGCCGAGGCCCGCGCCGCCGGTGTGCGGGCCGTCTCGCGCCGTGTGTTCCTGGACGACGTCTCGACGGAGCCGGCCATCGAGAGGTCGCTCGCCGAGCTGGCCTCTCGCGCCCGACGAGAGGGATCCGCGGTCGCGATCGGACATCCTCATGCGGCGACTCTCGCGGTTCTGGAACGGGAGTTGCCGAAGCTGCAGCGAGAAGGAGTGAAGCTCGTTCGAGTGGGGGATTTGGTGAAATGAGGAGTCGGTAGTCGGTAGTCCGTAGTCGGTAGTGAAGACGGGAGCGCTCGGGAACCCTACCGACTACTGACTACCGACTGTCGACTTCTTCTTTCTTCGCTTCCTCCCAATACCGATCCAGCTCTTCGGCTGAAATCTCCGAGATCTCTCTTCCCGAGAGGTGGGCCCGCCGGGAAACTCCGGCGAATCGGGCGCGGAAGCGGGCATTGGTCTGGCGGAGAGCCGATTCGGGATCGATCTTACGGCGGCGGGCGAGATTGATGACCGAAAGCAGAAGATCGCCGATCTCCTTCTGCTCGGCTCGATCGTCGCCCCGGGCCGCGGCCACCCGCCACTCCTCGAGCTCCTCTTCGATCTTGGTCGCGACGTCGGCATCCCGCTCCCAGTCGAAGCCCAGGTCTGCGGCGCGCAGGGTCTGTCGATAGGCCGCCGCCACGGCGGGAAGCGAGCCCGGGATACTCTCGAGGGGGTCATCGTGCGAGCTCTTCTCTCGACGCTTGCGCGTTTCCCAGGTGCGCTTGACTTCTGCCGAGCTGGAGGCAGGAGTTTCCCCGAAGACATGAGGATGCCGGTCGATCATCTTTTCGCGAACGAGCGCCGCGACGTCTCCCACGGAAAACCACCCCTGTTCCTCCGCCAGCCGCGCCAGGAGAAAAACCTGAAAGAGCAGGTCGCCGAGCTCCTCCTGCAGCCGCTCCGGCGAACCGGCGTCCAAGGCCTCCAATGTCTCGTAACACTCCTCGAGGAGGAAAGTCTTTAGGGTGTCGAATGTCTGCTCTCGGTCCCAGGGGCATTCGCGGCGCAGCTTTTCGACCAGCGCGCTTAAGTCGAGCAGTGGCTCCGACATGTTGGGGATCATACCGGGCGTCTCAAAAAACAGCGGCCAGGGTGGCAAACGGGCGCCTTCGCGGCCCGGGCGTTGTCTGCCGCCCTCAGCGCTGTCGAACGATTCGGGTTAAAATTTAGGCTTCGCGATGACCAAAGAAGAAGAGAAACCGATTCGCGTCTTCGACCGCCGCATGTTCACTGCCGAGGGGGAGCTTCGCCCGGACTACGAGCCGGAGGAGCGGGAGCCTCCCCGTCCGCCCGCGCGGGAGGCGGCGGTCGCAAGCCCGGCGCCGCCGGCCGAGGCAGAACGCGCCTTCCCCGGGCCAGAGCCCCCACCCTCGAGCGAAGAGGGAGCTCCCGAGCCGAGGGAGCCGAGGACGCCGTTCGGCGCCCTGGTCGGCTGGATCGCTACCAACGCGTATGCCGCGCTCGGCCTTCTGTCCGATGCGGGCGGGCGAGCGCACCGTGACCTGGCCGCGGCCAAGCAGATGATCGACTGGCTCGCCCTTCTCGAGCAAAAAACCCGCGGCAACCTCTCCTTCGAGGAGACGGACTTCCTCTCCCGCGCGCTCTATGAGCTGCGCCTCGCCTTTGTGGAGATGTCGCGTCGGCCCGCCAAGTGAAGCGCGAGCCGGGAATCGGGAAGCGGAAGCGGGGAATCGAGAAGACGTCGTGAAGGCTTCCGCCCGGCGGAGCGCCCCAGGATTCCGGATGCCTGATTTGCGATTCCGCGTTCTCTTCTTCCTTTTCGCGGCCAGCTTCTGCCCGGGAGCGGCTCTCCTGGCTCAGGAGGCCGTGTCTCCGCTGCCCCCACCGGTCACCCGCGGCCTCTACCGCGCGCGATGGTTCGAATTCCTGAATGCTCATCTCGAGGACGACACGCGCGTCGCCGCGGCGGCGCTCGCCGACATGCAAAGGACGGCGCGAGCCGTGGGAGTTCATCGTCTCTCGGATTTCTCCCGAACGGCTGTCCACGAGGGCCGCAGGGCGGAAGCGGGCGGACGGGTGGAGCGGGCGCGGCGCGCCTTCGAGACCGCCGTCGAGCTCGATGATGCGAATCTCGACGCGCATCTTTCCCGCATCGGCTTTCTCCTGCGGCAGCGAGCGTGGGCAAGCGCGTTTCGCAAGATCCCCGAGGTCGGAATTACGCTTCTCGCGACGCACGAGTCGCGGTTAGCCGTCCTTTCCTCCCTCGCGATCTGGGCGGCGGCGGCATTCGCGGCGGCGGTGATCGCGTTCGTGCTGGCTCTGATCATCCACCATTCCCCGCGAATCGCGCACAACCTGGAGGAAGTCTCCACCTATTACTTCGCTCCTCGGGCCGCGCTTCCGCTGGGGCTGCTCGTCTTCGCGCTGCCGTTCGCGTTCGGGCTGGGCCCATTCTGGGCCGCGCTGTGCTGGGCCGCGCTGGTCTTCCCGTACGCCTCGAAGAGGGAGCGGTGGGCGCTGGGCGTGGCGCTGGGGCTGCTCGGACTGATTGCGCCTATCGCCGCCGTCGTGGCGCGCGAGAACATCGTCGAGCGCTCCCCGCTGTACGTCGCCGCCGTCGACCTGGAAGAGCAGCGCGAGGACGGGAGCGCGGAGGACGGGCTCCGACAGGCCTCGACCGTGTTTTTCGAAGATCCGGACGTCTGGTTCCTTCTGGGCATGTACGCCGAGCGCTCGGGAGACTCGGAGCGCGCGCTCACCTCCTACGACCGGGCCATTGCGGCAAATTCCGGCGACTATCGGCCCTTCTTGAATCGCGGCAACGTCCATTTTCAGGATGGAGACTTCGCCGCGGCCATCCGGGACTACGAAGCAGCCGCTTCGCGGGCTCCAGGAGCGGCGGAGGCGTATTACAACCTTTCCCTCGCGCGGGGCGAGGCCTACGACTTCGACGGCCAGGCCGCCGCGATGGCGAAGGCTCGCGGGATTTCCGACTGGAGTGTCCGCGGCTGGGCCGACCGTCCCACCCTGGCACGCGTGGTGTCTGCGGTGTACCCGGTCTCGCGCGCGCGCCGCAAAGTCGAAGAGTGGAATGCGCAGTCCAAGAGCCGTCGGCTTCCGGGCCACGCGACGCCCCTGCGTCTCACGGATCTCGTCTTCTCGCCCCTGACTCTGGGCCCCTGGGTTCTTCTGGTCCTCGGAATCCTCTGGACGGGGACCCTCGAGTCTCGCGAGCTTCTGGCCGGGGAGTGCTCTCGGTGCGGCAAGCCCTTCTGTTTTCGCTGCAAGAAGATGGGGGAGTCGGCGCTTTACTGCTCCGAATGCGTGCGTCTCTACCTGCGCAAGGAGTCGCCCGGAATCGAGGCGCACGTCGCGCAGACCCGCGAGATTCGCCGGCGGACCCTCTGGAAGGATTGGAGCTGCCGAGTGACTTCGCTGGTGTTGCCGGGAACCCATTCGGAGCTCGCCGACCGTCCGGTGGTCTCCTTTCTGGTCTTCTTTCTCTTCCTGTTCCTCATCGCGGCGGCGATGATCAGCGTGAACTTCTACGATCTCCGCCCGTTGCCTCCTCCGCGCGCCTGGCGCGCCATCGTCGTTGCGCCACTCGCTCTGGCGGGAATCGTCTGGCTGTTCTCGCAGCGGAGCGCCTGGAAGGAATCTCATGGGCCTTGAAGGGACGCTGCGCGTCTTTTCGATCAACGACATCTTTCAAGTGCTGGGCCTTCAGCGCAAGAGCGGAGTGTTGGTCGTCGAAGGCCCGGACGATACGGTCACCATCTCCTTCCTCGGCGGACAGGTCGTGTCCGCCGAATCGGCCACGCACCGGCTGGACAACCGGATCGGCTCGCTGCTCGTGCGGGGCGGTCGGATCAACGACGAACAGCTCGCGCGAATCCTGCACCTTCAGAAGGAGTCCCAGCAGCGCCTCGGTTTTCTCCTGATACGGGAACGCCTGGTCACCCCCGAGGATTTGCGCGAGGCTCTGCGTCTTCAGATCTTCCGAATTGTCTTTTCCAGCTTCCGATGGACCGACGGCCGCTTCCGATTCACCCAGGAAGCTTCCATCGACTACGACGCCGATCACATGTCGCCCGTCCCCACCGAGTCGATTCTGATGGAAGCCGCGCAGATGATGGACGAGTGGCCGATGCTCGAGAAGAAGGTGCGCTCGCGCGACCTCGTGTATCGCCGGGCGCCCGGCGTCGAGAAGCTGCGCCTCGTGCACGGAGGCGAGGAAGCGGGCGAGGGCGTCCTGGCGGTTTCGCGTGCCGAGGCGGAAGTGTGGAGATGGGTCGACGGAAAGCGTGATGTGACCGACCTCCTCGAGAGAGCGTTTCTTTCTGATTTCGAGGTATACAAAGGTCTGGCGGAGCTCTCGGACCGCAATCTGATCGTGGAAGGAGCGCCGCGGCCCGCAGCTGTACCCGCCCGCCCCGCGCCGCCTCCCTCCCGCGTACCCGCCGCGCCGGTGCTGCTCTGGGCGGCGATTCTCGGAGTCGTTCTGCTGGCAATCTGGCTCGTTCCGCGCAATCCCTGGAATCTTCTCCTTCGCCCGCCGGCGCAATCCAGCGAATCCACCAGTCTCTTCAAGTCCGTTTCGCTTGCCCGGCTGGTCGCGCTGGAACGAGCCGTTCGTGTCTTCTACGACTCCTCCGGTCAGTATCCGAGAAGCCTCGAAGATCTGGTGGTGGCGCGCATCCTTTCCGAACGGGCCCTCGAGGACCCCTACGGCCGTCCTTATCGCTACATTCTTCGATCCGAGGATGGCAAGTTCGGACTCTACGGGCGCAACGCCAGAGGCAACATCGACTTGGATCTCTCTTTGGACCGCACCCTCGCTCCGGTCGCCGAGATCCGCCCAGCCGGGTCTCGATCGCGGGTCCAGGATCGCAGGCCAGGGGTCCAAGTAGTTGAATAGGAAGAGCTTTCTCTGATTCTATTACCTTAGTGAGATACGCTTAGATAGTGCCTTTTCTTACTTGACAATCAGCCACTCAACTTGTACCCTCCGAGCGTCGGTGGCCTGGAAAACGGCGGAGTGTGTCTCTCCCGGCAGGCCGCCCCTTTGAGGAGCACAAATGAGCAAGATCATCGGAATTGACCTCGGCACGACCAACTCGTGCGTCGCCGTGATGGAGGGAAGCGAGCCCGTCGTCATCCCTAACGCCGAGGGGAACCGGACGACGCCATCGGTGGTGGCGTTCTCCAAGACCGGCGAGCGCCTCGTGGGCCAGGTGGCCAAGCGTCAGGCGATCACCAATCCGGCCAACACGGTTTACTCGATCAAGCGTTTCATGGGTCGGAAATACCCCGAGGTCACCGAGGAAATGAAGATGGTGCCCTTCAAGGTCGCCCAGGCCCCCAACGGCGACGTTCGCATCGTCGCCGGCGGCAAGGAGTGGTCACCGCCGGAGATCTCCGCGATGATCCTGGGAAAGTTGAAGGAAGCCGCCGAGGCGTATCTGGGCGAGAAAGTCACCCGCGCGGTCATCACCGTGCCGGCGTACTTCAACGACTCTCAACGGCAGGCGACCAAGGACGCGGGACAGATCGCCGGCCTGACGGTCGAGCGTCTGGTCAACGAGCCGACGGCCGCGGCCCTGGCTTACGGCCTGGACAAGAAGAAGGACGAGACGATTGCCGTCTACGACTTCGGAGGCGGGACGTTCGACATCTCGATTCTCGAGGTCGGAGAGGGCGTCGTCGAGGTCAAGTCGACCAATGGCGACACGCACCTCGGCGGCGACAACATCGACCAGCGAATCATCGACTGGATCCTGGCCGAGTTCAAGAAGGACCAGGGGGTCGACCTCTCCAAGGATCCGATGGCCATGCAGCGCCTGAAGGAAGCCGCGGAGAAGGCGAAGATCGAGCTCTCCAGCGTCGTCGAGACCGAGATCAACCTCCCCTTCATCACCGCGGACGCTTCGGGACCGAAACATCTCCAGTTGAAATTGAACCGCTCGAAGCTCGAGCAGATGATCGAAGATCTCATCTCCCGGTCGATTCCTCCGTGCAAGCAGGCCTTGAAGGACGCCGGCATCGAGCCGAAGGATATCGATGAGGTCGTGCTCGTCGGCGGCCAGACGCGGATGCCCCGCATCCAGCAGCTGGTCAAAGAGCTCTTCGGCAAGGACCCCCACCAGGGCGTCAATCCGGACGAGGTCGTCGCAATCGGTGCGGCTATCCAGGGAGGCGTCCTCGCGGGAGACGTCAAGGACCTCTTGCTGCTCGACGTGACGCCGCTTTCGCTCGGGATCGAGACGCTGGGAGGCGTCACGACCAAGCTGATCGAGCGCAACACGACGATTCCGACCAAGAAGAGCGAGGTCTTCTCTACGGCCGCGGACAATCAGACTTCCGTGGAGATCCGTGTGCTCCAGGGGGAGCGTGAGATGGCGCGGGACAACAAACCGATCGGCGTGTTCCATCTCGTCGGAATCCCCCCGGCGCCGCGGGGTGTCCCGCAGATCGAGGTTACCTTCGACATCGACGCCAACGGGATCCTGAACGTCTCGGCCAAGGACATGGGGACCGGCAAGGAGCAGAAGATCACTATCACGGCGTCCTCGGGCCTCAACAAGGACGAGATCGACCGCATGGTGAAGGATGCGCAGTCGCACTCGGATGAGGACCGCCAACGCCGCGAGGAGATCGAAGCCAAGAACCGGCTCGACAGCCTGATTTACTCGACGGAAAAGAGCTACAACGAGAACAAGGCCAAGCTCGATCCGGGAGAAGCCTCCAACTTCGAGTCGGCGCTTGCGGACGCGAAGAAGGCACTGGAGGGCGGCAACGCCGCAAACTTGAACGCCGCGGCGGAACGGCTGCAGCAGGCTTCTCACAAGATCGCCGAGGCGATGTACCGGACGGCGGCCTCGCAGAGCCAGGGTTCCTCCGGGCCGGGAGCCGGGCCTTCGGCCGGCGGCCCCTCGCCCTCCTCGGGTAAGGAAGACGAGGTCATCGACACGGAGTACGTGGACGCGGAGAAGAAGTAGTAATGAGAAGTCGGTAGTCGGTAGTCCGTAGTCGGTAGGGAAAACGCTCGGAACTACCGACTATCGACTACTGACTACCGACTGGTCGGTTCGGCACGGTACACTATCGAAAACGTTATGTCCGTTTTCCACTGGAACTCGCTCCAGGACCTGTTCGCGATCCAGGAGAAGATGAATCGTCTCTTCGAGGAAACGATTCATCGCACGGAGTTTCCGGATGACGACAGCCTGGATGCGGCGCTCTGGTCTCCGGCTGCCGACGTCTACGAGACACCGGAGGAGATCATTCTCCAGATCGAGCTGCCGGGCGTCCGCCTCGAGGATGTGCGGCTGGAAGCGCTCGACGGCAAGCTGAGGGTCGCAGGCCATCGACGGGCAGAAGCCGGCGTGCAGCCGCGAAACTTCGTCCGAATGGAGCGAATCTACGGCAGTTTCTCGCGGGAGTTCCCCGCGCCGGCGACGATCGACCCGGCTCGTATCAAGGCGACCCTGCGCGCCGGGGTGCTCAAGGTCATCGCCATCAAGAGCGCTCCGGGTGAGCCGATTCCCGTCGAGTCCCGGAGGCCGCGGTGAGCAAGGGCACGCGTCCGGGCGTCTACAGGATCGGAACGGTCTCCGAGCGATTCCGAATTCATCCTCAGACGCTCCGTATGTACGAGCGCGAGGGACTGTTGCGGCCCGCCCGGACGGAGGGAAAGACGCGCCTTTACGACGCCGACACCCTGGAGCGTCTGGAGATCATCCTGACCTTGACGCGAGATCTCGGCGTGAACCTGGCCGGAGTGGAAGTCATCCTCCACATGAAAGAGCGCATCGAAAAGATGCAAGGGGACGTGGAGAATCTTCTGGGCGTGCTGCGGGAGGAAGTGGACATTCGCCGCGGCGGCGTGGATCGGCGCTACGCGCTGGTCAAGTTGCCCGCGGGCCTCGCGCTCGCCAAGGTCGATAAGCGATAACAGTCTTTTTCGGACCCGCCTTCCAAGGTCTAAGGTTCAAGGTCTAAGGTCTAAGGTTCGAAGTTGTTTCGTTTGCCTCAGACCTTGGACCTTAGACCTTAGACTTTCTCCTGGCGCGATAGAATTCCCACCCCATGAACGGAGGTACTGTGAAAAGAACTTTTTTTGCCATCGCCGGGCTCGCCATCGCGGCGCTCGCGACGGCTCAGCTGACCAAATACAAAGATTGGCCGAAGTCTGCGGAGGCGTACTTCCTGACGCCCGAGGAGAGGCAGGAGTGGGCGAAGGTCGGCAGCGATACCGACGCGGAACAGTTCATCGCTGCGTACTGGGCCAAGCGCGGCGGCGAACGCTTCAAAGCGGAGATCGCGCGGCGCATCGCGGCCGCCGACGAACAGTTCAAAATGAGGCGCCAGAAGGGCTCCGAGTCCGCGCGCGGCCGCCTCCTCGTCGTCCTTGGCGGACCGAGCCGCGTCTCTCAGGTCCGCACCGGTGCCGGGTCGGAAGCGCCGGACACAGGGCTCGGAACCTCCGGTGCGAACGCCACGCGCCCGGGAGGGGACGCATTTGGCGGGGTCAGTCCGGGCTCCAGCGTCCTGCAGACCTGGCTTTATGAGAAAGACAAGTTCGACCCTTCCCTGGGAGTCGGCGAGCTCCGCCTCCGAATTGTCGTCGACAACGCAAAGGGAAACGATGAGATCCAAAACCGTGCAGATGCGGATCGGGCGATCGCGAAAATCGCGGAGAAGTCGATCGTGAATCCCGCGGCGACCGCGGCGGTCGCGGGGACCCCGAGTGGCGCATCGGGTGGCGCGCCGCCGGCTGGGGCCCCGGCCGGAGCTCCGGCTGGAGCACCTGTCTCGACCGCGCCGCGGGTTCCCGCCGTCGCCGGGACCGGTCCCGCCACGGCGCCTCCTCCCGCTCCCGCGGCCGGTTCTCTCCCCGCCGCGACGCGAAGCGCGCTGGAGCCCTTGCTGCGAACCCCGAAGTCCGACGCGGGGCCCGCGATGTTCTGGGGAGGTCCGTTTCGCGCCTCTTCCGGCGAGCCGTTCTACGCGCTCCAGTTTTATTTCCCGGGGGACAAGGCCCCCGCCGGACCCGTGAAGTTCGGAGGACTCGTTACGAGCGACTCGGGCGGCGAGGCGGCTTCGTTCTGGGAGGACGCGCCGCTCACAGACATGAAGACCGGCGCCAAGACCGACAAGGTCTTCGAGCGATCGATCGTTCTTCCTGCCGGCAGTTACCACGGCGCCTTCGGCATCTTTCCGGCCGACGGAGGCACGGCGATGGAGACCGCCTCGGCGACCTTCAAGCTCGAGCCCAAGTCCTCGGATTTCGACGTTTCGCCGCTGATCCTGACCAATGAGCTCAAGCCGCAGAGCAAGCGGCCGGGCCCCGCCGACCCCTTCATCTTCGGAGTCGACAAGCCGATCAAGGTCGAGCCGAAGGCCAACAGGTCGTTCTCCAAGGAAGACTCTCTCTGGTACTTCTATGCCGTGAGCAACCCGAAGCAGCCCGAGTCCGCTGGCGCGGCAGCGGCTGCGCCCGCTCCGGCTTCGACTCCGACCGCAGGCGCCGCCGCTCCGCCCGCCGCGGATACCGCGAAGCCGCGCATCATGCAGAGGATCGGCGTGCTGCGCGACGGCAAGCCCGCTTTCGCGCCTTTCACTGGCCCCGCCGAGATGCAGCTACTCACGTCGGGCTACTACGCCAGCGGAAGCGAAATCCCTTTGGCGACGTTCGAGCCTGGCTACTACACCTTCACTCTGAACATCCGCGACTTGAACGCTCCGCGCGACTCGGCCGCTTTCAAGGGGTTGGACCGACAGGCGGAATTCGTCGTCCTGAAGCCGGACGGAACCCCGCCGGACAAGGCCTCCGCAACGAAGGCCGGGCCGGCTCCGACCCCCCGCCCGAGGGCTAAGAAGTCTTAGGAGGCGAGTTGAGAAGCGCAGCCGACCGGATCCTGCGACGGGGACGAGTGATCGTCCCCGTTTTGCTTGGGTCTGCACTGCTCGTTTCCTTCCTCCTCGCCCAGAGCGCCCGCGACGAGGAGGATTGGGCGAGCTCGCCCGAGGCCTCCTTCCTGACGGCCGCAGAACGAGCGGAGTGGAAGACTCTCGATTCGCGCGATTCCCGGCAGAAGTTCATCGAGCGGTACTGGCTCAAACGCGATCCTTCCCCCGGCTCCGAGCGCAACGAGTTTCACGAGATGGTGCTCGCGCGCATCAGGACGGCCGACCAGCGATTTGGAATCGCGAGTACGCCCGGTTCCCGCACGGCGCGCGGCCTGGTCTCGATCGTGCTCGGCAACCCGGCGCGGGTTCAGAATCAGTTGACGGCTCCGCCGCCTCCCGATCGGGCCACACGACGCGTGGGCGAGGGAGTGACGCCGGCCGCCGTCATCGAGGGGAACGAAACGACGACGACCTGGTTCTACGAGCCCGACCGGACCCCGAGAATCCTCGAGCTTCTCCATCGCCCGACCGTCGCGATCAAGATCGTGATCGAGCCGTCCCGCCGTTCGGACTCCATTCAGGATCCGGGCCTGTTCTCCGACTTGAAGGAGCAGGTCGCGCGTGCAAGCATCGTCAACCCGGACCTCGTTCCCTCTCTCTCTGCGTTGCCTGTCCTGTCGGGCGTCTCTTCGCTGCCGCGTCAGACTCTTTCCGAAGCCGCCCGGCAACTCCTGGAAGCGGCGCCGGCTGCGCCTCGCAACGAGGGAGCGGTGGTCGGATCGGCCGTCGTGTTCCACGAGACGGGGGACCCCGAGACCTTCTTCTGGATCTACACGCCCTCCGGCTCGCGACGGGCCTTCCTGCACGCTCTCGTACGAGGGGCAGACGGACAGGAGGTCGCCACGGTGAGTGAGCCTGCCGAAGGTTCGTCGGCGTTCTCGACGCTGGCAGTCGGCCGGGTGGTGATGCGTCGTCTCGCCCTTCCTCCCGGTTCGTATCGCACCTGGATCGCTCTTTCGGACGAGACCGGAAAACGGCTCGCCGCCGCGGAGCTGCCGC
Source organism: Acidobacteriota bacterium (assembly GCA_046728075.1). Classification (GTDB taxonomy): domain Bacteria; phylum Acidobacteriota; class Thermoanaerobaculia; order UBA5066; family Gp7-AA6; genus JBKPDV01. The sequence goes on along the minus strand of JBKPDV010000156.1, from coordinate 3,051 downwards.
CGATCCAGGTTCCTTCCCTCGAGAACGGCTTCGCTGTTTCCTCCCTGATCATCACGCGAGGCCCCGGCAAGGCCTCGGAGAAGTCGGATCGAGGTTTCACTTTCTCCGGAACGGCGGTCCCTCCCCGCGCCGACGGAGCGTTCGCGTCCTCCGAATCGCTCTGGTATTTCGTGGAGGTGGCAAACCCCACCGATCCCGTGAAGGTCATGCTTGAGCCGCGGCTGCGGCGGGGCGGAGAGCCCTTGGGTGCGCCGGCCCCCTTCGCCGCGAAGCTTCAAGCTCTCGGAAGCGGAAGGTACTTCGCGGGAGTCGAGCTGCCACTGTCGAGTCTGGGTCCTGCTGATTACGTGCTCTACCTGACTGTGCGCGACGGCGATTCCGAGAGCGCCGCGCGAGTCCTCAGGCGAGCGGATTTCCAGATCCTCCGCTGAGAGCCATCGTAAAATCCAACCCGCCGTATTCAACTCCAAAGAATTGATTTATGGACTGATCGTTATCTTTCTAATGAACTGTTAAAGATCTTTATTTGCTTGAATTTAAGTTTCACGAAATCGATGTCTCAGGTGAGCATCCGTGGCACACCTCTTGCCGCTAGCGCCTTCAAATAAGGAGGGAACCGCATGCGGAGAAATCATCGATTTACTACTTTTCTCTTCTTTTTAGTCCTGCTGGTTTGCGCCGGAGTCGCAGTAGGCCAGGTCGTCATCGTCGGCGAGCTTGGCGGACAGGTCAAGGACGAAACGGGAGCCGCTCTTCCAGGCGCTTCTGTTACGGCGGTCTCCGTGGAGCGCGGCTTCTCGCGCACCGTCACGAGTGATTCGACCGGGCGCTACCGTTTTTCCGAGGTTCAACCCGGCCGATACACCATCACGGTTGTTCTCTCCGGATTCGCGACGGTCAGTGTCAAGGACAGCCTGGTCGAAAACCAGAAGAAGACGGATGTTCCCATCACGATGAAGCTCTCGTCGCAGCAGGCGGAGGTCGTCGTGACCGGCGAGGTGCCGATCGTGGACAAGACCAACGCGTCCCTGGAGAACCGTCAGCGAGCGAAGGAATTCGAGAAGATGCCGGTCGGCCGCAACTATCAAAGTCTCTTCTTGAACGCCCCCGGTGTGAACCTGACCCCGGGCACGAACCCGAATCCCAGCGTCCATGGCGCTCTCTCGAGCAACAATCTCTGGCTCTACGACGGCACCGATACGACTGATCCGACCACCGGAACGTTCGGCGGCAATCTCAACTTCGAGGCCATTCAGGAAGTCACGGTCATTACCTCGGGCGTTTCGGCCGAGTACGGCCGGGCGTCCGGAGGCATCATCAACGTCATCACCAAATCGGGGACCAACGACTTCGCCGGATCGGGCAAAGTCGTCATGACCAACGACAACTGGAACGCATCGAACAGCACCGTCAACACCGTCTGCACGGCTTCGGCGTCGGCGCCGGGCGGAGCCACGTGCACCCATCCGTCTCTGGCGCGTGTGAAGTACGACCACGTGAATCCTCGCTACGCGCTGACGCTGGGCGGCCCGTTCTGGAAGGACCGTATCTGGTTCTTCGGCGCGTACGAATCGGCCGACAACACGACTGGCCAGCAGTCGACTCCAGTTTCGGGCGAGAACTTTCAGCAGTCCACGAAGGACCGTTTCTGGGACGGGAAGGTCACCGCCCAGTTAACCGCTTCGATTACCGCCGCGGCGCGTGGTTCGAGCTCGCCCACGACCGGTTTCATCGTCAACTACGCCGGGCTCGGCCCCCCGGGAGACTTCGCCGCCTACACGGGTCAGGATCAGACTTCGCAGCAATATGCCGGTTTCCTGACGGGCGTCTTCGGACCGAACCTGACGGCCGAGGCCCAGTACAACTGGAACGGACCGAGCAATTCCGCCTCGAAACACGGAATTGACGTCTATCCCCTGGTGCCTGGCATCGCTCACTTCAGCGAGGCCGATGGTTTCCAGTACAACGGGGCCAACTTCGACGGTTTCGTCAACCGGCCCCGGCAGGGCGCGCTCGGAGCGGTGAGCTATTACACCAACCTGGGAGGAAACAGCCACAACTTCAAGGCCGGTCTGGACTACCAGCATTTGGACTCCACATCGCAGTTCGCCTACCCCGGCAACCAGCTCTTCGTGGACAAGTCCTTCGATTTCCGGACGCACACCGGGGTTCCCGATCAGCGCCGGGACTATGCTCCGCCGGTCTCTTCGACCTCAACGGGAGAGATCTTCGCTGTCTATGCCCGGGACAAGTTCGAAGCCGGAAAGCATCTGTTCTTCGAGGTCGGATTTCGCTACGAGCATCAGGATTCCAACGACGACATCAACCGGACCACCGTCAACAAGGGTACGGTCTCGCCGCGGATTTCCGCCTCCTACGACATCTTTGGCACCGGCAAGAGCCTGGTGGTTGGAACTTATGGCCGCTTCTACCAGTTCGTGCTGCAGAGTTTTTCGGACGGCTTCGGCCAGTTCGCTCAAAAGGCGACGTACGACAACTTCGTTTGGAACGGCACGCAATACGTCTTCTCCAATCACGTGGCGGGCTCCGGCAGCTCCGCCCAGATTCCCGGCACCCTCGACCCGACCTACAACGATGAAGTCACGCTGGGATACCGGCAGCAGCTCGGCAACACGATGGGGGTTTCGCTGACGGGTATCTATCGCAAATGGGGCAACCTCATCGACGACGTTCCGGTCCTGGACTCCTCCGGAAACCAGACCACCACTTATACAAACTATGGCCCCGGCCGGCGGAAGTTCTACGGCGTCGAGCTGGTCTTCGACAAGCGCTTCTCCGCTCACTGGAACGCCAACGCTAGCTATGCCTGGGGGAAAACGACCGCGAATACCACCGCCGACACGGCCAGCCAGCTCGGTGACTTCTTGACTTCGAACTGCCGCACGACCGTTGATCTCACGGTCGGAGGTGCGGGGACCGGCATCATCCCGTGCTCGACCGTTGTGGATGGGCCGAACAAGCTCGGACAGCCGACTCTCAGCATCAACAACAGCGTGAAGCTCTTCGGCGCTTATTTGCAGACCCTCGGAC
>JBKPDV010000155.1:0-10301 GCA_046728075.1 Acidobacteriota bacterium | reverse complement strand
GCACTGCGTGCCAGTGCGATTTCATCCTCACGGTTTGCGATGCGATACTGCTCGGCCGGTGCCATCTGGGGATAGGCAGTTTTGGGGGTCTGCGATTGCGCCGGACCACTCCAGCTCAATGCAAGGACGGTCAGGGCGAGAATACCCACAAACCTTTGTTTCATCGTTCCACTCCATTTACCGTCGGGGCTCTTCAGCGAACCGTTTTCGGCGACCGCATCGAGCCGGCAACTTTGCCACAGTTCACGCCGTCATACGGAAGCCGAAGCCAAGAGTTGCAAGGCTTCTCCGCCCCGCCGCGCCAGCCGGCGCGAAATCAATGAGGTCAGCATGTGGATTGGGGTCGGTCATGCTTTGAGGTCTTGGCGGCTCATGCCGCGCCTTCGTTCTCCGACAACAGGAAGAACTACCAAACATGACCGACCCCACGACCCGTACCAGAACTGCCTCTCGCGGAGCCCTGTGTGAAGAGAGCCGGTTGCTCGAAGGCGGAGAAGTGGTCGCCCTTCTTTACCTCGCCTTCGCCTCTGCGTCGCGCTTTCGGAACGCGACTTCTCCAGCGTCGGACACCTTGACCCACCTCGGGTCGACCGAGGCCTCGGCGTCGTAGTTGTCGTGCCAGTTCCACCACTTGTACGGCGGGGTCTGGGGGTAACCCTCTGGCGAGTCTTCCCAAGTCTCCTGACGGCCGAGCGGCGTGATGTCGAGGAAACTCCAGGTGCTGCCCATCGCCTCGTCGCCGCGGGCGTTGATGAAGTATGTGCGGAACACCTGCTCGCCGTCGTGGAAGAACACGTTGTGGCCGTGCCATTCATCGACGCCGAAGTCCGCGTCGAAGCCGTCGGTCATGGTGTACCAGGGCATCTCCCAGCCCATCCGCGCCTTCAGGCGCGCGATGTCCGCCTGCGGCGCGCGTGAGGCGTAGGCGAGGGTGGTGTCGCGAGCGTTCAGATGGGCCAGGTGGGCGACCTGGTCGGCGCCCAGGGAGCAGCCGCGGCAGGCGTGCTCGGGCCAGCCGAACACCCCGGGCTCGAAGAAGGCACGATAGACGATCAACTGCCTGCGGCCCTCGAACAGGTCGAGCAGGCTAACCTTACCCTTGGGTCCTTCGAACTCGTAATCCTTCTCCACCGCCATCCACGGCATCCGTCGACGCTCGGCGGCCAGCGCATCTCGGGAGCGGGTCAAGGCTTTCTCCTTCACGAGGAGCTGCTGCCGCGCTGCCTCCCACTCCTGCTCCGAAACGATCGGTGGTGTCTTCATCGCGATATCCCCTTTCGGGTGCTCCTTGTCTCTCTCTTTGCTCGTTGCCATGTCATCTCTCCTTTGTTTTCTGAAACAGACCGAAACCACTCGCTCTGAGAAATTTTCGGAGCTTGCCGAGGCACACCGCCAGAATTCCTCCTGCGGATCCGGCTCCGGCGACCATCACTGCTGTGCTTGCGATGCATGCTGGGCACATATGTCCCTCCTCTGAACTTCCTCGGCCGGGGTGCCACGATTCCGGCCTTCACTCTGATGGCGTTCGAGGGGAGGGAATTTCGACCGAGATTCCGCGAAATTCAGCCGCGGCGTTCGAGCAGAAACCGCCGGATGGCAGGATCCTCGGTCAGACCGATGGCGCGGTCGTAGGATTCCACGGCCTCTGTCGCTCGGCCGAGATTCCTGAGAAGGTGGGCGCGCACGGCCCAGAAAGGCTGGTAAGCAGCCACCGCGGTTCGGTCCAGCGTGTCCAGGAGCGTCAGCGCGGTGGCGGCCCCGCGCGTCTCGGACACCGCCACGGTCTGCGCCACCCGGGCGCCGAGCGTCGGGGCGATGCGTACGAGATGCTCGTAGAACACGGCGATGGCGGCCCAGTCGGTGCGGCCGATGCGCGCGCGCTCGGAATGAACCGAGTGGATGGCTGCCTCGATCTGGAACCGGCCGACCCGCCCGAGCCCCGCGGCCGCAGCGAGCTCGCGCTCGGCCTCGACGATCGACTCGCTCGACCACGCCGCCGGGTTCTGCTCCGAGAGAGGCACGTAGCGTCCATCGGGGGTCCGCCGCGCCACACGACGCGCATCGCAGAACAGCATCAGGGCGAGGAGCCCGCGCACTTCGGGCTCTTCGGGCATGCGCGTGCGGACCACGCGCGCCAGCCAGATCGCCTCGTCCGCCAGATCCTGCCCGCGCGCGTCGGCGCCCGCCGCCTCGTCGCGGCCGAGACCATACGCGGCGTAGACGGCCTCGAGAACCGTGTCGAGACGTTGCGGCAACTCGTGGGCTTCGGGGACCTGAAAAGGGATGCCCGCCTCGCGGATCTTGCGCTTCGCTCGCACCAGCCGCTGCCCCATGGTCGCGGGGGGAACGAGGAAGGCCTGCGCGATGCGCGCGGCGTCGAGGCCGAGGACCGTTTGCAGCATCAGCGGTGCGTGCAGGGCGGGGTCGATCGCCGGGTGGGCGCACACGAACAACAGCTCGACGCGCCGGTCGGGAAATGAGTCGACGAAATCGGGGGGCCGCGCGGTCCCCTCCGTAAGGCGTCGGACGGTGTCCATGTGATCGCTGCGCACACGCGCGCGGCGGGCCTGGTCGATCAGCCGATGGCGTGCGGCGGTGAGGAGCCACGCCTCAGGCTTCTCCGGGACGCCGTCGCGCGGCCAGGACGTGAGAGCAGCGAGCAGCGCCTCTCCCAGCGCGTCCTCCGCGCCGGCTACGTCCCGCGTCTCGGAGGAGAGATAGGCGAGCAGGCGCCCGTAGGAAGCGCGCGCCACGGCCTCGACTGCGTGCTGCGCGTCGTCCACGGCGCTCAGGGACGGACGATGGTGTCGTGCATTTCGACGTCCATCGGCCGGATCTCCAGGGCGCCGGCGGCGGCCGCGGGACAGCGCGCGGCCCAGTCGAGCGCCGCGTCCAGGGACGGCAATTCGAGAATGAGGAACCCGCCCAGCTCCTCCTTGGCCTCGGCGAAGGGACCGTCCTGCACCTGTCGCCTGCCCTCCCTCAGGCGGACGGTCGTGGCCGTCGCCGCTTGCTTCAGGGGCGCCCCGCCGACATAAACGTGCGCTTTCTCGAGGGCCTTGTAGTACGCCCGCCAGGCCGCGATGTACTGCTCGCCCGCGGGGTCGCCCCGCCTGTCGACGTCGGTGGGGGTCTCATAGACGACCATGATGTATCGCATTGTGATCCTCCTATGGACGCGCAGCCCGGTGCGGACCGCGGTCCTCCAGGGAGATGACGGTCGACGGCCTGCAGATTCGACATCCTGGCGGAGTTGGCCGAAATCGTGCTCGCGGCAGGGTCATTGGGGTCAGGTTACATGAAGACGGGGGCGCGAGCCTTTCAGGGGAATGATCGGGGATGATCGGGGTCAGTCTTCCAGGATGGGGTTATTTGGTGAGTCGTGTCTTGATGGCTAACCGAAATACAATTTTGAAAGTCTGACCCTCAGTCTGCGCGCGACCGCTTCCTCTGCGCCGCCGCCAAAGGCCGCGGAGGCCTCGAATGGTCCGTTATCGCCCTCGGAGTCGCCGAAGGCGCCGGCATCAACGTTCCCTGAGCATCGTGACTCATGGCCATTACGCCGCAACCGAGATTGTTCGCGGTTACCCGGCCGCTGTCGCAAGAGATTGTTTCGCGAGACGCCGATATCAGTCTTTCAAACTGCAGACAGAATCGGACGCGATCCGCACCGAGCCGATCTTGCCTCTTCAGAACGGCCGGCCGGGAACCCAGCCGGGCAGTGCGGCCGCGTGGAAGAAGGTCACCTTGACGTAACGCGTGAAGACGTAGAACGCCAAGAACCAACTCGGCGTTCAATCGCTGCCAACCGCCGAACTTATCGCCTCGGCGACCGACGATGCGGGCGATGGGCCGACCGGAGAGAAGCCGCTCCAGCACGTCAAACCAGATGTGCCAGCCCGCGACGCCCGCCTACGCGTCCTCTCGCATCGTGGGGGTAAAGGTGATCCCTACGAGTAGTCCTTCCGTACTGAGGAACCGGCTGACCGTCTGACCCCACGGTTCTCTCTTGTTCTTGACGAGCATTCGATAACCGCGCGCTTCCAGCTCCGCCGTTGCAGCCTCGACGTTCTGAACGTCGAACTCAATCCAAGCTTGCGGGATGGGGACATCGCCGGGCCACGCGTCCTGACCGTAACAGGAGCGAGCGGCTTCGGAGAGCGGCCACAGCGCGAAGCTCTTCGCACCCTTTAAGGACTCCGTGTGAAGGTAGCCGCCCTTCTCCTCCCGGAAGGAGATGCCGAGAGTTCGACAGTAGAGCCTGCGGCTCGCCGCCGCTTCGCGGACGATTGGGCCAAAGCCTGCGATGAACAGGACTCCGATGTTCGCAACATCTTCCATAGCGTCTCCCGTGCGCCACCGAACTCCGATTCGCCAGCGGCCGAGACCTCGACTCCGCAAGTCTCGTGCCCGGTTCTCGAAGCTGCAGATCCAGCATCCGTTCATAGGAATTGGAGCCCGCTGTAGCCTTTAGTACCTGACGGCGCGCGAACTCTTCCTCTCGCGGGCGGCGACGACGTTCGGCTCGAAACATTTTCAGGCAGCTGAGGTGTGTTGCGCGATAAATCAACTTTTCGCTGGACGGCTCGGTCGGAAAAAGCCTCCACACCAAGACAAGAATGTTTCGACTGATGTCGTCTGCAACTTCGGAAGGCTGGGTGGCATTGGAAGATCCAAATTCCTGCGTTTAATCCAAGACGTCGCATCGTTGATGCTTGAGTTGATCAACGATCAGGCAAGGCTAACGTGTTGACGCAAGAGCCGTTCGGCCGGAATCGACGATATCTGCGGCGCTTGGCCCGGGCGTTGCTCCATCTTCTAGCCTGACCCACTTTGCAAGGCTGAGCTCGATAAGAGGCAGAGCTGGTGCGTCGCTGAAGAGAAGGGACTGGTCGTATGAAGTCACAGGCAATCAAAACGCTCATTAGAGAGGCCCTTGCGCTGATTGCGGTGCTCGGCGCCACATCGCACGCGCAAGCACAGGACGCCAAGAATCCGTATCCCAGCATGGCGCCCCTCGATCAATACCTCATGGACCGCGACGCCGAAATCGCCCTGGCGCGAAGCGCGGCTCCGTCATCCGTTGCCAAGGACGCCACGGTTATGGCCCTCGGAAGGCATGGCCATGAAACTGCGGTCGAAGGCAAGAACGGCTTTGTCTGCAACGTAGACCGCTCGTGGATGGACCAATTCGAAAACAGTCCCGAGTTTTGGAGCCCTAAGAGGCGCGGTCCGGTGTGCTACAACCCATCGGCTGCCAGGACGTTGCTGCCGATCACTTTGATTAGGACCAAATTGGCATTGGCTGGAAAATCGAAAGCTGAAATGAACGAGGGTATGAAGGCCGCGATTGAGAGAGGGGAAGTGCCGGCCCTCGAGCCTGGCGCGATGGCCTATATGCTGTCGAAGCAAGGGTTCCTTAACAGCAGATGCGGGAACTGCGTTCCCCATCTCATGTTTTACGTTGCCGTGAAAGACGCTCACACTTGGGGTGCAGGCCCGCTTAGTTCTGGCTTGCCGGTTCTGCTGGCTCCACACTTTAATGGCGCGCCGGAGCCAGTGACCGAGTTCATCGTTCCGGTGTCCGAGTGGTCGGACGGAACGTCGGCGGACTCGGGCGGTCATGCTCACTGACTGTCGATCTCGACGCGACTTCAAGGCATGACCCTGCGACGAATACATAGGTCACCGGAGCTTTTTTCGACCCGGCTAGGGCTAACTGATAATTGAGACGGCCAATCTGGCCGGTTTGTATCTTCACGCTCCAGATCCCGTGGCAATCGTGAGCCGAGACCAGGATCGAGCCCGTTGAAGGTGGCAAACGCAAGCGGGGCAGGCCATCCGTAAGGCCCGCCGCGCCGACGCAATCTCGACTCAAGCATATCGGCAGTGTTCGTTTTTGAACGTTTCAGTCCCACAATCGAACGTGAACCAACGCGGTTGAGCTTGGAGGGCGCGCTATCTCTTTCAAACGAAAGCCCTCCGAGCTGGTCTGGATTGTGCTAAGTGGTAGCCCGATCAGACGGTGAGGTGGTGTATGGAGAACGTTCTGCAGGATTGCCGGTACGCGCTGCGGCGGTTGCGGAAGTCGCCGTTTTTCGTCCTATTCGTCGTGCTGACTCTCTCGGTGGGCATCGCGGCGAACACCGTGACGTTCGCCATCGCCGACGGCGTGCTCTTCCAACGTCTGCCCTATCCGGACCCGGATCGACTGGTCTGGATCTCCCACGGCGTGCCCGGATACCCTCAGGGCGGCGCGACGTTCTCGTATCCGGCCTACCACGACATATTGGAGCAGAGCACCGCCTTCGAAACCCTGGCCGGTTATCAAGGCTGGGGCTCGCTCGTGATGACCGGGCAAGGCGAGCCGATTCGGGTGGTGTTGAACTGTGTCACGCCTTCGTACTTGACGCTATTGGGAGCGCGCACGCAGTTGGGACGCTTGATGCGCCCGGAAGAGGACCGCTTTGGCTCGGGTGATCCCGTGGTGGTCATCAGCCACGCTTTCTGGCAACGCCAACTAGGCGGCGATCCATCCGTCGTCGGCTCAACCATCCATCTCAGTGACAAGCCGTTCCTCGTTGTGGGGGTGACCGCGGCGGAATTCCGCGATGCGCCCAACGAAGAAGAGCACCGCGAGCAGGTCGATGCGTGGATTCCGCTCGGCCGCGCATACGAGATGACCGGCGTCGCAAACCCCACGGACCGCGGCGGCTCGTCCATTTGGGCCATTGGCCGAATGAAAGCCGGGGTCACCCTGACGCATGCGCGTGAGGATTTGGCCGCCATCAACCAGCGCCTGGCCACGACCTATCCGCAGACCGATATTGGCTACACGTTGGTGCCCCGCCCGTTGAAGGAGTACTTGCTGGGCGCGCTGTTTCCGCCGACGAGGATTTTGCTGGTGGCCTCGTTCTGCCTGCTGCTGATTGCGTGCGCCAACGTGGCCAGTTTGCTCCTGGCACGGCTGCTGAGCCGCCGACGCGAGCTGGCCGTGCGTTCCGCCTTGGGCGCTTCCGCGCAACGGCTGGCGCGCCATCTGCTGATTGAAAACGCGGTGCTCACGGTGCTCGCCGGAGGCGTGGGCTTCGCTCTTGCCGACCGGGGAATCGGAGTCCTCCGTGCTTGGGCACCCATGCACCTTCCATCCGTGGTGCACATCCAGTCAGGGACCCGGGTATTTCTCGTTTCGCTCGCCGTGTCGCTCGTCACCGGTCTGTTTTTCGGCGTCGCGCCGGCGCTCTTTTCTTCCCGGGTGAACATCGAAAAAACGCTGCGTCAGGGCGGCCGGCAGGGCCAGGGCCTGGTGCGGCATCGCGGGCAGAAGGTCTTAGTCGTCGCTGAAGTGTCGCTGGCGGTGGTGGTGTTGGTGGCCGCGGGGATGCTGGTGGAGAGTTTCCGGCGGCTTGCGTCCACGCCGATGGGCTTTGATACCTCGAACCTCCTGACCTTGCGCCTGGAGCTGCCCCTGGCGCATTACGCCGATGACGCGTCACGCGGGCGGTTCAGTCGACAGTTGGAAGAAAAACTGCAAGGCCTGCCAAACGTGAAATCGGCGACCCTGTGGGGACCGAGCATGCTGGGACGCGCCCGGACCGCATATATCGCGTATCCCGAGGGCGCTTCCGCCGATGACGCGAGTGCGCGACTGTTGATGGATCGCCACAGCATCCATCCGGGCGCGCTCGCCAATCTGGGCATTCCGCTGCTGCACGGGCGCGACATCACCTGGCAGGACAGCGCGGACAGCCCTGCGGTCGCGGTCATCAGCGAAGGAGTGGCCAACAAGCTCTGGCCCGGGAAGGACCCCATCGGGAAGCGCATGCGCAGCGCGAGCGGCGGCTTCTTGTCGTGGGTGACCGTGATCGGCGTGGCGCGCGACTCGCGCCAAGCGCAACGGTTCGACTTAAACGAGGCCGGCATGGGCATTGCGCCGAGCGGCTTGGGGCCGCAATACGATGCCTATTTTTCCTGTCTCCAGCGGCCGAACTCCAGGTTGATGGTGGCGTTGCGCGTTTCTTCGGATGTGGCCACCGTTAGCCGCGAACTGAAAGATGCGGTGCTTTCGATCGATTCCACGCTTCCAGTCTTCGACATGGCGATGCTCGATGATCGGTTGGCGGCCCAGTTGGCGCCCTGCCGGCTGGTCGCCGTGTTCAGCAGCGCTTATGCCGGGTTGGCGCTGTTCCTTGCGGCTTTCGGGCTGTTCGCGGTCCTCGGCCACGACGTCAACCAACGCCTCCACGAGATGGGTGTGCGCATGGCCCTGGGTGCGCAGCGCCGCGACGTTCTGCGGCTCGTGCTGCGCGAAGGGATTGCGCTAACCGCCGCGGGGCTGCTGGTAGGGATGTTCGTGGGCAGCGAAGTCAGCCACACGATCAAGGGTTTTCTCTTCGGCGTCAGCCCTTCGGATCCCGCCGTCTTTGCCACGATTTCGGGGGTGCTGATCTTCGTCGCGCTTCTCGCTTGCTGGGTTCCCGCACACCGCGCGACCCGGGTCGATCCGATCGCCATTCTCCGCGGGGAGTAACAGTCCGATCCATCCGCAGCGCGATGCGACGGATTGGAGCGTCCGGCTTCCTGAAATTCTGCAGTATTTTGCGATGGCCAGGCCGCCTCGGCTGGAGTTTCCGTACCACGTCGTGGTGCGGGGAAACGAGCGTGCGGCTGTCTTCCGGAATGACGAAGATGGTGAGAGGTATCTCGCCCGGCTCGGGTACTACCGTGAGAAGTTCGGCTCTCGACTTTTGGCGTTCCGCCAAATAGCGCAGGATTTCAGGACTGACCCCTAATCCACACAGCGCTCGGCCGGGAAGCGAACCCCTGGACGGGTCACTCGACGCGAAGCGCTCGACGATCCAATGGAAGTCGCGAGGGCCGCCGGGCGTAGGAAGCGCCCACACGTCCTCGAGGCGAAAATCGTGCGTGAGCTCGTGGATTCGCCATGGCCGCGAGGTCTGCGCGCTGTTCGGGAGTCTCATACAGCGGTCACGGCGATCAGGTTACATGAGGACCGGGCGAGTCTTTCAGCGACGAGGGCGATGAAGGAGCCGCTGGAGTTGACCGCCGCTTGGTCCTCTACCCGATTCCGTAGATCAGGTCGGGCCATGCGCGCGAGGTCGGTCACGATACCTGTACATTGTTCGTTGTTAGCCAGCGCGCGAGGTACCGCCCTGCAGAGCCGATGTCGCGGCCGCCGCAGCGGAAGGCGATGTAGCCGTCCGGTCTCACGATGTACTGACCCGTGTCGTGCGCAGCGCGGAGGCCGAGCCGAGCAAGGGCCTCGCCATCCTTGTCGAAGAGCACGCCCCGCTTGTTCTCCCGGCTCAGGAAGCAAACGTTGAGGATACCGGCATGCCGGGCGGCCAGGTCCCGGAGCGAAGCGCTCTCCCAACCGTCGAGCGGCCCGCAGAGAAGTAGCTGAACCGCGGTGCCCGAGAGCGCCTCCTGGAGGTGGGTTCGCTGGCCGTGGTGTTCGATGCGCGCGTCCGGCAGACGGTCCCCTGCCCGCGGTCCCGATCGAAGCCTTGGGCGGCCCTCCATCACCGCGGGACTCCGCCGGTAAGAAATCGCCAGCTCGGAGACAAATCTAAACGCCACGCCGCGGATCCGCACCGATCGGAACACCAGAGGGAGCACCCGCGCCACGACCGCGCGCCGAATCCAGGCCGCCAGGGCGCCGGCCGACATCACCCGCGTGAACAGACCGAAGAGACGATCGGTGTATCGGAGCAGGTTACGGCCGACGGGCCAGCGCTCCGCTTCGTAGGTGTCCAGCAGCTTCTCCTCGGCGTGTCCGAGCGTGACCAGCGCGAGCTTCCAACCGAGGTTCCATGCGTCCTGTATGCCTGTGTTCATTCCTTGAGCGCCCACTGGACTGTGGATGTGCGCGGCGTCGCCAGCCAGGAACACGGGGCCCTCCCGGTACCTTCGCGCCTGCCGGTGATGCAGACGGAAATGCGTCAACCAAACGGGGTCGCGCAGGCGGACAGTTCCGCTGGTGGCACGATCGACGGAGATCTGAAGCTCGCCGAGAGAGAGCTCGCTGCGCGTGAGCGACTCTTCGCTTTGGTGGCCTTCCTTTTCTTGCCTCGCGCGGCCTTTTCTCGGACCTAGAGCGATCACGCGCCACCTCGCCGGCGAACGCAGCGGGAAGAACATGGCGACATGTCCGGCCGCGGCAAAGGAGTGGAGCACGTCGGTCTCGATGGGACCTTCGGCGTCGACGTCCCCCAGCATGAAGTCCTGCAAGTACGGATCGCCTTCGAAGGCGATGCGCGCCTGCTTCCTCACGGCACTGT
>JBKPDV010000154.1:0-7393 GCA_046728075.1 Acidobacteriota bacterium | reverse complement strand
GCAGAGCGGGAGTTGGGCCGGGCCCGCCGGTATGGCCGTCCGCTCGCATTGATCCTCTTCGATATCGACAACTTCAAGCTCGTCAACGACACGTATGGGCATCTCTGCGGCGACTTCGTCCTGAAGCGAATCGTCGAGCTCACGCGGCCGATGCTGCGCCGGGAGCAAGTCTTCGCCCGCGTCGGCGGCGAAGAGTTCGCGATCCTCTGCCCGGAGGCGGCCGCGGTCAACGCGCGGGCCCTGGCCGAGCGCGTGCGCCGGAAGTTCTCCATGAACCCTTTCGAGCAGTGCGGCGCTTCGTTCGCGGTGACCTGCTCGTTCGGCATCGCGAGCCTGAGCCCGGAAATCGGGACAGTTGCCGAGCTCTACGAGTCGTCCGACCGCGCGATGTATCTCTCCAAGGACGCCGGCCGGGACAAGGTCACAGTCTGGGAGCTGCCCCCGTTCGTCGCCGGCGAATAAAGTCGGTCGCTCCTCCGGATTTCGGGCGTCGCCCCTCTTCGCCTTTCGCCGTTCGCCGTTTGCCCTTCGCCGGCTTTACGCGGCTTTTTTCGCCGGCTCGGCGCCTGCGCCTTTCAGATACTTGTCGAGGAACTCCAGGATCGCCTTCCAGGAAGAGATCTCGTTCTTGCGCTTCGTGAACCCGTGCCCCTCGTCCGGGAAGACGACGTATTCCACCGGAACACCGTTCTTCTTGGCCGCCTCGACGATCTCGTCGGACTCGGGCTTGATGACACGCGGGTCGTTGGCGCCCTGTAAGACGATCAACGGCTTGCGGATCTTGTCGGCGTGGAAGAGCGGAGAGATCTCCGTGAGCATGGCTTTCTGGGTCTCCGGATCACCGATCTCCTTGTAGAGAGCCAGTCGCTGGGACTCCCACCACTTGGGAATGCTCTCCAGAGTCCGCACCCAGTTGGAGACGCCGAATATATCGACGCCCACGGCGAACTGATCCGGCTGGAACGCGAGCGCGGCGAGCACCATGTACCCGCCGTAACTTCCCCCGATGATCCCGATCCGGTCCTTGTCCACGTAGGGCAGGCTCTGGAGATACTTCTTCGCCTCCACGCAGTCCCAGAGCGGCTCCCGGCCGTGTTTCTGGTCGTCGGCTGTGAAGAACGTCTTCCCGTAGCCGGAGCTCCCGCGGTTGTTTATGCCGAGAACGACATAACCATGGTTGACCAGGTACTGGATGCCGGCGCTGTAACCCTTGCGCGTCTGCCCTCCCGGCCCGCCATGGACCCAGACCAGAGCCGGGACCCTTCGGGACTCGGCCGCCTGATGGGGCTTGAAGAAGATCGAGGGAATGGTCATGCCGTCGAACGAGCGGAACCGGACGACGCTCGCCTCCACGAGGTCTTCCGGATCGATCTCCTTGTTCGAGGCGTCGGTCAAACGGCGAGGCGGGCTGCCCGGCAGGTCCATGACGTACAGGTTGGCGGGCGAACGATCTCCCGAGAAGTAGAAGGCCATCTTCTTCTCGCTGTCCGAGATCCGAACGGAGGTCACATCCCCGTCGGGCAGCTTCGGAAGGGCCACGGGCTTTCCCGTCGCGGTCTCGACGATCCGGATCACCGTCCGCCCGTCTTCGTTGATTCCCGTGACGCGGTAGGCGCCTCCCCTCGAGAAGAAACTGTAGGAGATGTCCCAATCCGCCTTCTCGACCTCCTCGTGCTTGCCCGTCGAGAGGACATATCGGCGCAGCCTCGTAAACTCGGCTCCGTCGTTGGTCAGGTAGTAAACGGCGGTCGAAGCCGGATCGAAGTCCGCGAAGGAATAGTCCGCGGTCCCCTGATGCGCGCTGATGTGGCGCGTCTCCTTCGTCTGCGAGTTCCAGAGGTAGAGATCACTGTCGGAGGTGGTCTTCGGTTTTCCCAGGGCGACCCACTTTCCGTCGTCGGAAACGCCGTCCGGGCTGTAGCCCTCGTCGTTGCGATAGAAAAGCTTGCGTTCGAGCGTCGCGGCGTCGTATCGATAGAGGTCGAAGTAGCGCTGGTCGCGCTCGTTCGTCCGGACCCAGAACGCGTCGCGACGGCGAGTCCATCCTCCAAACTGCGCCTTCAGCTTCTCCCCGGGCGTCAAGTCCCGCTCTTTGCCGTCGGCGTCGAGCAGGTAGAGGTGGTTGAGCTCGTTTCCTCCCTGATCGCGCGTATAGAGGACGCGGCGGTCCGTGGGAAAGAAAGAAACCGCCAGGGTCGTGTCCAGCGTCGAAGACGTCACCGGCACGGCCGAGCCCCCCGCCACTGGCACGCGGTAGACGTTGAAGATGCCGGTCTGGTTCGAGGAGAAGAGGATCTCCTTCTCGTCCGGCGAAAAAGAGGCGCCGGAGACACGCGTCGTCGCCATGAACTGCTCGATCGTGTATTGCCTGGTCGGCCGCGCAACGGGATTCGCCGCGAGCGCCGGAAGCGCGAGCGCGCAGCAGAAGGCCAGGACACTCCAGGTTTTCCGCCGCCAAATCGGGCTCATCGTTCCTCCTTCGGGAGTCCGATACTAGTTCAGTCGCCGGGCTTAGTTGTTCGACTCCGTCACGGCGTGGACGCCCGAGCTCGTGATGAAACTGCGTTCGATCGGCCGGCCCGAGGCATCCATTCGAACGCGGTAGACGAACGGCTCCCGGCGAAAACCCCCTCGCCCGTCTCGCCCCCAGGGACCGGCAAACCAGGGAAGAAAGCGCAGGTCTTCCCAGGTGATCACGGCTCCTCCGCCGGGCTCCGGCTGGAAAGTGGCCAGCGGAAAGCGCGCGAACGCGAGGTACACCGCGACGTCGGAGTCGCGCCGGCAAGCTTCCAGCAGCGGGGTTTCGGGCGGCTGGCGGAAAACCCGGATGTGCGCGCGAGAGGGGGGCGGGTAGTAATCGGAGAGACTCGGGAGCACGTCCGAAAATTTCCGAGGCGGCCGCGGATCCGCCGGGCCGGCGCGCGCGAAGGGTCCGATGTCGAAGAACGCGACATGAGCTTCCCCCGGCCTCTCGGAGAGCCCGAGCCACCGGAAGGGAGAGAGAAATTGCGGCAGCACGGCCACGGTCGCGCCGGCCGGCGGCCGATCCATTTTTTGCCAGGTCGCGAGAGCCCGCGCGTGCAGGAACGCGCAGAAGAGAATGTACAGGGCCAGAGCGCCGCTTCCGGCAACGGCGATCCGCCGCCCGCGCGACCGCCAGATCAGCGAGGCCACGAGCGCGAGAAAAACGATCGACGTGAAGTAAGGATCCAGAATGAAGACCCAGTCGAGCGAAAAGCGTTTCCAGGTGAAGGGGACGAAGAACATCGTTCCGAACGAGGTGATCCAGTCGAACAGAATGTGGGACGCCAGGCCGATCGCGGCGAAGAGCCAGAGGACCGCCAGGCGGGATCCGCGGAAGACGGCCCGGGTCACGAGGGCAAAGCCGAGGGCGAAGAGCGGAAGATAGACGAACGAATGGGACCAGCTGCGATGCTCCCGCAGGTACTGAAGACGGCTCGTCATGAACAAGAAATCGATATCCGGAAACGCTCCGGCCAGAGCGCCCAACAGGAGCGCCGCCCGGCTGGCTGACCGCTCAGCCGAGGACCGGGACAGGACGGAGCCGGCGATCGCGTGGGTGACGGTGTCCATGGCCGGGGGATGATAACGGGGGCGCGACTTCGAAAATTCGGCATCGCGCGACGGCTTCCGACTCGCGGGATGACCTGTTGAGGAAATCACGGCTACACTGCTGCCGTCGTGATCGAGACGGGGAAACCCTTCGCCGGAAAAGTGGCTCTCATCACCGGCGCGTCCTCGGGCCTCGGCCGGGGGTTCGCGCTGGCGCTCGCGCGCGCCGGCGCCTCGGTCTTCCTGGTCGCTCGCCGCGAGGAGAAGCTCCGCGAGGTGGTGGCCGAGATTGCAGCCGCCGGCGGCGAGGCCGCTTATCACGTGGCGGACGTCCGGAGCGTGCCGGCCCTCTTCGATCTGGTGGATGTGCTGCTCGCCCGCTACAAGAAGCTCCACATCCTGATCAACAACGCCGGCCTCGGCTGGCGCGCGCCTTTGCAGGAGTTGACCCGCTCGCAGATCGCCGAGACGATCGAGACCGATCTGGCGGCGCCGATCTATCTCACCCAGGCCGCGCTGGGAGCGCTGAAGCGAAACGCTCCCGCCGACGTGGTCAATATCGCTTCGATCGCCGGTCTGCAGGGCTTTCCGGAGGGAACCGCCTACTGCGCCGCCAAGCACGGCGTCGTCGGCTTCTCCCGCGCGCTCGCCGAGGAACTCAAACCCGACAACGTCCGCGTCACCGCGATTTGCGCCGGCTCCATCGATACGGAATTCTTCGATCGGTTTCGTCCGACCCTCGAGCCGGCTCGCATGCTCCAGGTCGAAGACGCGGTCAGGGCCTTGATGTCCGTCCTGACCTCACCACCCTACGTTACGCACGGAGAGATTGTCCTGAGGCCAAGGGTGGTCTAAACGGCCCGGTTGCCGGCTGTTGACTGTCGAATGTCGACTGTCGACTGTCGACTACGGATACCGACTAGCGACTGTCTATAATCTCCCTCATCCCATGCAATCCATCCTCCTCGTGGACGACTCCGGTTTCTTCCGAGAAATCGGCGCCCAGATCGAGAGCCGGCTCCCCTGCCGCCTCTTGACCGCGAGCAGCGGCACCGAGGCACTGACCGTCGCGCGCAAGGAACGACCCGATCTCATCTTCCTCGACGCGGAGATGAGCGGCATGACGGGCATCGACGTCTGCCGGGTCCTCAAGGCCGACTCGCAGTTCGCGCACACCCCGGTGCTCGTCGTCGCGGGGGGGAAATACCGGGAGGAAGAGATCCGGCGGACGGGTGCGAACGAATGGCTGGAGAAGCCATTGGACGAGGCTGTTCTTCTCGAGAGCGTTCGCCGGCACTTGAGACTCCAGCCCCGCGCCGGCAATCGCTCCGCCGTGGGCTGGCCGGTCACGTTCTGGCGCGACGGCGCGCAGCACGATGGGACGCTGAGAGATCTTTCGCGCGGCGGTTTCTTTATCCTGACGACGGTTCGGCAGCCGGTCGGCGCTCGCCTCGAGATCTTCTTCGAGGTCCCCGTCGGCAAACCCGGCCGGACCGTTGTGGCCGAGGCCATCGTCGTGCGCGTGGTGCCCGATCCGGACCCGGGTCTGGGCTGCCGGTTCTTCCGGATCACCGGCGGACCGCGCCTGCATCTGGAGGACTGTTTGAAAACGCTGGAACAGAAAGTCTAACGTCTAAGGTCTAAGGTTCGGGAGCAACCGCTTTAGACTTTAGACCTTAGACCCAAACTTAGATCTTAGACTCGACCTTCTCTCCCAGGTCGACCAGCTCGATTCCGGCTTGCCGGGCGACAGCGAGAGACTTTTCGTCCCGATAGAACTCGCCGTAGTAGACCCGAGCGATTCCCGCGTTGGCGATCAGCTTGAAACAGGGCCAGCAGGGGCTGGCTGTCGTGTAGAGCTCGCCGCCGGCCACCGAGACTCCGTTGCGGGCGGCTTGAAGAATCGCGTTGGCCTCGGCATGAACCGTCGCAATGCAATGCCCATCTTCCATCATGCAGCCGATGTCCTCGCAGTGAGGCATCCCTCGGATCGAGCCGTTGTACCCCGTCGAGAGGATCGTGCGATCGCGAACGACGACCGCACCGACGTGCTTGCGGGGGCAGGTGGCGCGCGTAGAGACCTGGCGCGCGATATTCATGAAGTAGGTGTGCCAGTCGACCCTTTCGGTCATGCGCGGGATTCTATCGGGACTCAGGACTCGGAACTCGGAACTCGAAGATTCAATAAGGCCCTTCGGTCTTCGCCGATCCGCGTCCCGTCCCAGTCCCGAGTCCCGAGTCCCGAGGCCCGGCCTCTCGGTATGGCACAATCGTTCCCGGCATGAACAAAACCCGCAGAGTTGTGGTCACGGGAATCGGCGCCGTGACCTCGATCGGCACCAACGTTGCGGATTTCTGGAAGGCCCTGCTCGCCGGCGAGTGCGGAATCCGGGAGTTCACCCTTTTTGATTCCTCGTCGTACCGCACGCAGACCGCCGCCCAGGTCGTCGAGATCCCGGATGCCTTTCTGACTCCGGCCCAGAGGCGCCGCATGTCCCGGGCGGACCGGATGGGCATCGCCGCGGCGGCCGAGGCCGTTCGGGAATCGGGCCTGGATTTCTCCCGCGAAGACGCGACCCGAATCGGCGTGATTCTGGGAGGGGGAACCTCCGGCCTGATCGACTCGGAGGCCTTTTTCGATCGCCACCTTCACGGAAAGAAGGGGCGCCCCTCGCGCGTCCTGAACCACCTTCCCGACGCGATTACGGATCGCATCGCTCAATACTTCGCGCTCGAAGGCCTGAAATCCACGATCACGACGGCGTGTTCCTCTTCGGCCAACGCGATGGGTTACGCGCACGACGCGATCGCGGCGGGATTGGCGGACGTCGTGCTGACAGGGGGCTCGGACGTTCTGGCGAGATTGACCTACGCGGGTTTCAACTCGCTGCGATCGGTCGACCCGGAACCGTGCCGCCCCTTCGATCGGGACCGGAAGGGCCTTTCCATCGGGGAGGCGGCCGGCATTCTCGTCTTCGAAGAGCGGGAGCGGGCCGAGCGCCGCCGCGCGCCGATCCTCGCCGAGTTTCTGGGCTACGGAGTGACGTCCGACGCGTACCACATGACCGCACCGGACCCCTCGGGAGCCGCCGGCGGGCGAACCGTCCGCGCCGCCCTGGAGTCCGCCGGTGTGAACGTTTCGGATATCGACTACGTGAACGCCCACGGCACCGCGACACCCCAGAACGACACCGCCGAGACGGCCGCGCTCAAAGCGGGGCTCGGAGACCGCGCCCGCCGGATCCCCATCTCCTCGATCAAATCCATGATCGGCCATTGCCTCTGCGCCTCCGGCGCGATCGAGGGGGTGGCGACGATTCTGACCATCCGGGACGGAAAGATCCCGCCGACGATCCACTACGAGAACCCGGACCCGACCTGCGACCTCGACTACGTGCCCAACGAAGCTCGGGACCTCTCCGTGCGCGTCGCGATCTCGAACTCCTTCGCGTTCGGAGGCAATAGCTCGGTGGTGGTTTTTGCGCGCGGCTGACGCCGCGCGCGAGTCGGTAGTCAGTAGTCAGTAGTCGATAGTGGCCAGCCCTCGCGTGACTCACTACCGACTACCGACTACCGACTACTGACTCGTCTCATGACCGCCCACGGCGTGATTACGGGGACCGGGGCCGTCTGCGCCCTGGGCCGGACTTCCGAGGAGTTCTATCGCCGGCTGATGGCGGGTGAGACCGCGATCCGGCCGATGACCGTCGAGGAGCGCGAGGGGCTCCAGGCCACCCACGTCGCGCGCTATGACGGATTCACGCCGCAGCCGGAGATCCCGGCGATGAAAGCGCGGCGCTTCGACCGGGGCAGCCAGTTC
>JBKPDV010000153.1:0-14774 GCA_046728075.1 Acidobacteriota bacterium | reverse complement strand
CAATGCTTCCGTCTGTTGAATGACGACAGAGCCGCCCGAGGCCAGAGGCACGCGGTTCTGGAGCGCGCGCTCGATCTCCGCTTCGACTCCGAAGCGCTCGAAGAGAGGCGCCTCCCCGCGGTCGAGTTCGAGCCGGGAAAGAAGCCCCGGCGCCACGGCCGCGAGAAACTCGGCCAGGCGCGCCCGGGTGGCTTCCTCATCCACACGGATCGCGGCGACATCCGGGCCGGCGAGGTCCCGCGCGACCCTCAGCGCCAGATCCAGTTCCCGATGCAGGAGAATTGGCGCCGTGCCGTTTTCCCCCTTCTTCTCGATGTGCGCGGCGAGCTCGGTCAAATAGCGCCGGTCGGCCTCGAACTCTTCCGGCGTGCATCCGGCGGCCGCTGTACGAGCGATGAAACCGCCGGGCACCGGCAGCGATTCGAGGATCTGCCGCAGCCTTTCCCGCTCCGTCTCGTCCGTGATCCGGCGGGAGACCGCCGCTTCCCGCATGTCGGGGAGATAGACCAGAGTGCGGCCGGGCAGCGACAGGCTCGCCGTCACGCGCGGCCCTTTGCCCGCGATCGGATCTTTGGTCACCTGCACGACGAGTTGCTGTCCCTCTTTGACGAGATCGTCGATGCGGGGGCGCCCGATCTCCCGATCCGGCACCGGGACAGGCTCCTCCCCTTCCAGCTCCGCCACCAGATCGACCGAGCGCGGCAGGACGTCTTCCACGTAGAGAAAGGCGTCGCGGTCGAGCCCGATCGACACGAAGGCCGCCTGCATCCCGGGAAGCACGCGATGGATCCGACCCAGGTAGACGTTGCCGACGAGACTCCGGCGGTGCCGACGCTCGTGCAGAACCTCGACGGTCCGCCCGTCCTCGGTGATCGCCACCCGGGTCTCCGGGGGTGTCGCGTTGACGAGAATCTCCGTTCTCACGCGTTGGCGAAGCGGCGGTACTCGACTCCGAGAACGAGTCCGATCGCGAGAAAGGTCGTCGCGACGGAGGAGCCTCCGTAGGAGACGAGCGGCAGCGGAATGCCCGTCGTCGGCAGGAGCCCGATCATCATCGAGGTATTGACCATCACAGAGAAGAAGATCGTCGAGGCGAGGGCCAGGATCAGAAAGACCCCTCCGCGGTCCCGGGCGACGAGGGCGAGCCCGAGGCAGCGCAGCACGAGCGTCGCAAAGAGACCGAGCACGAGGATCACCCCCAGGAATCCCCACTCTTCCGCGATCACCGCAAAAATGAAGTCGGTGTGCTGGACCGGCAGAAACCGCAGCTGGCTCTGCGTGCCGGACCGGAAGCCCTTACCGGAAAACCCGCCCGATCCGACGGCGATCTTGGATTGGCGCACCTGGTAGCCGGCTTTCAATTGGTCCTGGTCCGGATTGAAGAAGGTCGAAATGCGCTGTTTTTGATAGTCCTTGAGAAAGAACCAGCCTCCCCCGGCGACTGCCAGCACAACCAGCGCGATCGCCACCCATCCTTTCCAGGGCATTCCGCCGAAAAAGAACCCGACCGCCAGCAGCGGCAGAAAGGTCAGCGCGAGGCCGAGGTCGGGCTGCAAAAAGACGAGCAGAAACGGAACTCCGACGATGACCCCCAGCTTGACGAAGGCCTTGAGGCGAAGCCGAACGTCGTCTTCGTTCTCGAAGAGGTACGCGACGAGCAGCGCCGTGGTGATCTTCGTGATCTCCGCCGGCTGGAACTGGAACGATCCGATTCGGATCCACGATTTGACGTTGGCAATCCGCTGTCCGAAGAAGATCAGATAGACCAGAGGCACGAGGCTCGCCAGGTACAGCGGAAAAGAGATTTTCAAGAGCGTCCGGTAGTCCGCGGCGACCGCCGCGAAAAGAAGGCAGCATCCGACACCCACCCAGATCGCCTGGCGCGTCGCCAGCCCGTGCAGGCGGCCCGCGGAGGTCGTCGAAGCGACGAAGAGGATGCCCAAGGCCGCCAGAGAAAGCGCCGACAGGAGGATGACCAGGTCGAGTCGGCGGGGAACGGGAAGGACTCGGGAGATCACGGCGCCGGCGCCTCCGGCGCCGCGTAAGACGTAAGACGTAAGACGTGAGAAGAAATCCGAGCCTCCACTCGAAACAGCGTCTCTTTCCTCGGCATCGTCTTACGTCTCACGTCTCACGTCTCACGAACCGGTTCATGGCTGCTCTTCCCGTTTCGCGGCGGTGCGGACTTCCTCGCGCACCGGTCTTGCCGCTCGCACGGGCGGCGGCTCCGCCGGCTTGGCTTCCGGTTTTCCGAAGCGCTTCTCGAAGAGGTCCCGCGCCAGCGGCGCGGCGGCCGAGCTTCCGTGGCCGCCGTGCTCGACGAACACGACCACGACCATCTGCGGATCGTCCACCGGCGCGAAGCCGGCGAACCAGGCATGGTCCTGCAGCGTCTTGCGGTCAACGCCCGCCTTGATCGTCGTCTCCTTGCCCACGACCTGCGCGGTGCCCGTCTTCCCGCCCGCCTGGACGCTGGGAGGCCGGGACCCGAACGCGGTTCCACCCGGCTCGTTCAAGACGCCCCACATGCCGCTCTTCACGATCGACACTTTCTCCGGAGCGAGTGCCAAGCCCTGCCGCGGCGCGGCGGAGAACTTCAGCTTCTGGCCCGTCGCCGGATCATGCGACGCCAGGAAAAGGTGGGGCGTCGGAAGCCTGCCCCCCTCGACCAGCCCCGAGAGCGCCCGCGCGATCTGCATCGTCGTCATAAGAACGGGTCCCTGGCCGATCGCCACCGAGATCGTCTCGGACGGATACCAGCGCGCGTGCCGCTTTTCCCGCGCCCACTCTTCCGACGGCACCAGGCCGGTCTTCTCATAAGGCAGATCCACACCGGTCCGCTCTCCGAATCCGAATCCGCTGGAAATCTGCGCGATCCGATCGATCCCGAGCCGCCGCCCCAGGTTGTAGAAGTAGACGTCGCAGGACACTTTGATCGCGTCGCGCAGGTTCACCCAGCCATGGCCGTCCTTCTTGTGACATCCGAACGTCCGCCCGTAAAAGGTCGCGTGCCCGGGACAAAACACGCGCTGTTCCGGGTCGACGGCGTCCAGAGCCAGGGCGCCATAGGCTTCGAAGATCTTGAAGACAGATCCGGGGGAGAACGCATTCTGGATCGTGCGATTCTGGAGCGGATGGTGCGGGTCGGAGAGGAGGGAACCCCACTCCCGCGAGGTCACGCGCCGGGTGAACCAGTTGGGATCGTAGGAGGGGGAAGAGATGAGCGCCAGGATCTCGCCGTTTCGCGGATCGAGCGCGACGGCCGAGCCGACCTTGTCGCGAAAGTAGTTCTCGGCAACTTCCTGGAGACCCAGATCGAGCGTCAGGTAGAGGTTCTGCCCGGGCCGCGCTTCCACGCGGCGTTCTTCCGCGATCTCGTGGCCGTGCGAGTCGACGATCACGCGCCGCTCTCCGTCCACGCCCGCGAGAAGCCGCTCGTAGGAGCCTTCGATTCCCTTCTGCCCGATCCAGCCTCCGATGCGATAGTCCCCTTCCCCCGACTGGATCTGCTCGGGGCTCGCCTCCGAGAGATATCCGAGCACATGCGCGGCCTCCGGGCCGCGGGAGTACAGCCGGCGCTGGGAAACGGTGATGGCGAACTCGGGATTCTCGGGAGCATGGGCCTCGATCGCGGCGACCTCCTCGATGCCGAGGTTCTCGGCGATCGGGATCGGCAGAAACTCCGGGTCGCGCAGACCGCGCTCGACGCGGCTCCGCACCTGATCGCGCGGCAGCTTCAGGACCTGGACCGCGAGATCGATCGAGGCCTGCAGGTTTCGCGCTTCCTTGCGGTAGAGGTGAAGCGTGTAGGCGGGCTCGTTGTCGACGAGAAGCTTCCCGCGGCGATCGAGCACATAGCCGCGAGGCGCGTTGATGCGGACCGATCGGAGACGGTTGTTCTCCGAAAGCGCAAAGTAGTAGTCCCCGCGAACGATCTGGACGAACCAGTAGCCGACGGTGAGCAACGCGAACACGACGCCGACCACCAGGCGCAGAGTCTCGATGCGACGGGACAGCTCCCGGCGATTTTCACGGACCCTCAGCACGGCGTTCCTTTCAGGAACGCAGGCGAAAGGCGAACGGCGTATGGCGAATGGCGGAGCGAAAGCATGTCTTTCAGGTTTTCGCCCTTCGCCTTTCGCCCTTCGCCCTTCGCCCGCATCAGCGCAGCCTCCGCAACCGCCTCTTCTCCCACCACTCGCGCCACGGGAAGAGGCGCGCGGCCTCGAGCAGCGCCGCGGTCGTTCCGGTGGCGGCCGCCCGCCAGAGCGCTTCCCGGGAGAAGAGCACGATAGGGGCCTGTAGCAGGAGCGCGGCGAGCAGGGCCACGATCGCATCGTTCGCGAGAGAGGCGACCGCGAGGGCTCCCCCCACCGCCCAGGGGCCGCCGAAGATCAGGCGCACGGACAGCACGGCCAGTCCATAGCCCAGTACGGCCTTGGCAAACGCGTTCATGCCGAGCAAGTCCTGGTTGAGCGCGTCTTCGAGGAATCCCAACGCTCCGCCAACCAGGACCGCGCGCACGAAGTCTCCTCCACGCGCGACGACACCCGTGGCCAGGAGGAGGAAGTCGACGGGCCAGACGGCGCGATGCCGGGAAGCCCCCACGAAAAATTGCAACGCGGTCGCCGCGACGACCAGAAACGCCAGACGGGTCCATTTCACGGCCGGGCACTCCGCACTCCCCCCGGGCCCTCCGCGACCGCCGGTGAAGGGGCGAGCACGAGGACGTCGGTCAGTTGCGAAAAAGAGGCGCCCGGAGTGACCCGGATATCGAGAAAGAGATTGCCGCTGCGAGAGACCCTGGCCACGCGCCCGATGATGACACCGCGTGGATAGATGCCGTCGATGCCGGCCGACTCGACGGCGTCTCCGGTACGTACACTCGAGGTCGTCGGGACATTGTTCAACCGCAGGCCGCCGCGGCCGTCTCCGCGAATCACGCCGAGCTCTCCGGTTCGAACGATCCGCGCGCCGGCTGCCGCGGAAGCATCCACCAGGAGCTGGGCGCGGCAGACGGATCGTCCCACCGTAATCACGCGGCCCACCAACCCCTCTGGAACGGCGATCGGGGAACCCGCTTCCACGCCCTGCGCCGAGCCGGCACCCACGACCGCGCTCTGGAGGCCCGCGCGGTTTTCGATCAAGAGTACGGCCGCGGCGCCGAGTACCCGTGGGACCGATGCGGAAGCGGCAAGCAAGCGCTCCCCTTCCATCCGCTGCTCCAGGCGAGCCCGCAACTGAAAGAGCTCGCGGTCCTTCCGCGCAAGATCCCGCTTGAGATCCTCGTTTTCCGCCCGGGCGGTAAAGAGCGCGCCGAGGCGGTCGACTCCTCCCGAGAGGCTGCGCGAAATCGAAGCGACCCCCATTGCCACGGGGGCGGCGGCAGAGAGAATCCAGGACTGGAGAACCGAGCCCCGCCGGCCTCGCGCCGGCGCCTGCGCGGAGAGGATCAGGATGCAGGACACCAGCACGGAGATGAGGACCGTTGTGCCCCGCCGGCGGCGCGGGCCGATCACTTCACCCTGGGGAGTGGAGAGTTTCACAGCTTCGCTGGCGAAGGGCGAAGGGCGTAGGGCGCAGGAGAAGACTGTTTGGATTCGCCGTTCGCCGTTCGCCGTTCGCCTTTCGCCCGTCTCATGTGATCGAAATCTTCCTCAACAGATCCATATCGGTGAGCATCGCGCCGGTGCCGAGCACCACGGAGGCGAGCGGGTCTTCCGCGTAAGAGATGGGAAGGCCCGTCTCCTCGCGCAGCCGACGGTCGAGGTTGCGCAGGAGCGACCCTCCACCCGTGATGATGATTCCCTTGTCCATGATGTCGGCCGAGAGCTCCGGCGGAGTTCTCTCGAGGGCCACCCGCACGCTCTCCACGATCGCCGCGACGACTTCGGAGAGCGCCTCGCGAACTTCCTCGTCGGTCAACGTCAGCGTCTTGGGCACTCCCTCGACCAGGTCGCGTCCCTTGATGTCCATCGTGAGCGGCTCGTCGAGCGGGTGCGCCGAGCCGATCTCGATCTTGATCTGCTCGGCTGTGCGCTCGCCGATCAAGAGGTTGTACTTGCGCTTGACGTACTGAATGATCGCCTCGTCCATTTCGTTGGACGCGATCCGCACGGAGCGGCTGTACACGATGCCCGCGAGCGAGATGACGGCAACATCGGTCGTGCCCCCTCCGATGTCGACGATCATGTTGCCCGCCGGTTCCGTGATGGGAAGTCCGGCTCCGATCGCCGCCGCCATCGCCTGCTCGATGATGAAGACTTCGGAGGCCCCGGCTCGGAGCGCCGAGTCCTGAACCGCGCGTTTTTCGACCTGCGTGATTCCCGAGGGGACCGAGATCACGATGCGCGGTCGAACGAAGAGCGATCGGCCATGCGCCTTCTTGATGAAGTGGTCGAGCATCTTCTCGGTCACCTCGAAATCGGCGATGACTCCGTCCTTCATGGGGCGGATCGCGACGATGTTGCCCGGCGTGCGGCCGAGCATCTCCTTGGCCTCGGTTCCCACCGCTTCGACGCGATTGGTCAGGTTGTTGACCGCGACGATCGAGGGCTCGCGGACGATGATCCCCTTGCCGCGCGCGAAGACGAGCGTGTTGGCCGTTCCCAGGTCCACGGCGAGATCATTGGAAAAGATCGAAAAGAGAGATTTGAATGCCAAACGAATCCTCCAAAGCTTTCAGCTCACAGCTATCAGCTCTCGGCAGGAAAAGTCTGCCGGGAAAGCTGACGGCTGATAGCTGATAGCTGACAGCTTAACTACAAAGACTCTACAAACACCCTCAAAGGCTTCACTGTTTCGTTTCCCGCGGCGTCCACCGCCTTGATGACCAGCATGGAGTACCCGTCCCGCTCGATCGTGATGGTCTTCTTAAAAGAGCCGTCCGGCTCGACGTCTGCCGGCTCGGCGTTGACCGTGACGATCGCGCCCGGATCCGTCTTGCCGTAGATCAGGAAAAGATTCCCCATCTGTTGGGGCGAGGAGACGGTCAGCCGCGGCGGCTGACCGCCCGCGACCAGCCGGGGCGCCTCCGTGAGCATCTTGAAGCGTCGCACGAGGCTCCAGTCCGAGGCGTTTCCGTCGGCGTTCAGGGCCGCGACCCGCCAGTAGTAGGAGCCCTCGCGAGAGACCTTCACCCGGGCCGTGGTCTCGATGCGATCGTCCAGATCGACTTCGGTCGAGTCGGGAACGAAGAGACGCGAGCGCGAGATCTGCATGCGGTACCGGGCCGCCTTGCCGACCGGGCTCCATTTGAGCTCGATCAGGTCGCCCGTTTTCAGGTCGTAGATACGATTATCGGCCGGCAGCAGGAGCAGCGGGGAGTCCGGCACGACCTCCTTGGCCGAAATGGCTCTGCCCCGGCCGGTCGCGACAACCTTCTCCCGGTCGTTCAGAACGACCGTGTCCCTTCCCGACGAGACCGTGGTCCGGCCCCGAAAGGTCGTCACCTGAGTCTTCTCCCCGGCTTCCACGTCCACCGCGACACGGGATCTCCTGTCGATCGAGGCCGTAGCCGTATCCGTCGCGACCGTAGAGGTCGACCCGGAGGTGTAGACATTCAGGGCCCCGGAGACCATCTTGACCTGGCTGCCGGAGACGTCGGCCGAGGTCGCTCGGCGCACCTCGAAGAGAGATCCCGGGCGGACGGTGTAGAGCGTGCCGTCGGAGAACATGATCTCGGCCGATCCCGTCCGGCCGGTCTTGATGAAGTCGCCATCATAGAGCGCTTCCCGCTGCCGCGCGGGCTCGAACGTGGATCGGCCCGCCGTCTGCACCGAGACATCCCCTTCCACGAAGATGAACGACGCGTCGCCGGACTCCTCGGTCCCCGAGGCCGAAACGGCGCGGCGCGAGTAGGATTCCGATTCGACCGCGAGGCGGAACGACTCGTCGAAGTTTTTTTTCTGGAAAGACTCCTCAGCCGTGCGAAGCAGGTCTCGCGCCTGGGCGATCGCCGATCCCGGCCGTGCCGATGTCGGGGAGGAGGACGCGCGCCCGAGCATCTTGACCGCGGAAGCGATTTCGGTTCTGGCCTTCTCCTCCGGAGACTTCCGGGTGCGCGTATAGAGGAAGTAGCCCGCTACCGCCCCCACGGCAATGATCACCGCAAGGACGGCTGCCTGGCGGATCCGCTCGATGGGGATGACAAACCAGTCGATATCCCCGCCGACTGGTTGAACGGGCTTCTTCGGGGGCATAAATCTCCGGATTTGCGGGACTTAATCAGTTTGAATTTAGCACAGACCTCGGCGCTCGACGGGGTCCGGAGGACGGAAGACGGGAGGCGGGAGGCGGAAAATGCGCTGAGAGAGTCGCATGCGTCGGAATTCCCCCCGCATTCGCCTGCCGCCTACCGCCTTCCGTCTCTCGAATTCTCGGCTATAGTCCCCGGTTCTCTTACGGGAGGTTTTTGGATGCTCAAGGTCATGCGCGAGAGCTTCCACCATCTGAAGTGGACGCTGTTTGCCGTCATCATCGTCTTCGTCGTCGGCTTCGTTTTCTTCTCGGGGGGCAGCCCCGCAGGAGGCTCGCTTTCGAGTCAGACAGTCGCCAAGGTTGGAGGAGACACCATCTCCGCCGCCGAGTTCGATGCCCGATACCGGCAGGTTTTTCAGCAGCAGCAGAGCCTCTATCAGGGCAAGCTCTCGCCCGAGCTCGTCCGCGCGATGGATCTGCCCCGCCAGGTCTTAGACGGAATGATCGACGGCCGCC
This sequence comes from Acidobacteriota bacterium, assembly GCA_046728075.1. GTDB lineage: Bacteria > Acidobacteriota > Thermoanaerobaculia > UBA5066 > Gp7-AA6 > JBKPDV01. Next base: position 6,059 of record JBKPDV010000153.1, on the reverse strand, counting down.
TGCAGCTCGAGCAGGCTCGGCGTCTCCACCTCCAGGTCTCCGACGATGAGGTCTCCAACTACGTCTTGACGATCCCCAATTTCCAGCAAAACGGCCAGTTCATCGGGAAAGAGAAGTACCAGCAGGTCCTCGCCGCCAACCGGTTGACGCCCGAGCGCTTCGAGGAGGAGATTCGCGAAAGCCTGCTCTCGCAAAAGTACCTCGCTCTCGTGAAAGCGTCCGTTCTGGTTCCCGACTCGGAGCTGCGCAAGGAGTTCGCGACGCGCAATGAGAAGGCGACGATCGAGTACGTGAAGGTGCCAGCCGCCCGCCTGGACAGCGGCGTGGGTCCGACCGACGCGGATTTGAAGGCTTACTACGAAAAGCACAAGGATCGTTACCGCACTCCCGAGCAACGCCGCGCCAAGTACCTTCTCGTGGAGCGGGCTCGCGTGCAGTCCAAGATCGTCGTTCCCGAGCCCGAGCAGCGAGCGGAGTACGAGCGCCGCAAGGACACCTTCTCCGTCCCCGAGCAGGTCACCGCCGCGCACATCCTGATCCGCGTCGACCCTTCCAAGGGACCCGCCGCGGAAGCGGAGGCTCGAGCGAAAGCGGAGACGCTTTCCGAGCGCGCCAAGAAGGGGGAAGACTTCGCCAAGCTCGCCAACGAAAACACCGAAGACCCCTCGGGCAAAGGCAACGGAGGACAGCTTCCTCCCTTCTCCCAGGGACAAATGGTGCCGGAGTTCGAGCAGGCCGCGTTCGCGCTTTCGGTTGGCCAGATCGCCGGGCCCATCAAGACCCAGTACGGGTACCACGTGATCAAGCTGGTCGGCAAAACGCCTCCCCGGCTCAAGATTTTCGAGGAGGTCAAGCCTGAGATCTTGGCTGCTCTGTCAGGCAAACGCGCAGACACCGAAACCGAGCGGCGAATGCAGGATCTTGCGGAGCGCGTCAAGCGAACGAAGAACACCTCGGACGAGGAGCTGCGCAAGCTTGCCGACAACGACACGGTTTTCTACAACGAGACCCCGTGGTTCTCCAAGGGCGAGTCGGTGCCTGGAATCGGGTCCAACCCGCAATTCTCTGACCAGATCTGGAGTCTGAAGGTGGGACAGATCTCCAAAACGGCCGTGCCGACCGCCCGCGGACCCGCTTTCGTCAAGGTAGCCGAGGAGAGGCCGGCCGGAGTCTCCCCCTTTGCCGAGATCCGGGCGCGCGTGGGCCTGGACTATCAGGCCGAGCGGCGGGAGAAGGAAGGCATCGACAAGCTTGCGCCAGTCGTGCGCGAGATCGCCGCGGGAACGACTCTCGCGTCGATCGCGCAGCGTTACCAGGCGGAGGTGAAGACGACGCCGGAGTTTTCGCCTGGCGGTCCGATCCCCGAGATCGGCAATGCGCCCGAACTTTCCGCGGCCGTTTTCGCGACAGCCGCCGGCCAGGCGGGGCAACCCATCCCCGTTCCCGGAGGGTTTGTTCTCTTCCGAGTTCTGACGAGGACGACACCGCCTGCGACGACCTACGAAACACAGAAGTCGGAGATTGCCGACACTCTGCGGGGGCGCGAGGCGGACCGCTTGATCCGCGCGACGATTCAACAGCTGCGGGCGGAGAAAAAGGTGGAGATCAACGAGGAACTGTTGCAGTCGTTCATGCCGGACGCGAAGACGCGGGGATAAGCTTACAGCTATCAGCTCACAGCTATCAGCTGCCGGCGCGGGGTTCAGCGTCCAGCTGCAAGCTGAAAGCTGTGAGCTGAAAGCTAGAATCCGTCTCAATGATCGGCCGCCTGACGGGACGCCTCGCCGAAAAGAGTCCCGACCTGGTTGTCCTGGACGTCGGCGGGGTTGGATACCTGGTTCACATTCCGCTCTCGACCTTCTACGAGCTGCCCGAGGCGGAGAGCCCCGCTTCTCTCTGGATCCACACGCATGTCCGGGAGGACACGCTCGCGCTCTACGGCTTTTTGACCGAACGGGAGCGCGCGCTGTTTCTGATGCTTCTCTCCGTCGCGGGGATCGGACCGCGGGTGGCCCTGACGGTCCTTTCCGGAATTCCTCCCGCCGAGCTCGTCGAAGCGCTTCGGAAGCAGGACGTGAGGCGGCTCGTCGCGATTCCGGGCGTGGGCAAGAAGACCGCCGAGCGGATGGTCCTGGAGCTGGCGGAGAAGTCCTCGAAGTTCGCAGCCGAGCCGGAGGCCGCGACACCCGCCGCGGTCTCGGCGGACGATGTCCTTTCGGCTCTCGTCAACCTCGGCTACCGCAAGGCCGAGGCCGAACGCGCGGTGGATACGATTACGCGCACGGGAGCGCCGGAGGATTTCGGCGAGTTCCTGAAGCTGGCGTTGAAGAGGCTTACAGGCGGATGAGAGTTCAATGTTCAAGGTTCAACGTTCAAAGTTGGGGATAACCTTGAACCTTGAACTTTGAACTTTGAACCCTGAACCCAGATGACCGACGAACCCTCCATCCTGATCGGCACCGCCCTCGAAGACGACGTCGCCGTCGAGCCGAAGCTTCGGCCTCAGACCCTCTCCGAGTACATCGGGCAGACGAAGGCTCGTGAGAACCTGGCGGTGTTCCTCGCGGCGGCGAGGCGGCGCAATGAGCCGCTGGACCACGTGCTCCTGACGGGGCCGCCGGGCCTGGGCAAGACGACGCTCGCGCACATCGTGGCGCATGAGATGGGAGCTGGCCTCCGGCTGACGGCGGGGCCGATGATCGCGCGGGCCGGAGATCTGGCGGGAATCCTCACGAACCTCCAGCCGAAAGACGTCCTCTTCGTCGACGAGATTCACCGGCTCTCGCCGGCCGTCGAGGAGATTCTCTACCCCGCCATGGAGGACTACCGGCTCGACATCCTGATCGGCGAGGGCCCCATGGCGCGGACGATGAAGGTGGACCTTCCCCCCTTCACTCTGGTCGGGGCGACGACGCGGCCGGGCCTGCTGTCTCAACCTTTGCATGGCCGGTTCGGCATCACGCTGCGTCTGGACTTCTACGACGCGGCTTCGCTCGGCCGGATCATCACCCGCTCGGCGCAGATCCTGAGCATCGCGATTGCACCCGAGGCCGCCCAGGAGATCGCCGGCCGCAGCCGCGGCACGCCCCGTATCGCCAACCGGCTCCTGCGCCGGCTGCGCGACTTCGCCGAGGTGGCGGGCAAGAAGGCCATCGATCTGGAGACCGCGCGAGAGGCGCTCGCGCGGCTGGAGGTGGACGAGCACGGCTTCGACGAATTGGACCGCCGGATCCTCCAGACGATCATCGAAAAGTTCGGAGGCGGACCGGTGGGTGTGGGCTCAATCGCGGCCTCGCTGGGAGAGGATCGCGGGACCCTCGAAGACTTGTATGAGCCCTACCTCATTCAGGCCGGCTTCCTCCAGCGAACTCCGCGCGGCCGTGTCGCCTCCGCGGCCGCGTATCGGCATCTGGGGATCACCGCGCCGCCGCGAGATGGGTCGTTGTTCTAGCGCGACGCGCGGGGAATGGGCAATGGCAAACGGCGAAGGGCGCAGAAGACGGGGATGAAGCCTGTTTTCAGCTGCCCTTCCCGGTTTTCGCCTTTCGCCTTTCGCCCTTCGCCCTTCGCCCAATGAAAAAGGGCCTCCTCATCTACAACCCCACCGCCGGCCAGCGCGACCGGCGGGCTCAGATGTCGGCGCTGATCGACGACATGAAAAGCAGGGGGATCGAGCTGGTCAACGCGCCCACTCAGGGGCCCGGCCACGCGACGGAGATCGTGCGCGAGTTCCTGCCGCGGGGCCTCGATCTGGTCGCGGCTTGCGGAGGCGACGGAACGATCTCGGAGGTCGCCTGCGGTCTGGCGGGCTCCTCCGTGCCTCTGGCATTGCTGGCAGGCGGGACCTCGAACGTGCTCGCGCGGGAGCTCGAAATCCCTCTCGACCTCGCCGGTGCGCGGGAGCTGTTGCTCGAGGGAAGGCCGCGCACGGTGAGTCTGCTGCTGGCCAACGAACGCCCCTTTCTCCTCTGGGCCGGGACGGGGTTGGACGCCCGCATCATGGGAAACACGCGTCCGGCCTTGAAGCGTTGGCTCGGGAGAACAGGAATCTTCTTCACCGTGGCCTTCGAGTTCTTCCGCTACGAGTTTCCACGACTGGAGGTCACCATCGACGGCGTGGCGCATGCGGCGACCTTTGCCGTCGTTTGCCACGCCCGTCACTACGCGGGCGACTGGGTTATCGCGCCCGAAGCCTCGCTCGAATCGGAGGAGATGGAAGTTCTCCTCTTCTCGGGTCGGGGGCGGTGGGAGTTTCTCTCCCTCTTCCGGCAGATCCAGCTCGGAAAGTCCGGTCACCTCTCGAGAAGACTCGCCACGATCGTGCGGGGACGAGAAGTGACCGTCCGATCGCTGGAAAACTACCCGGTCGAAGTCCACGTGGACGGCGATTGCGTGTTGGAAACCCCCATCACCTGCCGCGCCGCCGGCACGACGGTGTCGATTCTGGTACCGAAGGAAGTCGACAGTCGACAGTCAACAGTCGACAGCGGTAGTCAGTAGTCGGGAGTTGGAAGTCGGAAGTCGGGAGGTCCTCTGGCCGCCTTCGGGGAAACCGGTCAACAATATATATATAGTTGAGCGCCGGAAGCAGGCGATCACTTCTTGAGCGCGGCCGTCCAGTTGAGGACGACCGCGAGCGGTGACGAGCCTCTTCGTTCCACGACCGCGTTGACCAGGAACCGGCCGTCGGGCGATACGTCGTAAGGCCACCGGGGTCCCCTCGACCGCGGCGAGAAGAGGGGCCGGACGTCGCCGACTTCGAAACGCGCGCCCTGGCCATTGACCGTCGCCGCCAGGAGCGTGCCGTCGGGCGCCAGATACGAGATCTCTTTCCCGTCACGCCGCCACCGCGGCCATACGGCGATGGTGGTTCCTCCAACAGAAGAAATCTGCCACTTGCCGCCCGGCCCCGGGAAGGCCGTCACGTAAACCTCGTATCGTCCCGATTCGTTGGAGATGTACGCGATCCAGCGCCCATCCGGCGAGAAACGGCCCTGCGCGTCGTTGAACGGGGTCTGCAGAAAGGGACGCGGCTTGCGATCGCCAGTGAGCGGCAGGATCCACAAATCCCAACCTGTCGGCGCGCCGTTGTCCACCATGTAGAGGACGAACCGGCCGTCTGGAGACCAGCAGGCGGGAAACTTGTTGCGATGGTCCGCCAGCAAGACTTCCGGCGCGCCGGTCCCGTCCGTCGCCTTCTGATACAACTCCAATGTGCCGTTCACGCGCAAGCTGTAGACGATATGACTGCCGTCCGGCGACCAGATGGGCGTGTTCTCCTCCTCAGGGTCGAATGTGAAGCGTGTCCGGAGGCCGCGGACAAGATCGAAGATCCAGAGGTCGCGCGCTTTCACAGCGAGATCGAAGACCGTGACGGCGGCTCGGTTCCCATCCGGCGACACCTCGACGTCGCCGTAGTCGGCCCGCTCGCCGAGGACGCCCACCTTGTTGCCGGCGCGGGCGAACCAGGCGATCTCGGAAGTGCCGTACGCCGCGCCTCTTCCGTACACCAGGACCCCGTTCTCCGAAGCGGAAAAGATTCCGACGGGTGGGATCCCCAGAATCTCGATGTCCTCGGCCACCGGAAGCGCCTCACCGGCCAGCACCATGCGTTTCGCGTCAAACGGTTGCGCGGTCAGCGTCGTCTCGCGCAGAAACAGAAGATGGCCATCGGAGAAGATGACGTTCGTCGAGGACGCGGTCAGGAGAAGCTTCCGTTCTCGGGAGTCGAGAGATGCGAGGTAGATCGGTCCGGCGCCGGCATGCCCGAGCAAGAGCGCGCGGTAGAGAAAGTGACGGCCGTCGGGGAAAAAAGCCGGACCGACGTGCGAAGCCTCGCCGTTCGCGAGCGTCGTGGCAGTCTCCGGCGATCCTCCCGACGCGGAGACTCTCTGCAGACCCGTGGGCAGCCGCGTGGCGACAGTGGCCGACGGCGCGAAAAGGATCGTTCCATCTCGGCCCCAGGCGCCGCCCCGATTGTCCGCGACGTCGCACAACGTCACGGGAGACCCGCCCGAGGCGTCGACCCTCTTGAGCTTTCCGCCCGCGAAGAACCCGAG
>JBKPDV010000152.1:0-10300 GCA_046728075.1 Acidobacteriota bacterium | reverse complement strand
GACGACGGAAAGGGAGCTATGTTCATTACTTCCGACCGAATGAGGGGACTTGGGAAGTACTGAAACTCGGCGTCCGCTCGCTGGTGGAACTGCTGCGGCTGATGATCGCCCAAGAGGTGACTTCGGAAAGCCGAAAGGACGCGCGTTGAAGCGTGCCGTCGCCGAGATGACAATCGAGTCGAGCCTTGCCGAGCCTCAGCGGTGATGATGACGAGAACTGGCGGACCCTGGCAATGCTCGAAGGTGTGTCGGTGCGCGCACAGGCTTGAAGTCCAGACCGCCGCCTCGTCGATTAACTGCCCTTCCCAGCAGGCATGTACAACACTCCGAAGACACATTGACATATTGCAACCGGCCTCCGAAGAGCGGTACGTAGAGCGCTTTCGGAGGGCCTGCAGTAGCCCGACAATTGCCTCAATCACCAGCAATCACGCCCAACATTAGATCAGGCTCATCCTCGCTGACGAGCGTTTTACCCTTCGGAAAACCGAAGGATCGTAGAAGAGAACCGAAATCGGAATTCGCCTTCCCGTAGGGAATAGCGTGCTCATCGCCCGTTGCCCCGGATCGTGGCACAGCCGCTGCATTAGGCCGGGACGACAGAAGCGAGCCGGTATCTCTCCCGACCGGTGATGATGGTCGCGGCCCCCCACCCAGTGAGGCCCGATGCGATGACACCGCGTCCGAACCTCGGACGCGGCACGGGAGAGCTGCACGTTTATGGATGTCGAACGAGCGCTTTTTTCGGCGACAGTTCTGGATGTGGCGGACACGTTCCGTGTCCCTGGTCCGATGACGGATGGGTCGCTGATCGACTCCCTGGTGGATGAGCAAGGCGACCTGAGCGCTGTTGAGCGGTTCTCACAGTTCCACGAGGATACGGACGAGCCACTCCAGGGCCGGTATTACTCGGCGCTGATGCCTGCCAGTTCCCTGGGTCCCGGCCAGCAGTTCGCCTTCGAGGTGGACCTTGACCGCTGCTCGGGCTGCAAGGCGTGTGTGGCGGCCTGCCACGCGCTCAATGGGCTCGACGAGGACGAGATGTGGCGCTCGGTCGGCCTGCTCCAGGGGGGGACGTCCGCCCTGCCGGTGCTCCAGCACGTGACAACCGCCTGCCACCACTGTCTCGACCCGGCCTGCCTCTACGGCTGCCCGGTGGAGGCCTACGAGAAGGACCCGGTGACCGGCATCGTCAAGCACCTCGACGACCAGTGCATCGGTTGCCAGTACTGCATTTTCAAGTGCCCGTATGACGCCCCGAAATACAATAAGAGGCGGGGCATCGTCCGCAAGTGTGACATGTGCAGTGATCGCCTGGCATCGGGCGAGGCACCGGCCTGCGTGCAGGCGTGCCCGACCCAGGCGATTCGGATCACTGTGGTCGCCCAGCAGAAAGTCGTCGAGGACTGCGAGGCCAACCTCTTCCTCCCGGGCGCCCCCGAGCCCGATTATACGCTGCCGACGACGATTTACCGGACCAGGAAGGCGCTGCCGCGGAACCTGTTGCCGGCCGACCACTACGCGGTGACGCCGGGCCACGCCCATTTCGCGCTAGTCGCTATGCTGGTCCTGACGCAGATGTCAGTAGGTGCGTTTGTGGCCGACCTGGCGCTCGACTCGCTCGCCGACGGCGGCTCGATGCTCGGCATCCGGTCGTTCCGGGTGATCGCCGCGCTCCTGGTGGGGCTCCTGGGGATGGTCGCGGCGGTGGGCCACCTGGGCCGGCCGCTCTACGCGTTCCGGGCGATGATCGGGCTCAGGACCTCGTGGCTGAGTCGCGAGATCCTGGGGTTCGGGCTCTTCGCAGGCTTCGCCGCGGCCTATGGGGCGGACGTCTGGCTACGCCACCGGGGCCTGTCGATCCCCGGCGTGCAGGGACTCTTCCAGCCAGCGGCGGCCTTGTTTGGGCTCATCGGCGTCTTCTGCTCGGTGATGATCTACGTGGACACGCGCCGGCCGTTCTGGAGTCTGCCGCTCACGGGCTTCAAGTTCTTCATGACGGGAGTGGTCCTGGGCATCCCCGCGGTCGTGCTCGTCTCGCTGCTCGGGGCGGCGTGGACCGGGTCGATGTCGGCCGATGAGGTCATGGCGCGGTTCGGCCGGGGGCTCCTCCGGGGCCTTGTGGCGGCCTCGCTGGCGAAGCTCGTGGTCGAGGCACTGGTGCTGACCCACCTGCGCGACAAGCAGCACACGCCGCTGAAGCGAACGACGATCCTGCTCACCGGGGAGTTGAGCCGCATCGCTCTAGGGCGCGTCTTCCTCGGTGTCGTCGGCGGAGTTGTGCTGCCCTGCCTGCTCCTCGCTGCGCGGGCGGTCGCCGGGCCGGCGGGCTTTGGCCCGATCGTCACCGGCGTGGTCGTGGGGCTAATCCTGATTCTGACGCTGCTCGGCGAGCTGCTCGAGCGTCACCTATTCTTCACCGCGTCGGTCGCGCCCAAGATGCCGGGAGCGCTTGCCTCATGAGCGGTCACGACGCTACCGACACAACGCCGCCGCTGCACCAGCGCCTCGGCGCCTTGATCCACCAGCGGGATGGCCGGCTGACGCGCGAGCTGAGGCTGGTCCCCGGCCCCTTCGGGCTCGGCAAGATTCCGGAGAAGTGCTGGCCCGACGCCACCACGACGATGACCTGCGGCTATTGCTCGACCGGCTGCGGCCTGAACATCCACCTCAAGGACGGCCGGGCGGTCGGCCTGACACCGGCCACCGACTACCCGGTCAACCTGGGGATGGCCTGTCCCAAGGGTTGGGAAGCCCTCACGGTACTCGATGCCCCCGACCGGGCCACCACCCCGATGCTCCGTGGCGCCTCAGGACGACTTGAGCCGGTCGATTGGGAGACCGCGCTCGGGACGTTCCGCGAGCGGTTCCAGGCGATCCAGCGCACGCACGGGCCCGACTCGGTCGCGTTCCTCAGCACCGGCCAGATCGCCACTGAGGAGATGGCCCTGCTGGGGGCCTTGGCCAAGTTCGGCATGGGGATTGTGCACGGCGACGGCAACACCCGGCAGTGCATGGCCTCGGCCGTCGTCGCCTACAAGCAGGCGTTCGGCTTCGATGCTCCGCCTTACACCTACCGCGACTTCGAGGAGGCGGACGTCATCGTCTTGGTCGGGGCAAACCTCTGCATCGCCCACCCGATCCTCTGGGAGCGCGTCTGCCGGAACCCGCATCAGCCCCGGATCATCGTCGTCGATCCCCGCAAAACCGAGACGGCGATGGCTGCCACGACGCACCTGGCGCCCCGGCCCAAGTCGGACCTGACCCTCTTCTACGGCATCGCCCGCCTCCTGATCCGCGAGGGCTGGATCGACCGCGCGTTCCTCGACGAGCACACGACAGGGTTCGAGGAGTTCAAGGAATTCCTCTTCGATTACCCGATGCACCGGGTCACCAAGTTCACCGGTCTCAGCGAGCGCGAGGTCGTCGAGTTCGCGCGGGCCATCCACGAGGGCGATCGGGTCTCGTTCTGGTGGACGATGGGGGTCAACCAGAGCTACGAAGGGGTTCGCACGGCGCAGAGCCTGATCAACCTGGCACTCTTGACCGGCAACATCGGCCGGCCCGGCACAGGGGCCAACTCGATCACCGGCCAGTGCAACGCGATGGGCTCTCGGCTGTTCAGCAACACGACGAACCTGCTCGGCGGGCACGACTTCCTCAACCCGGATCACCGCCGCAAGGTCGCTGACATCCTCGGCATCGACGCCGCCCGGATCCCCGACCGGAACAGTTGGTCTTACCCCGAGATCATCGAGGGCATCCGCACCGGTGCGATCAAGGGCCTCTGGGTCATCGCCACCAACCCCGCGCATTCCTGGATCCATCAGGGCGATCTGCACGAACTGTTGGAGCGGCTCGACTTCTTGGTCGTGCAGGAGATGTACACGACGACGGAGACCGCGCAGCACGCCGACCTGCTCTTGCCGGCGGCCGCCTGGGGCGAGAAAGAAGGGACCCTGATCAACTCGGAGCGTCGGATCGGGCTGATCAAGAAGGTGGCCCGCGCTCCGGGGCAGGCACTCGCCGACTTCGCAATCTTCAAGTTGATCGCCCGCGTCTGGGGCTGCGAGGCGATGTTCGAGCGCTGGACCGACCCCGAGGTGGTCTTCCAGATCCTCAAGGAGCTGTCGCGGGGCCAGCCCTGCGACATCACGGGGATCGAGGACTATCGGATGCTCGACGAGCGCGGGGGTATCCAGTGGCCCTATCCCGAGGGGGCCGAGCCGACCGGCCACGAGCGCCGGCTGTTCGAGGACGGAGCGTTTTATCACCCGGACCGGAGGGCGCGGTTCCTGTTCGAGCCGCCCCGGCCGATGCCCGAGCCCCCGAGCCACGAGTTCCCGTTGCTGCTGCTGACGGGGCGGGGCTCGGTCGCACAGTGGCACACGCAAACCCGTACCAAGAAGTCGGCCATCCTCCGCAAGCTCGCCCCGCAGAAGGTCTACGTCGAGATCAACCCCGAGGACGCGCGGGCGCTGGGCGTCCGGCCCAACCAGATGGTGCTCGTCGAATCGCCCCGGGGGAAGATCCGGGCCAAGGCGGCCGTTACCTACGCGGTCCGGCCGGGCCAGGTCTTCATCCCCATGCACTACGAGGTCGTTAACCAGTTGACGCACCCGGCCTTCGACCCCTACTCGAAACAGCCCTCCTACAAGGCGTGCGCGGTCCGGGTCCGCCTGCTCAGGCACTGGGAGACCCTGCGCTCCCACTGAGATGAACGATTTATATGAATCAGAATAATTGTGGGATTATAATATGATAATACTTTATCGCAATACGTGCTCTGATCGGAAGACCGTGGTCGTGATCGGCAATGGGATGGTCGGCCATCGGTTCTGCGAGCGCCTGGTTGCGAACGATGTCGATCGGGATTACCAGATCGTGACATTCTGCGAGGAGCCGCGCCCGGCTTACGACCGCGTCAACCTGACGAAGTACTTCACGTACCGCGACCCCGAGCCCCTGATGCTGGCCCGGAACGAGTGGTATTCGGACAACGGGATCACCCTCTTCGTCGGCGACAAGGCCACGGCCATCAACCGCGAGCGCCGGGTGGTCCGCTCGGAGCGGGGGCGGGAGATCCCTTACGACCTGGTTGTGCTAGCGACCGGCTCGGCCCCGTTCGTCCCGCCGATCCCGGGGGTGGACAAGAAGGGGGTCTTCGTCTACCGGACGATCGAGAACCTGGAACGGATCATCGCCTACGCGCAGCAGGCGGAGCGGGCAGCGGTCGTCGGCGGCGGCCTGCTCGGGCTGGAGGCGGCGAAGGCGGTCTACGAGCTGTCGCTGGAGACGCACGTCGTCGAGTTCGCCCCCCGGCTGATGCCGCGCCAGGTCGATGAGGCCGGCTCGCAACTGCTGGTCCGCAAGATCGAGGACCTCGGGGTCCGCGTCCACCTGAACAAGAACACCAAGGCGATCCTGGGCAACAGCAAGGTCGAGGGGATGGAGTTCGCCGACTGCGGCCGGATCGATGTGGACATGGTGGTCATCTCAGCGGGGATCAAGCCGCGCGACGAGTTGGCCCGAGCCTGTGGGCTCGCGGTCGGCCCGCGCGGCGGCGTGGTCGTGGATGACTTCCTGCAAACGAGCGACCCCGACATCTTCGCCATCGGGGAGATCGCGCTGCACCGGGGCATGATCTACGGGCTGGTGGCGCCCGGCTACGAGATGGCGGACGTCCTGGCGGCCAACCTCACCGGCCAGCGCCGGATGTTCATCGGCGCCGACCTCTCCACTAAGCTCAAGCTGATGGGCGTCGATGTCGCGAGCTTCGGAGACTGCCTGGCGGACGAGGCGACGAAGCGGGCCATTACCTTCGAGGACCCATTCCGGGGGATCTACAAAAAGCTCGTGTTCAACCTCGACGGCACCCGGCTCCTCGGCGGCATCCTGGTCGGCGACGCCTCCGACTACAGCACGCTCCTGATGCACTACAGGGGCCCCGGCCCCCTGCCGATCACCCCCGGCGAGCTACTGCTCGGCAAGAGGGAGGGCCAGGCGGCCGGGGCCGGCATGCTCGGCGCGATGGCCGACGGCGCCCAGGTCTGCTCGTGCAACAACGTCAGCAAGGTACAGATCTGCCAGGCCATTCGCGACCAAGGGCTCACCACGCTCGCCGAGGTCAAGACGTGCACCAGGGCCGGCACCGGCTGCGGCGGCTGCGTGCCTCTGGTCACCGACCTGCTCAAGGCCGAGTTGGCGGCGGCCGGCAAGAAGGTCAATAATCACCTCTGCGAGCACTTCCCGTACACCCGCCAGGAGCTGTTCCAGATCGTCAAGATCAAGCGGATCAAGACATTCGACGACCTGATCGCCAGCCACGGCCGGGGGCACGGCTGTGAGATCTGCAAGCCGGCCGTCGCTTCGATCTTCGCCAGCCTGTGGAACGAGAACGTGATGGACCACACCACGCTCCAGGACACGAACGATCGGTTCCTGGCCAACATCCAGCGCGGCGGGCTGTACTCCGTCGTCCCGCGCATCCCCGGCGGTGAGATCACGCCCGAGAAGCTGATCGTCCTGGGGCAGGTCGCCAAGAAATACGGGCTCTACACCAAGATCACCGGCGGCCAGCGCGTCGACCTGTTCGGGGCGCCGGTGCATCGCCTGCCCGAGATCTGGGAGGACCTCGTCAACGCCGGCTTCGAGAGCGGCCATGCCTACGGCAAGGCGATGCGCACCGTCAAGAGCTGCGTCGGCACGACCTGGTGTCGCTACGGCGTCCAGGACTCCGTCGGCTTCGCCGTGCGGGTCGAGCTGCGCTATCGCGGCGTCCGGGCGCCCCACAAGCTCAAGGCGGCGGTCTCCGGCTGCGTGCGCGAATGTGCCGAGGCCCAGGGCAAGGACTTCGGCCTGATCGCCACCGAGAAGGGCTGGAACCTCTACGTCTGCGGCAATGGCGGCGCGAACCCCCGCCACGCCGACCTGCTCGCGGCCGACCTCGACGAGGAGACCGCCATCAAGTACATCGATCGATTCATCATGTACTACATCCAGACGGCCGACCGGCTGACGCGAACGTCGGTCTGGCTCGAGAAGATGGAGGGCGGCATCGAGTATCTGAGGGATGTCATCATCAATGATCGACTCGGCATCTGCGAGGAGCTGGAGAAGCAGGTGCAGTTCCTCGTCGATACCTACAGGTGCGAGTGGAAGGAGGTCGTCAACGACCCCGAGAGGCGGCAGCTCTTCCAGCAGTTCGCCAACACGGATGAGACGGAGTCGTGCGTCGAATTCGTGACCGAGCGGGCTCAACGGCGGCCCGCTGATTGGCCGTCGGACTTCGTCCCGCTCAATCAGCTCAAATCGCCCCTGGGGCAGGCCAACGGAGAGGTGCAACGTGCTCTTCGAACGGAATGGGTGAAGGTCGGCAAGGTGTCGGACTTCCCGGTTGATGGCGGGTGCTGCATTAAGCATGGCCAGTCCCAGATCGCCGTGTTCCGGTTCGAGAGCCGCGGCGAGTGGTTCGCCTGCCAGAACATGTGCCCGCACAAGAAGGAGATGGTGCTGTCACGTGGCATCATCGGCGATCAAAACGGCGCCCCCAAAGTCGCGTGCCCCCTCCACAAGAAGACGTTCTCTCTCGAGTCGGGGGAGTGCTTGTCCGGAGAAAACTACCAGGTTCGCGTGTTTCCGGTCAAAGTCGAGGCCGACGCGGTCTATCTCGAGCTCCCGGCTGAAGGGGAACTCGAGGAGTTGCTCCGGAGCCACCCGCCTTGCGTCGTCCAGTGCACGTGAACGGTGGTCGTCGGAGCCGAATACCCCCGGATCGTCAAGCGGGTCCAACCGCTGACCGACTGCCGCCAGAGAGACCGGAGACAAACCTTCGCGGTGTTCCCGCTCGCTGGGCCGATCTGGAGGGAGTGGTCGGGCATCGAAGGCGGCTCAATCGCGCTCGGTTTTATTGGAAACGAGGTCAGGGTGAACCTCGTTGTTCAAGGGGTGCAACCTCGCGGGTGGAACCAGTGTCCCGCTCGAATTTACCATGATCTGACGATATCCCCGGAGGCTCTTCCCGATGAATCTCCACGATTTCCGCCGCGCCGGCCACCTGCCGACCTTGGGTTGCGCGTTCCTCTACTTCGACATCAGCTTCATGGTCTGGGTGCTGCTGGGCGCGCTGGCCAACTCGATCGTCCCCGACTTCGGCCTGTCTGCCTCCCAAAAGGGGCTGATGGTGGCGGTCCCCCTGCTCGGCGGGGCGGTGCTCCGCCTGGTCCTGGGCCTGCTGACCGACCACATCGGGGCCCGCCGGACTGGCCTGTTGGGCCTGGCCTTGACACTCGTCCCCCTGCTGCTGGGGTGGCTCTGGGCCGACAGCTTCGGCAAGGTCCTGCTGGTGGGCCTGCTCCTGGGCGTAGCCGGGGCCAGCTTCGCCGCCGCGCTGCCGCTGGCCAGTCGCTGGTATCCGCCCCAGTACCAGGGGCTGGCGATGGGCATCGCTGGCGCCGGCAACAGCGGCACGGCGCTGGCCACCTTCTTCGGCCCGCGCCTGGCAGAGTGGCTCGGTTGGCACGCCGTCTTCGGCCTGGCCTTGGTGCCGGTCCTGCTCACCCTGGTCTTGTTCGCGCTCTTCGCCCAGGACAGCCCCCAGCAGCCGGCGCCTAAGCCCCTGGCCGCCTACGCGGCGGTGCTCGGGCAGCGCGACACCTGGTGGTTCTGCCTGTTCTACGCGGTCACCTTCGGCGGCTTCGTCGGCCTGGCCAGTTTCCTGAACATCTTCTTCCACGACCAGTATGGGCTGACCAAGGTGCAGGCCGGCAACTTCGCCACGCTGTGCGTGATCGCCGGCTCGTTCCTCCGCCCGCTCGGCGGCCATCTCGCCGACCGGTTCGGCGGCATCCGGATGCTGACGGTGCTCTATCTGGGCGTGGGCGTGGCGATGCTGGGCCTGTCGGCCCTGCCGCCCCTCGCTTGGGGCACGCTGCTGCTGTTCGCGGGCATGGGGCTTCTCGGGATGGGCAACGGCGCCGTCTTCCAGCTCGTCCCGCAGCGCTTCCCCGACGAGATCGGCGTGATCACCGGCATCGTCGGCGCCGCGGGGGGCCTCGGCGGCTTCTTCCTGCCGAACCTCCTGGGCGGGCTGAAGCAATGGACCGGCAGCTTCGGGGGCGGCTTCCTGACCTTCGCCCTGGTCGGCGTCGGCTGTGCCGCGGCGTTGGTCTACGTCAGCCGCGCCTGGGAGGGCGTCTTCGTCGGCCAGGGCGGCCTGGCGGGGGCGAAGCTCCCGGAGCCGGTCGGCCCGCTCCTGAACGCCGAGGTCTCCTCCTGACGGCGTGATGGGCCCAAGTCCCGAGGTGGCCCGATCAGACCAGATCACCTGAAAAATACGCGCCCCATGGATGATTGACGGACCCGAAGCGCCTTTATGACGTCCCACGCCCACCGCCTGATCGGCTCGTTCGGCCGGGTCCATAAATAACCTGCGGATCAGCGTGACCGACCGCTGCAACATCCGCTGCGTCTACTGCATGCCCGAGACGGTCGAGTTCCTGCCGCGGCAGAGCGTCTTGAGCTTCGAGGAGATCGAGCGGTTCGTCCGAGTCGCGACGACGTTGGGGATCGAGAAAGTCCGCCTGACCGGGGGCGAGTCGCTGGTGCGCCGGGAATTGCCGAAGTTGGTCGCGAAGCTCGCCGCGATCCCGGGGGTCAAGGATCTCGGGCTGACGACCAACGGCATCTTACTCGCCCCGATGGCCCGGGCGCTCTGGGATGCTGGCCTGCGACGGATCAACGTCAGCCTCGATACAATGGACCCGGCCAAGTTCCAGGAATTGACGCGCCGGACCGGGTTCGAGCAAGTGATCGAGGGCATCCTCGCCGCCAGGGCGGCCGGTTTCGACCCGGTGAAGGTCAACGCGGTCGCGATCAAGGGCGTGACCGAGGACGACGTGGTGCCGCTCGGCCGGTTCGCGCGCGAGCACGGCCTGGAGCTGCGGTTCATCGAGTACATGCCGCTCGACGCCGACAACCACTGGATACTGTTGGCGAATTTGCATCAGCAGTCGATAGGCAGGAGTTTGGGTAAGATGGGTGCCTTTGTAAAGGGGAAACTGCGACTCCAGACGACCAAGGGCGAATTCGCCAACAGTATCCCCACTGGGAGCGGGACAAGGTCCTCTTCGCGGCCGAGATCCTCGACCGGCTCATGCACGGGATCGGTCCGCTGGCCCCCACGCTCGACCAGGACCCGAGGGCCCCGGCCGTCGATTACGACTACCTCGACGGCGGCGGGCGAATCGGCCTGATCGCCTCGATCAGCCGGCCGTTCTGCATGAGCTGCAACCGGGTCCGA
>JBKPDV010000151.1:0-15345 GCA_046728075.1 Acidobacteriota bacterium | reverse complement strand
GTTTTCGGCGTCGTAGAGAGAGGTGTAACGGCGGCCGATCTCGAAACGGTTCTTGTAGAAGAACGTGACCTTGACGTTGTCCAGATCGGGCGGGAAGTTGGACTTGATGATGTCGTACATCGCGACCGCGTTGTAGGTGTTGATGCAATAGGCGAGCTTTGCCTCCCGCGTCGAGAACGACTCCGGGGAGGTTTCGGCAACCCTGGCCAGATAAGTCTCCAGATCGGACGGGCTCTGCGCCATACCCTGAAAGTCCATCCTTCCTTTCTCGTCGACAAAGCGCGACAGGTGGTTCGCCCAGGCCTTCTGGGCCGTCGCGGCATCCGGCGCCGGCATTGCCGGCGGAGCGACGCGCGACGCGCAGGCGCTGGAGAGCAGGAGCATGGCGAGGAGCCAGGGGTTCTTTCTCATTTTCTTTTCTCCCTTAGAGAGTCGGTAGTCGATAGTCCGTAGTCGGTAGTCCGGGCAAGGCTCGTCCCACCTACCGACTACCGACTACTGACTACCGACTGCGTTCTGAATCACCGGCAGCATCGATCCAGACAAAGGATTCCAGAGAGCGCGTCCGCCTTCCGTTTCCACCGCCAATGGCTTCAAGATGAACTCGTCGCGGCGCGCGTTGTGCGCGCACATCGAGATGGGCCCGTCCGCGGTCATGACCATGAAGGAGCAGGCATGGATCCGCTCCGGCTCGAGCGCGGAGGCGTCCATGAAGTTCTGCACGAAGAAGGAGAGCTTGTGCACGCGGCCGCGCGCGGCGATGAGGTCTCGCCTCATCTTCCAGATCTTGGGAAGGAAGAACCGCAGCGCGCGTCCGATCCAGGCCGGATCGCGAAGCGCTTCCTTCACGAGCGCCCCGGCGGCCTGACGCGGATAGCGCCGGTCGAGCATCACGTGCTGAAAATCGGTCAGGAAGCGGTTGAAGAAGGCGGGATCGTCGTTCAAGTCGTACAGCCGGCCGTTGGCCTCCAGCGTAATTCCGATCCGGTGACAGGCGGGGTGCCCGATCAGAACCGTGTCCCACGAGATTCCGGTCTCGGCGCCTTCCCCGATCTTTTGGCGCACGGTCTCGAGCGAGATCACGCGGTCGCGCTCGCGGAGCACTCCGCGCCCCGTGTCGGCCTGGAGCTGGAAAGAGCCCATTCCGACCACGTCGGCGTGGCGCCGGAAGAAGCGGATCAGGTCGGGGATCTCATCGAAGTTCTCGCGGCAGACGGTCGTGTTGAAGATGACGGCGATCGGGATCCCGCGCGCCCGCTCGATGTACTCGCGCCGCACCGCGTTCAAATCCGCCTCGGTCGCGTAACCCTTGCGCTCCTGGGTGAGATCCACGTGGAAGGCCACGTCGTTCAGGCCCGCGGAAGCGAGCTCCTGCAGCATGTCGCGTGTGGCGAGGATGCCGTTGGTCATCAAGGTCGGCAGGAGGCCTCGCTCCCGGACGCGCCGCACAATCGCTACGAGCTCCCGGCGCTCGCGGAGAGTCGGATCCCCGCCGGTAATCTGCACGGACGTGGGGGCGCCAAAGTGGGCGGCAATCTCGTCGATCCGGCGGAAGACCTCCGGAAGAGGCACATCCTTGACCCGCTCCGAGTTCTCCGACAGGTAGCAAAGGGTGCAGTCGAGGTTGCAGCGCTGTGTGATCTCCAGCGCCACGCAGCCGATCGCGTTGCGGCGCCCCAGGACCTGATTCTCCCGGAACAGCGGTCCCAGCCTCTGCCGCGTCCGCTCCAGGGCGTCCGCGCGGCTCGGGCTCCCTGTGGCGAGCACACTGCTCATCTCCCCTCCTTCGAAACCAGTGAAACGGACCGACCGGCGTTTCGTAGATCATACGGTGAAATGGAGTTGGGCAGATTCGTCGATTTTGACGCCAAACCCAGTCTTCAGGTCCGGCAGGCGAAACCTTTGTACCTCGGGGGCGTCTCCCCTAGTGCCGTGCCGAACGGACGATGACTAGCGCGGGAACCGGACCGGCGGACGACCGGAGGCTTCTCGAGCGGATCCGCCGTGGCGACACGGAGGGGGCGGCGGAGCTCTTTGAACGTTATGGACCCGCGCTCCTCCGCTTCTCCGACAGACTTCTGGCCGATCGGTCGACGGCGGAAGAAGTGACGCAGGAGGTCTTCGTCAAAGTGATCTCGAGGGCGCATCAGTACGACGGGCGAGCGGAAGTCGCTTCCTGGCTCTTTGCGATCGCGGCCAACGCGTGTCGCGACCGGAGACGTCGCGAACGGAGGGCAACCGTCGTCCCTCTGGAAGCGGTTCCGGAGCCCGCGCAACGCGGCGAGGGGATCGAACGGCGGCTCATGGACCGGGAGAAGCGAGAGGCCGTGCGCGCGGCGCTCGCTCTCTTGTCGCCGGAGCAGCGGGAGGCGCTCGTCCTCGCCCGCTATCACGGGCTCCCTTATGCCGAGATCGCCACCGTCCTGGGGATTTCGGTCGGGGCGGTGAAGACTCGGATCTTCCGCGCGGTCGAGACTCTGAAATTGCGTTTTGCCGAAGGAGAAGCCACATGGAATGCCGCGAACTGACGGAATACGCGATCGACCGGCTGACGGGACAGATCTCGCAGCCCCGGCGCGGAGACCTCGAAGCGCACCTGGAGGCCTGCGCGGGCTGCCGCGCGGAGCTCGCCCGAATCGAGGACTCCTGGCAGACGCTCGGCGTCGACCGGGATGCGGAGATGACCGAAGACTTCCGGCTCGGCACACTGGCCCTTCTCGAGGACGAAATGACCCGCGCGCGGATTCGGGCCTTTCGGCCGCGTCCGCGCTGGCAACGCCTGGCCGCGCAGGCCGCGGCGCTCCTGGTCGCGGTCGGGGCAGGCTGGCTCGCGCATGGCTACCGAGGAGTCGCCCGCCCGGGCAAACCGGCCGTTCAGGAAGCCGGCTCACTCGCGGCCAATGAGACGGTTTCCAACGTGTCCTACCGCCCCGCGGACCAGGCGGGACGCGTCGCTGTCTCCTTCGACGTGACCGGGCGCCGGACGGTCGTGGGCCGGCCGGAGGACCCCGCGGTTGCCAGCCTGCTCGCCTATCTCGTCTCGCGCGGAACGCAGACTTCCGGGGAGAAATCTCAGGCCATCGAGTTGGTCTCGTCGCACTACGGCTCGGGAAACAAGACGGTCTCGCTCGAGATCGTTCGCGCGCTGACCGCCACCCTGAAAAAGGACGACAATCCGGGAGTGCGGAAGAAGGCGGCCAGCGCGCTGGCCGGCTTCCCGATGACCCCCGAGATCCGCAGCGCGCTGCTCGACGCTCTGGCCAAGGACCGCAACCCGGCCGTGAGGCTCACGGCAGTGGAGGCTCTCGCCGCGGCGGCGCGGCAAGCACCGGCGGACGAACGCACGATCGAGTCCTTGCGGGAAAAGGCGTTCGATCCCTCGGAAAACGGGTTCGTCCGAGCCCGGGCCGCGTCGGCGTTGAAGGCGATGGAGTTCTAAATGGAGTCGACAGTTGACAGTCGACAGTCGACAGCTCTCCCCGTCGATGCTTGTAACTTCGACGGTGTTGCGGCGTCTCTTTCGCTGATGACACAAAAAGAGCTTCAGACCTCGGTACGTTCGCGGCGCGATCGGAGCGCGGCGTTGTGGGTCCCGCTCGTCGCTGGACTTCTCCTGATGTGTCTGGCGGCGGCGGCGCGGGGCGAGAACGCTCAGGCCAAGCGCACGGACCGATTCCATGCGACGCTCTCCTCCGGCGCGCGCCTGCGGATCGACAACATCTCCGGGGACATCGTGGCGACGCCGGGCCGCGAGTTCTCCGCTGTCGTGACCGTTGTCGTCACGGCCCCGACCCAGAGCCGGGCGGACGAGCTGCTGCGCGCCACCCGAATCGCGCAATCGCGCGACGGCGAGGAGTTGTCGCTCGACACCCAATGGCCGGAGAGCGAAATGGGCCGGCCGTATCGATGGCGGTCCGGGGGCGAGCGGATGCGGTCGCCGCGCTGCCGGGAGTGCAAGATCACCGCGCAATACGAGATCGTCGTGCCACCCGGAGTTCATGCTCTCCTTCACACGGTCAACGGCGATGTCCGCGCCGACCGTCTCGACGGCGAGCTCGACGCGCAGAGCGTGAACGGCGGCGTCCGAGTCCAGGGTGCGCGCCAGTCCGTCTCCGCGGGAAGCGTCAACGGGAGAGTGGAGCTGGCCCTCACGATCCTTCCCGCAGCCGCGTCGATCCAGGCCAAAACGGTCAACGGAGCGGTGCTCGTGACGCTTCCGAAGGAGTCGAAGTTCGAGCTTTCGGCTTCGACCATGAACGGTACGATCGCCTCGACCTTCCCGCTGCCGGCGCAGCCGGAGCCCGAAGGGGACGAGCCTGCCTCCCGGCGGGGGCCTGCCATGAACCGGGTCCATCCCCACCATCGCACGGTGATGGTCGAGAAGGATGGCGAGGACACGGTCGTGGACTTGAAAGAGATCGAAAAAGAGATCGAGGAGTCGATGAAGGAGGTGGAGTCCGAGGTGCGCGAAGCGCAGCGGGAAATGCGCCGCATGCGTATCGTCGCGCCCGGCAACTCCTACAAAGGCTCGATCGGGCAAGGAGGGGCGCGTCTGCGGCTCTCCACCTTGAACGGATCGATCACTCTTCTCGCCGCCGGAACCAGCGAGAGCGAAGCGAAGCCGCTCGTCTCTCCGCGGCGTTCTTTTACCGTGGAAGTTCCTCGCGTCCAGGTCCGCGTCTCCCCCGTGATCGTTCCGCGGCCGGCGGCCCCGGAGGCTCCCGCGGCCCCGGTGGTCGCTCCGCGGCCGATTGTTCGCGTCTCACCGGCGCTGGCCGGCGACGAGGACTTCTCGGTCGTGCGCGGAGACGTGACAGGCGACTTCCTGGCGACCGCGGGAGGGGGAGGCTACAAGCTCGGCCGCGTCAGCGGGCGGGTCAAGATCGTGACGAACTCCGGCGAGATCCACGTCGGCTCGGCCGGAGCCGCCGCCGAGTTGAAGACTTCCGGCGGCGACATCACGGTCGGGCCCGTCTCCGGGGATCTGAGAGCCCATACCGACGCGGGCGATGTTCGCGCGGGAGCGGTCGGGGGAGCGGCGGTGGTCGAGACCTCCGGAGGAGACGTCCGGATCGAGCGCATCGGCGGCGTCGCGGATCTGCGCACCGGAGGCGGCGACATCTTGGTCAAGGCCGTCGGCGGAGGGTTTCAAGCCCGGACAGACGGCGGCGACGTCCGAGTCGCGGTCCTCTCGCGGGAACCCCGCGGGGGCATCTCGATCCGCAACGGCGGAGGAGATGTCACCCTGACACTGCCCGCCGATGTCCACGCGGAGGTGGATCTCCAGGTCACCGACTGCAGCGACCCCTCCGAAGCCTTCATCCGCTCCGAGTTTCCGGAAATCGCCGTGACGCGCAAGAACGCCGAGTCGCGCGGATCTGGCTCCTTGAACGGCGGCGGGCCGCGCATCGTCATCCGGACGAGCTCCGGCACCATCCGACTCCGAAAGGGAGGGCCCGCCGGGAATTGAGCGGCTTCTCCTCCCCTCTTTTCTCCACGCGCCGAAAGGCGCGTTTCTTTTGTCGCATTGGCACGGATATGGCGATCGTCCCTGTCGTATTCTCCCCTCTCGGAGGGGTGGGCGGCTGAAGGCCCCATGCCTTCAGGAAGGAAGGGAAAAATGAGGATTCGTAAGTTGGCCTCCCGGCTCGCGGCGGCGAGCCTCTTCTTGTTCAGTCTCACGGTCGGCATGGCTGCGGCATCGAAATCGGCGGGCAAGGTCGATCTCAACAGCGCTTCGGAGAAAGACCTCGAGGCGCTCCCGGGAGTCGGCAAGGCCACCGCGGCAAAGATTGTTGCGAACCGCCCGTACGGCTCGGTCGATGAGCTCTCGAAGGCGGGTCTCTCGGCAAAGACGATCGACAAGCTTCGCTCGCACGTGACTGCTGGTTCCGCGGCGTCGTCTCGGGCCGCGACAAAGGAAACCAAGGCCGAAGCCAAGAAGTCGGAGAAGACCTCGAAAGCCGCCGAGGAGACGAAGAAGTCCGACAAGAAAACGGCGGCCTCTTCGAGCGCAGCCTCAGGGACGAAGGTCGACATCAACACAGCCAGCGAGAAGGAGCTCGAAGCGCTGCCCGGAGTCGGCTCGAAGACTGCCGAAAAGATCATCGCGAAGCGCCCCTATTCATCCGTAGAGGACCTGTCTCGGGCGGGCGTGTCGAAGAAAACGATGGAAAAGATCGGGCCGCTCGTGACCGTTTCCCAGAGGCCGAGTTCCCGATCGTCTTCGACCTCCGCGTCGTCCGCCCCGGTTCCCCCGGGCGCCCCGAGTCCCGCGGCGCGGACGGAGTCCGCTCCCGCCGCCGAGTCGAAATCCAAGAGCGCGCGGTCTTCCTCGACCGAAAGCACCGCTTCCACGGCTCCCTACCAGGCGCCCCCGTCCAAGGGAATGGTCTGGGTCAACCTGGACACGAAGATCTATCACCGCGAAGGAGACCGGTGGTACGGCAAGACGGTGCACGGGAAATACATGACCGAGGCCGAGGCGCAGCAGGCGGGCTATCGGCTCTCGAAGGAGAAGGACGAGCCGAAGTAAAGCCGAGTCAGTAGTCGGTAGTCGATAGTCGGTAGTTTCGGAGCGAATTCGCTACCGACTACTGACTACTGACTACCGACTGTTCCGACCTATCGAATCCGGATCACCTTCACCGGCTCCAGGTCCACTTCGCTTCCGAATCCGGATCGGGGGTCATGTTTCATGGCGCCGTGGAGGTACTCGCGCAGACCCGAGCGCAGCTGCCTCCATTCGGGACCGAAGACCCGCACGGTCTCGGAGATGTCCGCGGCATTGTCCCGCGAGAGGCTCTTCAACTGATCTCGCGTCAAAGGAGGCTTCTCGATCCATCCCCACCGGGCGGCCCGCTCGAATACCGAGGCCAGGAACTTCCCCCACCAGAGCGGGAAGTGAATCAGCCGCTTTCGCGGCACGCCGACCACGATCGCGATCTCGCGGTAGAGCTCGTCGAGCGTGAACGTGGCAGGTCCTCCGACCTCGAACGTCTTTCCGATCGTCTCGGGCTTCTCCAGAGTATCGGCGAAGACGCGCGCCACGTCGTATACCGAAACTGGCATAAAGCGCGTCTGACCGTCGCCGATAACAGGAATGAAGAGAGGGTTGTACTTCACGATGGGCGCCAGGAGAGAGACGAATCCGTCGCCGCGACCAAAGATGATCGAGGGGCGGAAGATCGTGGCGTCCAGGCCGGAGCCCTTGACTGCGCGCTCCCCCGCCGCCTTCGTCCGGCCATACTCCGACGGTGCATCTTCGGAGGCCCCCATCGCGCTCATGTGAAGCAGCCGGCCGACCCCGGCCGCCTTCATCCCGGCCACGACGTTTTCGGTCGCGACCCGATGCATCCGGTCGAAGGTCTGGTCTCCCTTCTCGGAAATGATGCCGATCAGATGGACGACCGCGTCCTGGCCGCGGAAGGCGGCCTCGAGGGATCGGGGGTCCAGCACGTTTCCCGCGCTGGTTTCGACGGGTTTGTTGTAGCGGTTTCGAGTCGATTCGGGTTCGCGCGCGAGGACGGTCACGGCGTGCCCACGCCGCAGCAGGCCGTTGACCATGTGCGTCCCGACAAAGCCGGTTCCGCCGGTAACGAGGACTTTCAATTGGACCTCCGTGGAGTTCTATTTACCACGCATCGACTGGAACCCCGTGCCGGTCAGGCATAGACGGGGTGACGGGGTGACGGGGTGACGGGGGGTCGGGGGGACGGGAAAGGACGTTCAGTCGTCTCTTTCCCCCAGTCCCCCTGTCCCCCAGTCTCCCCGTCCGCATCAAGGGTACCCAAACAAATCACTGACGATCCTCTCCCCTCTCGTCATCCGCTCCAGCACCACCCGTCTCGCCTCTCCGAGGCGCGCCAGATCGCGCACCGGGTCGGCGACACGCATCGCGGCGAGGCCGGACTGGCGGCTGCCGAGCAGATCCCCCGGGCCGCGCGCCTGGAGATCCTTCTCGGCGATCAGGAATCCATCCGATGTCTCTTCGAGCACGGCCAGCCTCGACCGGGCCTCGTCGCTTGCATCCTCTCCGACGATCAGGGCGCACCAGGAAGGCCGCTCGCTGCGGCCGACGCGCCCCCGCAGCTGGTGGAGTTGCGCGAGGCCGAAGACCTCCGCGTTCTCGATGACCATGAATGTGGCCTCCGGCACGTCGACGCCGACCTCGACCACCGTTGTCGCCACGAGAACACCGACCCGGCCCGCGGCAAACTCTCCCAGGACGCGCGCCCGTTCAGCGGCTGGCATCCGCCCGTGCAGCGTTGCGACCGAGACGCCCGGCGCGGCCGAGGCGACGCGAGCGGCCGTCTCGCGCGTGGCTGCGATCTCTCGCTCCCCCTCTTCGATTGCCGGCACGACGACGTAGACACGCTCCCCCGCCCGCACCCTCTCCGCGGCAAACCGGTAGACCCGGTCGCGAGCGGACTCTTCCCGCACTCGCGTCACGACCGCGCGGCGGCCGGGAGGCTTTTCGTCGAGAACCGAGACGTCCAGCTCTCCGTAAATGGCCCACGCGAGCGAGCGCGGGATGGGGGTGGCGGTCATGACGAGCACATGCGGGAACGCGCCCTTGCCGAACAGCGTGGCCCGGTGGGCGACACCGAAGCGGTGCTGCTCGTCCACGACCACGAGGGCGAGGTCGCGAAACCGGACAGGCGCTTCGATCAGAGCATGCGTGCCGATCAGCAGGTCGATCTGGCCGTCGGCGAGAGCTTCTAGGAGCATCCGGCGGGGGCGGCCCCGCACGCGGCCGGTCAGCAGGCCCAGACGAACTCCCGCCTTTTCCATCCAGGAAGCCAGCGTCGCGGCGTGCTGCTCCGCCAGAATCTCGGTCGGGGCCATCAAGGCTCCTTGCCGGCCGTTTCGAGCGGCCAGGAGAAAAGCCAGCCCCGCGACGATCGTCTTTCCGCTGCCGACGTCCCCCTGGAGCAGCCGCGCCATGGCTCGTCCCGAGGCGAGGTCAGCGGTGATCTCCTGGAGGGTCCTCTTCTGGGCGCCCGTCAGCCGAAACGGCAGGACCTCCCGCGCTGTCCGGCGGATCGTGTCATCCGCGGCGATGACGCGTCCTCGCCGCTCCTTCAGGCGCGCACGCTTCTCCTCGATGCCCGCCGCCAGAACCAGCAGCTCCTCGCCGGCGAGCGCGCGCCTGCCCGCGTCCGCGCTCTCGAAAGTTTCCGGGAAATGCGCCTGCTCGAGAGCGGCGCGTGCGGCGGCAGCCGAAGTCGCCGCCGCGAAATCCGGCGTGATTCCATCCAGCGCGCGGCGCGCGAGCGTCCGCCAGGCCCTTGGCGCGATTCCTCCGATCCGGTGATAGATCCCGACGATCCGGCCGGAATGAAGAGGATCCGCCTCCTCGCCCGGCCGCACGATCTCGGTCTCGGGGTTTTCCAGACGCGTTTCGCCGCGGGGCGTGACTGCCGCTGCCCCGTAAAGAATGACGGGGCGGCCGGACGAGAGCGCCTCCGCGAAGGAGGCGTAGCGGTTGTGCCAGACGACGCGCACCGCGCCGGTCCCATCGTCGGCGATCGCCTCGACGCGAAAGAGCCCGCGTCGCATGCGAGCGGAGCGGACTCCCGTCAGCCGCGCCATCACGGTCGCCGGCTGACCCGCCGAAAGGGCCGAGATCGTCCCGTAATGGCGCCGGTCTTCGTAGCGAAAAGGCAATCGAAGAAGAAAGTCCCCGACGGACCGAATCCCGTCCGCCGCCAGGGCGGCCGCTCGGGCGGTGCCGAGACCGGCCAGGCGGGACACGGGGTCTCGCAGGGAAAGGGGCCCGGGAGCGGCAGGCGGCGCGGTCGGAGCGCGCGAGGGTCGAGGAGAAACGGTGTTACGCCTTCGAGTCCTGGAAGGTCAGAGCCACCAGGCCGAATTTCAATGTGTCGCCGTTCTGAATCGCCACGGGCGCGCCGGTGGCCAGCCGCGTGTCGTTGACGAAGGTGCCGTTCATGACGCCGATTTCCTCCATCACGTAGAAGTGACCGGCGAGCTGGTAGACCTTCGCGTGCCGTCGCGACGTGGAGCGCTGAGGATCGAGCGGAGAGAGGTCGACGTCGGGCGTGATGCCGGTGACGGGATCGGCGCGTCCAACCAGCGTGTCTCCCTCGCGGTTCATGAAGAACTCGGTCTGGCCGTCGCTGGAAATCAGCCGGCAAATGTCGCCCTGGGGCACGACCTTCTCTCGCGATGCGGCCGGCTTGCGCGGCGGCGGTTTTTCTTCCTCGACGGGCGGGGCAGGCGGCCGCTCTTCCTCCGCGACGCGGCGTCCAAGAGCCTCCTCGAGCATCGCGGTGACTTCGCGCAGGCGCCGGGAGAGCTTGCGCATCATGCGGACCGCGATCTCGGTGTTGCTCTTCAACATCGTGTCGAACATGGCGCCGTTGATCTTGACGAGCTCCACGTCCGTCTTGGCACGCGCGGACGCGGTGCGGGGCAGGTCCTCGAGCACGCTCATCTCTCCGAAGAAGTCCCCTTTGTCCAGGGTCGCCAGAACTCTCGTCTCGCCGGCGATCTGCTTGAAGAGCTCGACCGTCCCCGACTGGAGGATGTACATCTCGGTTCCGATATCCCCCTCGGAAAAGATGATGTCTCCCATGGGATGCGTGACGATGTAGCGCTCGAACGGGTTCTTGCCGCCCGTCTCCTTCCCCGATTTGAAGACGGCTTTCATCGGGCCACCGATACCCCGGCTTCGAGGAACACCAGCTCTCTGGCGTCGCGCAGATCCAGGCGCACCCGGCCGCCCAGCGGCAGCGTCCGCGGGCGCGGGAGATGCCCTGCCGGAAAATTCAGGGCAACGGGGAAAGGCGCTCCGCGAAGACAGTCCCGGAGAGACTGCCGGATCTGCTCCGGAGTCTGGTCACGACCGCCGGGAAGCACCGAGCCGATCACCATACCTTGCAGATTCGCCAGCGTACCCGAGCGTTCCAGTTGGGTCAACAGACGGTCGATCCGGTAGGTCTCCTCTCCGATGTCTTCCCAGAAAAGGATCGCTCCCCGGGCATCGAGGGCCTCGGGCGTGCCGCAGAGAGACGACAGAAGGGAGAGACAGCCGCCGATGAGGGGCCCCTCGCCCGTCCCCTGAGCCACGACGTCCGGATCCGCAAAAGGGTGCCTCTCCGGAACGGACCCGGAAAGGACCGATTCCCAGTCGAGATTCCCGTCCTCCCCTATCTCCAGCGCCACCATGGGTCCGTAAAAGGTTGCGAGCCGCGCATGGCGATAGAGGAAAGCGAAGAGGGCCGTCAGGTCCGACGCACCCAGATGGATCTTCGGATGCTGCAGGGCCTCGGCCGGATCGAGTCGGGAGAGCGTCCGCGAAGAGCCGTAGCCTCCGCGAGCGAAGAAGATCGCGTCGACAGCAGGATCGCGCACCAGCTCGCGATACCCCGAGGCGCGTTCCTCATCGGACCCGGCCAGAAAACCGGACCTCTTGCGCAGGTTCGCCGCCTCGACGACGCGATATCCCTTCTGCCGAAGACGAGTGATGCCGCGCTCGAGCCTGTCGGCGTCGACCGGGCCGGACAGGGCGGCGACGCCGATCGTGGCGCCGGGCTTCAGCGAAGGGGGCTTGAGGAGAGACAACGGTCTAAGGTCCAAGGTCTAAGGTTTAAGGTTCGAGATATATCGGATCTGGTATTGAACCTTAGACTTTAGACCTTAGACTTTAGACTCAAAAAAGAGCCCGAGCGGGCCGGTAAGCCGAATTTTGTTCTCCGGCCCGGTTGCCCGGACCAGAGCCGCGATCATTCCTCTAGGCCCGAAGTTGCCTTCGGGCTCCAGCAGCCGACCCGGAGACGGCCCGCCGAGGCGGGGCGGGTCGGGCACCCTCCATCTCCCTATTTGGCCTTGCTCCGCATGGGGTTTACCGTGCCCCCTCCGTTGCCGTCGGGGCGGTGCGCTCTTACCGCACCGTTTCACCCTTACCGTCCGAGCCCGAAAGAGATCGGAAGGCGGTTTGTTTTCTGTGGCACTTTCCTTCGCGTCACCGCGACCGGGTGTTACCCGGCATGCCGCCCGTTACGGAGTTCGGACTTTCCTCCCCGATTGCTCGGGGCGATCGCGTGGCCCGCTCGAGCCGAGGCTATTGTATCAGTGGTGCTCCAGGATCGAGTCGGTAGTCGGTAGTCGGTAGGGTGCAGTCGCACTATTCTCTGTTTTTCTCATCTTCGAAGTACTTCATCCAGTCTTCCACGTCGATGGCCGCGGGCTCCTTCTGCGCCTGCCCGCCGCCCGCTCCGACGCGCCGCCAGAAGTCTTCCGGAGAGCTCCTCTTCGCGCCAAGGTCCTGGGCGCGCCGCGAAAGATCCCGATCGGCGGTGACGACGACAATCTCTCCAGGAGCGCGTGACCGCTCGATCTCCCGCAGGATCGCGTCGTCCGCGCTGCCGCCCGCCGCCCGTATCGACAGGCTGCCGAGCGTGGAGCTTCGCTCCCCCGCTCCGTCGAAGAAGAGAACCGCGCTGGCCTTCGAACGCCTCAAGCGCTCCGCGATTTCGGCCACGAGCGCCGCGCGATCCGCCTCCGTCGGCCGTGCCGTGCGCCGCACCCGGCCGATCAGGTTGTTGCCGTCGAGGAAGTAGGGCATGAATGCAGTGACGAGTGACCAGTGTCAAGTGACAAGTCAAGAAGAGAGCGGTCTGCGTCGCCCGTCACTTGTCACTCGTCACTTGTCACTGTCTTTGTTCTGGGATGTTGCAACCGGAACAACAACAGCTGAACGGTCCGTGCCACGCGGGGCCGATGAAGAAGCAGGGTCGCCGCGAGGCCGACCAGGAGTATGGCCGTGAAGAGCGGCTGAAAAAAACAGAGCGTGGCCAGCACGACCGCGACGACATCCTCGGCGAGAGACAAGAAGAACTGCGTCACGCCGCGTGTGGCGGCCGTCGATGTGAGGCGCGTCGTCGATTTGGCCAGGTGCGCTGCCAGAGCCGCCGCCGCCGCGCCGACGGAGGCGCCGATGCGGCCCAGGACGCCGGCGGAATCGGGAAGACAGGCCAGACAGAGCAGGACGCCGACGATGGGACGCAGCAGCGTGTGCGCCGATTCCCAGAATCGGTCGACCACCGGGATCTTGTTGACGATGAACTCCAGCAGGAAGAGAACGAGCACCACTTCCAGGACGACCGGGCTGGAAAGAAACGCGGTCACGGGACCGGGAAACTCCTGCGGCAGCAAGCGAACCAGGCCGTGAAAAAGGAGAAGGACCGCCCAGGCATTCAGTCCCGCCGCCGCGGCGAGGCCGAGGCCCGTCAAGAGCGGGGTCACGTCCGGTTTCGGAACAGCCGCGAGAACAGCGAGGGACGCCGGCCTTCCTCGGGCGGAGGAGGTGAGCCGATATCCACCTGGTCCGCCGTTTCCGGCGGCCCGGGCAGAGGTTCCAGCGTGAGCCCCTCGGTCGGAGGCAGCTCCGGCTGTTTGCCCGTGATGGAGTCGAGCAGCTCCTGGTTCTCGGGGGTCGGCTCGAGACTCAGAAGCCGCCGCGCGAAGGTCTCGGCATCCTCTGCCTGGCCGTGTTGGTACAGCGTTCGCGCGGCGACGCGGATGTACTCGCGATTGCGCGGGGCCAGCCGAGCGGCCTCTTTGAGGTTCGCCAGCGCCTTGTCGATCCAGTTGGCGTTCTTCATCTCGACCTGCGCCAGCGCGAAGCGATACTCGGCGTTGTCGGGAACGAATCGGATGGCCTCCCGCAGCATCTCCACCGCGGGGTGATAGTCCTTCTCGGCGATGAGCTGTTTCGCTCTCTTGTAGCTGTGTGCCGCCAGCTGCTCTCGCGCCTTGGGGTCGGACGCCGTCTCGAGGACTGCCACCGGCAGCGGGGCATCGGCGAGCGAGACGTCGTATTCCAGACGCCGGCCCGGCTCCGCCAGCACCTCGTGGGCTTTCTTCAATCCGTCGAAGACCGCGGCGAGCTCCTTGGAGAAATGCGTGAGATCTTCGCGGTGGCGAAGGTCCGGGTGGAAGAGGCGGCTGCGCTCGAAGTACGCCTGCTGGATCTGGTCCCGCGACGCGTCGGGTTTGATTCCCAACAGCTCGTAGTGGGTCAGCCAGTCGATCCGCCGATAGGTGTTCTTAACGAGCTCGGCGTGGCCCGGGGCCCGCTTGGAAGCTTCCGCCGCGACCTCGACGTTCAAACGTTCGAACGCATCCTCGGGAGGCGGAGCCACCGGGAGGACTCCGTCGGGTCGCCACTCGACGATTCCGCAGGACAGAAGCGCGTACAACGTCTTCGACGTCGCGCCGCGCGAGGAGCCGCCGATCTTCAGCAGCGAATCGAGGTCCAGCGTTCCGTCGATGCGGGAGAGCAGGTACGCCTCCTGCGGAGTCAGCGGCAGATACTGGTAGCGGGACATCGGGTCCGTGGAGAGGATCGGGATGCGGCGGCCGTCTCCGAGACGCTCCCGAAAAACCTCTCCCTCCGGAAGGCGGCGGATCCCTTCCACGATGATCGCCGCGGTGGAGAGCGAGAGCGCGACATCCGGGTCGAGCACGCCCGTCGAGGACTGAAACCGGTATTCGCCGTCTTCCCATTCGAACGTGGAGTAAACGATCTCTTCGACGAGACGGCGCATCTCGGCGTCGAGGACGGCTCGAGAGACGAGCCCCTTCTCCACCAGGATCTTGCCCAGCCGCGCCCGGCCCTGGCGCGCGACCGTCTCGAGCGCCCAGGAAATGTCCTGGTCCGTGATCCACCCGCGCCGCTTGAGAAACGCGCCGATCCGCTGCCCTTCGCGGGAGGACGTCGCGGTGCGCAACTCCCCCTTCTCGAAAAAGAGATGGCGTGTTTCGTCCCCGTGCACGAGGGTCAGAGTTCCCTTGAGACGCTCGAGGAAGATGCGCCGCAGGACCTGCGGAAGCGGAGTCTCCTTGAGGGATCCTCGGAAGCCGGGCGATTTGTCCATATTCAGGGAACCTGTAACGATTCTACCGGACCCCAACGACTGCCGGACGGTTGCTCGATGTCACAAAATAGGCGGGAACCCCCGATTTGGCCCGCTTGGCCTCGTCGATCGACCCATATCGGCCCCACAGGACGCGGAAGCACTCCTTCCCCTGGTGTGTTTCCGTCAGGAGCCAGAGCGTGCCTGCCGGCCGGTCGTGTTTCCAGGCCTCAGCCAGCGAAGGCGTCTCGCAGACGAGCTCGAGCTGGATGGCATAACGCGTCTTCTTGTCCGCCAGCAGGCGGCGGCGGTCTCGCCGCGCGCGCTCGAGCCAGCTGGAGCGATCGGTCCCCGCGATCTCGCCTCGGGGGGCCGGCGTTGCAGGAGCCGGTGGCCGGGCCGTGGCGACGGCGGTCGCGGGGGGCCTTGCCGCGGTCGCGACCGGCCGGGCCGTGGCAACTGC
>JBKPDV010000150.1:0-13268 GCA_046728075.1 Acidobacteriota bacterium | reverse complement strand
GCGACGTCATGGAAGCGGTCCAGCGGATGCGCAAGAAAGCCGAGGGCAAAGGCGCCTTGAAGTCCAACGAGCAGCAGAAGGTCGAGACGAAGGTCATTGAAAGCAAGGAGACCATCATCATCCAGCAGGCGAACCCCGAGGTCGTCTACGTCCCTTCCTACAATCCGACGGTCGTCTACCCGCCGCCGGTCTACCCGTACCCGCCGGTCTACTACCCGCCCTATACCCCGGGCGCCGCGCTCGTCACCTTCGGCGTCGGCATGGCGATGGGCGCGGCCATCTGGGGCGGCTCCTGCTGCGGCTGCGGCTGGGGCGGGGGCGGCAACAACACGATCAACATAAACAACAACAACAACTTCAACAGGAACACGAACGTCAGCGGCGGAAATCGCGGCCAGGGCGGCGGAAACCGCGGGCAGGGCGGCGGAAATTGGTCGCACAACTCCCAGCATCGCGGCGGAGCTCCCTATTCGAACAAGGGGACGGCGAACAAGTACGGCGGGTCGGCACGAGGCGAGTCGCGCGGCAGCCAGGGCGCCGGCGGCCG
This sequence comes from Acidobacteriota bacterium, assembly GCA_046728075.1. Classification (GTDB taxonomy): domain Bacteria; phylum Acidobacteriota; class Thermoanaerobaculia; order UBA5066; family Gp7-AA6; genus JBKPDV01. The sequence continues at coordinate 12,721 of JBKPDV010000150.1, read as the reverse complement.
CGGCGGAGCGGGGGCAAGTCCGAGCGCATCGAGCCGAGGCGGCGGCGGAGCCGGAGGAGGTCCGGGCGCGTCGAGCCGAGGCGGAGGGGGAGCCGGCCCCAGTGCCTCGGCGTCGAGTCGCGGCGGAGGCTCGAGTTTCGGCAGCGGGGGCGGCGGAGGGTCGAGGGGCTCCTCGGCAATGGGGGGCGGCTCGGGCGGCTTTTCCGGCAGCAGCGCCAGGTCAAGCAGCTCCCGAGGCTCCTCGAGCATGAGCTCCCGAGGGGGAGGCGGAGGCTCCAGGGGCGGCGGCGGCGGAAGGCGGAGGTGATCGTCATGAAGCGCTGGCTTACCTGCGGAATCGTCTGCGCTCTTCTCGTTGCGCCCGCTCTCGGCGCTACCAAAGAGGCGAAGAAGGCCCCCGTTGCAGCCCCGCAGCGGACATTCGGCACGCCGAAGGCGGCAGCCGACGCACTGGTTGCGGCGGCCGAAAGCTACGACCTGTCGGCCCTCAAGGACATCCTCGGTCCGGACGGCGCGGATCTCGTCGTCACGAAGGACGCGGTTCAAGACAAGAACCAGCTTGCGGCGTTCGCGGCCAAGGCAAAAGAAAAGAGCGAGATCGTCCCCGACAAGAAGAACGCGAACAAGGCGACCCTCCAGATCGGAGACCAGGACTGGCCGATGCCGATCCCGATCGTCAAGAAGGGCGGCAAGTGGCTCTTCGACTCGAAGGCCGGGCGAACTGAAATCCTCTACCGCCGCATCGGCAGCAACGAGCTCGGCGCGATCGAGGCCTGCCACAACTACGTCGAGGCGCAGCACGAGTACGCGTTCGCGAAACACGACGGATCGAGCCTCAATCAATACGCGCAGAAAATCATAAGCACCGAAGGGAAGCAGGACGGCCTCGTGTGGCGCAACTCTGACGGGACCTTTGGAGGGCCGCTGGGAGACGAGCTCGGCCGGGCGATTGCCGAGGGCTATTCGAAGAAGTCCGAGCCGTACCACGGCTACTACTTCAAGATCCTGAAGGGCCAGGGCCCCGCGGCGCCGATCGGAAAGATCGACTTCGTCGTGAAGGGGGTCATGATCGGCGGCTTCGGCCTCGTGGCGGCGCCGGCCAACTATCGGGTCACCGGCGTGAAGACCTTCATCGTGAGCCACGACGGGGTCGTCTACGAGAAGGACCTCGGGCCAAACACGCTCGAGGCATTCAAGAAGATGGAGCTCTACAACCCCGACAAGACGTGGAGCCCCGTCGTCGAGCCGACAACGTCCCCGGGCCAGCCGGCGGCGAGCAAGTAGAACCGTCGCTCGCGCTTTCGAGGGATCTGCGCCTGCGGGCGCACCGGGGCGCGGCTCGCCACACGCGGCTCGACCGCGCCCGTTACTTCTGGCGGCGCGACTCGAGCTGCATCGAGACCAGACGCGCGATCAGAATCGTCAGATAGAGCTGACCGGTCACTGCCTCGACCATCGCGAGGCTGCGGGCCACGGGGTGGAGGGGCGTGATGTCGCCGTACCCGAGAGTCGTGAGCGTCACGAAGCTGAAATAGAGGAATCCGTGCGTCGGACGCGGAGCCGAAGTGCCGGACGGCAGATGGAACGCTCCGGGCGATACGTGGTGGACGAGCTCGAACGCCGCAGCCCACGCGAGTCCGATCAGCAGATAGACGACGATCGCGCCCTGGATTCGATGCGACGTGACGGGCCCCGCCTTGAAGACCTGCAACAGGACCATCACCGCCAGAATGAGGAGCAGGACGATCGTGAGGGCGGAGGCCCAGATGCGGGCCCCCGACTCGGGAGCCTCGAGGCTCACCCAGCGCAGGACGACGGTCGCCGCGGTCAGAATCGACGCTATCGCGGTCAGCACCGGTCGCCGGGCCACGGTGACGACGCCCGAGACGAGCAGCAGAGCAAAGAGAGCGTCGAACAGGAACACGCCGATCGTGCCCGTGGCGAGCAGAGGCCCGCCGACGAACACCGCGAGGGCAATGAAGACGAGCATCGCCGAGAGCCCTCGCTCCGAGCTCCACAAGTTGGAAAAGGGACTGCGGCGTGTCACGGACGCTCCGGCGGATGGCGTCGCCCGAGGATTCTTATTTCGCTTTCGCGACGCCCTTCAACCAGACCTTGGCCTTGCCGTAGTCCTCGACGACGATCGCGCCGGATTTGTTGGTCTTGAGGGTGGCGGCGGGTGCGAATTCCCCGTGGCCTCTACCCTGGCCGTCGAGCACGAGGAGCGCCGCCGCGACGTCGTGCCCCGCCGTCTGCTTGAACTCGGGCATTCCGGGTCCGAGTTTCAGAATCGGGTCGGCCGTGATCAGGGTGACGATCCGGCCCGAGCCGGTCGAACGAGCGTACGCGTACTTGATCGGCGTCTTCTTGTCTCCGATCTCGATGGACCCGGCGTCGTCCATCTTCGCGACCGCCTCGCGCAGTGCGTGGGTTCCGCCGGCCCTGATGGCGCCCATCACGGCGCTGCGCTCCGTCTCGCTGGAGTAGCGGTTCACCGAGATCTTGACCGGCGAGGTCGTGGGCTTGGACCCCGTCTTGATCGAGGCCGTGGCGGTGAACGACTCGGGGGCGCCCGCCGCCAGGACTCGCGCGGAAGCGGCTAGCAGTACCGCGGCGGCGCAGAGCAATCCAAACCGATTGGTCATGTTCTTCTCCTCTCTACCGGAACTCCGTGGAGCCGCCACATTCTAGTCGAGAGGCGAGCCCGCCGGCGGCGATGGACTTTGGTGCCATACATCGGGCGGCCGGCTTGTCGGTAGAGTTTCCCGGCAGATGAACTCACCCCGGGGCGGGCCGCGAGGCGCCGCGGTTGCCGCCGCCATAGCGCTGGCCGTGGCGCTCCTGCCGGGGTCCGCTTCCGCGTTCGACAGCAAGGGGCACGTCGTCATCGAGGCCATCGCCTACCGCACGATCGTCGAAGGGCACGGGGACCTTCCGCCGCGGCCCGAGGTCCTCCGCGACCTCTTCAACGACGGGGCCCTCGCGCCGCCCCTCTGCTTCGGCTGGGGCGGCGCCGCGCCTGGCTACTGCGAGGGCGCCGCGGAATCCAACCCGTTGCTCGAGTGGCCAAAGCCTCTGACCGACCAGCCCGACGCGGCCTTCCGGCGCCAGTTCAGCGACGCGGGCCAGTGCTTTCATTTCATGGCGAAGCTCGACGACGCCCAGACGGAGAAGATCGACGGCACCCCGATCCCGCGCGCGCTCGCGACCGCCGCGCTCGTGCGCTGCCGGGACCTGATGGACAACCTTCTGCGCCAGGTCGTGATCGAGGGCGGCCCCGGAACCCGCCGCAGCGGGTACGGCCTGTACGAGCTGATGCACGCGATCGGCGACTCCTTCTCGGGGGCGCACACGCAGCGCCGGCCGGGGAGCCACGAGATCGAGGAGCTGCGTGTCTGGAAGCCCCTGACGCGGCTGCCGGGTTTCCCGACGAAGGCGCAGGCCGCGATCGCCGACTCGGCGTTTCACAACTGGAACGACTCCCGCGACAAGACGTACGTGATCGAGGAACGGGAGGTCGAGGGACGCCGCTGCAAGGACCTGGTCAACGACCCTTACAAGGTCCCGTACGAATGCCTCTCGGAGGAAGGAGACCTCGCTCGGCAGGCGATCGTGGATCTGCTCGTCCTGGTTCGCGACCTGCGCGTGGCCCACCTCGCGGCGCCGGGAACGGATTCCTCGCCCGAACGGTCCGATGCGTGGCGCGCCTACAAGGAGAAGTGGTTCGCGGCGGCCTGGCCGTGCCAGGGGCAGGAGTGCTCGGAGCGCCAGCCGGTGGATCCCCTGCCCGGAGCCTACGGCCTGATTGGTCTGGAGACACGCTACAACTCGAGCCGGAGATTCTTCGACACGGCCGCCCGAGGGAGGATTCTGAAGTACAGCTGGGACTTGAATCCCTTCGTCTATGAGATTTCCGGAGAGGTCGGCTATCGCCATTACAATGACGGCAGCGGCGCGGGGCTCGCGGGACTGGAACTCGCCCTGATCCTGCCTCTGGGAAGGAAGTCGACCCTCGGCTTCGTCCCCGCCGCCTGGCGCACCACGTTCGGAGGCGACAAGAGCGGCCCGGAGCTGGCGACCAGGCTCTTTCGCTTCGACTACATCCTGTCCAAGAGGCTCGCCGTGACCTTCGACGGTCCCCTCGAGGTCAACTGGCGAAAGCCGGCCGCCGAATGGTCCTTCGGCCTCGGTGTGAGCTACGCTCTGAGGTCGGCCAAGCTCGCCGGCGGCCCCTTGATCGAGCGCCACGAGGAGAAGGTCGATCGTCGCGACGAGACCTGGTCGCCTCCCTCCGCGCCCTACGGCCGCCTCGAGGGAAGGGCCGCCTCCTGGTACGTCGCCAGCGGAGCGACGACAGTCGAGACTCCGGCCGTCGCAGCCGAGGGCCGCCAGTACGGCGGCGGGTCGATCGGCGGCCAGGTGATGTGGGACAGGGACCGGTGGGGAGGAAAGTTCCTCTGGGCGCCGGGCGGTTCGCTCTCGATCGGCGCGCGGACCACGTCAGGGGAGTCCGGCTATCTGACCGGGGTGTTCAGCCTCGGCGTGCGCTGGTACGCCCTGCGCGTCCTCGGGCTCTCGCTCACGCCGGTCCGAATCGAGGGGGGCCCGAAGATTCGAGGCAAGGAGGAGACGGATTCCTCGCCGGACGTCCACGGAACCCTCGGCAGCCAGTACTACTTCCAGGCCGGCTCGCGCCTGGGCATCGCCTTCAACGCGGGCATCGTGGACATCCTGGTGGAGGCGCCGACGTTGGCGTGGCGCTCCGATCCCTTCAAGACCGGCGAGGTCCTGAGCATTCACATCGGGATCCGGCTGAATTAGTTCGCCCGGGCGCTCGCGGCCTTGGCCGCCGTGATGCGAGCGACTCCCGGGCGTCGGCGCCGGCACTGGCACTTTGGTCCAACTTGGCCGCCCCTTTTCGGTGGGGGATAAATGAGGGAGAGGAGCACTCTTATGGACAGAACTCCCGACTCTCCCGAAGTTCCCAACCCGCCTCTGCCGCCCGCCGGTGTCTCGCGCGAACCGATCCTCGACCGCCGGAATCTGTTGAAGCTGACCCTGTGCGGAGGCGCGGGGCTCGCGCTCGACGGGTTCATCGACGTTCCCGCGGTCAAGGCCGCCACGGAAAAGCTCAAGCTCTCGGACGTGCGCGAATTCACGACCTCCTGCAACTTCTGCTCCTGCGGATGCGGAATGATCGCCGCCGTCCGCGACGGGAAGCTGATCGCCATGGAGGGCGACTACGACCACATCGTGAACCGCGGCTCGCTGTGCGTCAAAGGCATCTCGATGTTCGCGACGCACGCCTCGCCCAACCGGCTCAAGACGCCGAAGTACCGGGCGCCGGGCAGTGACCACTGGGAGGACATCTCCTGGAAGGACGCTGCCGAAAAGATCGCCCGCAAGATCAAGAAGACCCGCGACGAGACCTGGATCGCGACGGAGAAGGTGGACGGCAAGGACGTCCCGGTCAACCGGACGGACGCGATCGCGTTCCTCGGCGGCGCGCAGAATACCAACGAGGAGTGCTACATCTTCCAGAAAGCGACACGGATCCTCGGCATCCCCTACGTCGAGCACCAGGCCCGACTTTGACACAGCCCCACGGTCCCCGGTCTGGGGGCCGCGTTCGGTCGGGGGGCGATGACCAACCATTGGGTCGACATGCAGCACGCGAAGATGATCCTCGTCGAGGGGTCCAACGTCGCCGAGAACCATCCGATGGCGTTCAAGTGGATCCGCAAGGCCCAGGAGAACGGCGCGAAGATCATCCACGTCGATCCGCGCTTCACGCGAACGTCGGCGGCCGCCGACATGTACGCCCGCATCCGCCCGGGCACCGACGCGGCTCTCTTGAATACGATGATCAACCACATCCTCGTCCACAAGCTCTACGACGAGGATTTCGTCACGACTCACACGAATGCCCTCCTCCTGATCGATCCGGGCTTCGATTTCAAGGACGGGCTCTTCTCCGGCTACGATGAGGCGAAACACGCCTACGACACGAAGACCTGGGGTTATCAGCTCGACGGTAAGGGAAAGCCGAAGCTCGCGAAGAGCCTGGATGACCCGCATTGTGCGTTCGGGAAACTGAAGACGTTCGTCTCGAGGTACACCCTCGAAACGGGCGAGCGCATCACCGGGATCCCCGCCGCGCAGATCCAGCAGATCGCCGAGATGATGGCGAAGAACCGGCCGGGGACGATCCTCTACGCGCTCGGTATGACGCAGCACACGACCGGCATCCAGGGAATCCGCGCCTTCACGATCCTGCAGCTCCTGCTCGGAAACCTCGGCAAACCGGGCAGCGGCGTCAACGCCCTGCGCGGCGAGCCGAACGTGCAGGGCGCCTGCGACATGGGCGTCTTGAACAACTACCTCCCGGGGTACATGGATTACCCCTCGGCCACGGAGCCCACGCTCGAGGCGTACACGAGGAAGAACGGGACGGGCGACCGCCGCTTCCTCATCAATATGCTGAAGGCCTTCTACGGCGATGCGGCTACTCCCGAAAACGATTTTTGCTACTCCTGGCTTCCGAAGAAGGGCACGACAAACTACGGCGCCAACTCGATCGCAGAAAACGTCCTCGCCGGCAAGCTGAAGATGCTGTGGATCGTGGGCCAGAATCCCGCGGTCACCTCGCCCAACCTGAAGCTCGTCTTCGCCGGGCTGGACAAGCTCGAGACGATGATCGTCCAGGAGATCTGGGAGACGGAGACGGCGACCTACTGGAAGCGGCCCGGCGCCGACCCGAAGTCGATCCAGACGGAGGTCTTCCTCCTGCCTGCCGCCTTCTTCATGGAGAAGAACGGCACGATCACCAACTCGGGCGGCTTGATCCAGTGGCGCAACGCGGCCGTGAAGCCTCCCGGCACCGCCCTGCCCGACGGCGAAGTGGTCGACTACATTTTCCGCCGCGTGCGCGACCTGGTGCACGAGTCGCGGGCGCCTCAGGACGAGCCGATCAAGAAAGCCGCCTGGACCTATCTCTCCGCGGAAGACGTCCTGAAGGAGATGAACGGCTTCGCGCTGAAGGACATCCCGGAGTCCAATCTCAAGGCAGGAGATCTCGTCTCGAAAGTCGCGGACCTCAAGCCGGACGGTTCCACCTCTTCGGGCGCCTGGCTCTATGCGGGCGTCTTCGGCGGAGGCGTCAATCTCTCCAAGCGCCGCGACTCGAAGTCCGACCCGGGCAACCTCGGCATCTACCCGGGCTTCGCCTGGACGTGGCCCAACAACATGCGCATCCTTTACAACCGCGCGTCCTGCGACAAGAACGGCAAACCCTACCCGGACTCGAAGCCCATCGTCTGGTGGGACGAGAAGGCCGGCAAGTGGACGGGCTACGACCTGCCCGACGTTCCGAAAATGACCGACGGGCCGACAACGCCCAACGGCGTCCGCGCCTTCCACATGAACCCGGAGGGAGTCGGCCGGCTCTTCGCCGCCGTTTACAGGGACCCGGACGAGAAGGCCACCCAGGACAGCAAGGACCGGGACAGCCCGATCCCGCGCGACGTCGGCTCCGTTCCGAAGGACGGGCCGCTGCCGGAGATGTATGAGCCGGTCGAGAGCCCGGTCGAGAATCTGCTCCACCCGAAAGTCAAGAGCAACCCGACGTTGAAGTACCCGCGGGTCAAGTCGCATCAGCCCGTCGGCACCGTCGACAAGTATCCGTACGTCCTGATGACGTCGACCGTCGCCGAGCACTGGTGCGGCGGCTCCTCGACGCGCAACATTCCGTGGTTGAACGAGCTCGTCCCCGAGCCAGTGATCGAGATTCCTGAAAGTCTCGGGAAGAAGCTCGGACTGAAGTCTGGCGACTGGGTCAAGGTCTCTTCGGCGCGCGGTGAGCTCACGGTGAAGGCGTTGGTGACGCCGCGCATGAAGCCGTTGAAGGTGCAGGGCAGCGAGGTCACGGTCGTCTGGATGCCCTACAACTGGGGTTTCGCCGGGCTGTCGCCCGGAGCGAGCGTCAACCATGTCACGATCGACGCGACCGATCCCGGCGCGGGAACTCAGGAAACGAAGGCCTGCCTCGTCAACATCGAAAAGGCTTCGGCGCCTCCCGGCATCCGGCCGGCGGCCCGAGGGAGGCGAGCATGAGCACGCCCGCGACCCGCGGTCCCATCAAGACCACACTCGTCGACGTCACCAACTGCATCGGCTGCCGCGCGTGCCAGGTCGCGTGCAAGCAGTGGAACGACCGGGAGGGCGAGCTGACCGAGTTCAACGACCAGCTCGGATTCCAGAATCCGGCCACCCTGTCGTCGAAGACTTACACCCTCATTTCATTCCACGAGACGCCCGATCCGAAATCGTCGGAGGGCTTCAAGTCCTCCTTCGTGATGCGGCGCTGCTTCCACTGCCTGGAGCCGGCGTGCGCGTCGGCCTGCCCGACCACGGCTCTCTACGCGCAGCCGGACGGTCCGGTCAGCTACGACGCGGCCAAGTGCATCGGCTGCCGCTACTGCATGCTGGCCTGTCCGTGGGACGTGCCGACAGCGGAGTGGGATTCCCTGGCGCCGAAGATCGAGAAGTGCACGCACTGCGTCGACCGGACCAGCCAGCCGGCGCCGAGCGCCTTCAACGGCCAGCCTCTCGCTCAGGCGGACGTCAGCGGTTTTCTCGAACGAATCGGCGTGCCGGCCTGCGTGAAGGCGTGCCCGGCGGACGCCCTCCGGTACGGGGAGCGAGAGGAGATGCTCACCGAAGCGAAGCGCCGCATGGCCGCGAGGCCGGAGCGCTACGTCAACCACATCTATGGGGAGAAGGAAGCCGGCGGCACGAGCGTGCTCTACCTCGCGGGCGTTCCGTTCTCGAGCCTCGGCTTCCCCGACGTCGGGGAGAAACCGTTCCCCAGTTGGACGGCCACGGCCTTGAAGGCCGTTCCTCCCGCCGTCCTGCTCCTGGGCGCCGTGCTCGGCGCCGCCTACACGAAATTCAAGAAGAGGGTCTCTTCGGTCGCGACGGCGGCTCACGCCGACGACCACCACGTCGAGTTCGAGACGATCCCGCACAAGCTCCTGACGCCCTTCAACTGGGTCATGTTGCTCCTCGTGGCCCTCTGCGGCGGCGCGATGGTGGCCCGTTTCGCCCTGGGCCTCGGCGGCAGCACCCATCTCTCGAACACGTACCCGTGGGGTCTCTGGATCCTGTTCGACCTGGTGTGGATCGCCGTCGCCGCGGGAGCGTTCTGCTCCGCCGGCCTGATCTACGTCTTTCAGCGAAAAGACCTCTACGGGCTCGGCCGGACAGCCGTGCTCATAGGACTGCTCTCCTACTCGTTCGTGACTGTGACGCTGATCGCCGATCTGGGTCTGCCGTGGCACTTCTACCAGCTCGGCCTGCAGTCGCCGGATCACTCGGCCATGTTCGAAGTCTCCTGGTGCGTCGGTCTCTACGTCACGATCCTGCTGCTCGAATTCTTGCCGATCCCCTTCGAACGCTGGGGCCTGACCCGGGCGATGGAGGCCTGGCGGAAGTACGCCGGCTACTACGTCGGCATCGCAACGGCGCTCTTCATCTTCATGATGTCCCGAAACCTCGTCTACACCGCGCTCGCAGCAGTCGTCTTCTTCGGGCTCGCGTACCTCTTCCGCTCGGCAGGGTTACGGGGCGAGCCGATCATGCTGGCGATCGCAGCCGTGACCCTCTCCACGATGCACCAGAGCTCGCTCGGCTCCCTCTACCTCCTCATGTTCCGGCAGCTCGGACCGAACTGGTGGACGCCGATTCTGCCGATCAACTTCTTCCTGTCCTCGATCGTCGCGGGAACGGCGGTCGTCGTCCTCGTCGAGTTTGCGATCGCGAGAGGCTGGCATCGCACGCTTCCCATCGCTCCGCTCGCAGCGATGGCCCAGATCACCTTCTGGTCTCTCGTGGCGTACCTCGTCGTCCGGCTGGGCGACATGACCTTCCGGGGATACCTCATCGGGGCCGTGACCGGAACCAAGCGCGGAGGCCTGTTCGCCGTCGAGATCCTGCTGTGCGGGATCGTTCCGCTCATCCTTCTCGGCAAGTCGTCTCTTCGCTCGAACCCCCGAACGCTCTTCCTCGGGACGTTCCTCGCGGCGTTCGGCATCGTTTTGAACCGCATGAACGTCGTCCTCTTCGCGATGGAGTTCAACGGCCCGATGCCGTGGACGGCCCCGAAGTCGTACTTCCCGTCGGTCGTCGAGTGGAGCATCTCGCTCGGCCTGATCGCCGCGACCATCTTCCTCTACGGCCTCGCCGCGCGTCTGATGCCGCTGCGGCCGAAGGAGAACGTGACTCACGCACCCGCCGCCAGAGAGATGGCCTGACCCGATGACCCTCGACGCGTGGCTCGCCGGACGGCCGTACCTGCGGCCGCTGGCGGAGCTCGCGTCCCGGGTCGACCGGGCGGCGGACGAAATCGAGATTCCCGTCGCGCCGATTCCCGCGTGGGAGCGCTACGCCGGAGACTTCGCCGCGGGCACACCCCTGCTCCACAGCTCCGCAGCCGGAGTCGATCTCGAGACCGTAGGGAAGATGACCGTGGAGCTCGTCGAACGCCTTTCGTCGAGTGCCTCGCTGGATCCTCCGATCGCCGGTCTCTCCGAGCTCGCGGCCGGACTGCGCCGGACGCCCGGGGCGCCTCGCCGTGTCGCCGCTTCGCTGCTCGGGGATGCGTCCTTCGATCTGCCGGCTCCCGGGCTTCTTCGATACCTCGGGTGGACCGCGGCGGCGCGGTACCTCTCGCCGGTCGTGAACGCCTTCGCCGCCTGGCGGGACGAGGATCGATGGCAGCGCCCGTACTGCCCGACGTGCGGATGGCCGCCCGCCATGGCCCAGCTCGTGGAGGCCGAATCGAGCCGGATCCGGCGCCTCTCCTGCGGCTCCTGCCGGACACGCTGGCACTACATCCGGACGACCTGCCCCTTTTGCGAGCACGACATGCAGAGAGCGGCCGTGATTACAGTCGACGGGGAGGGAGGGCTGCGCATCGACCACTGCGAGTCGTGCCGGGGGTACCTGAAGACCTACGCCGGGCAGGGCGGCGAAGACGTCCTGCTCGCCGACTGGACGTCCCTCCACCTCGACTTCGCTGCCCGCGACCGCGGCTTGAAGCGCCTCGCCGGATCGCTGTTCGATCTCCAGGCCTCCGCAGTCTGACCGCAAGGAGAATCCGCTGAGCGACGACCAAGAGCACCACGGTCCTGAGGGCGGCCCGCCGGCCGATTCGGCCTCGCCGCGAGACCGGCCGGGGCTCGTGCTGCTGACGAGCCACTGGCTGACGCGGCTCGGCCTCGTCCTCGTCATCACCGCTCTCAGCACCTGGCTGTTCTTCCTTCCTGCGGCCCGGGCGGAGCACGAGAACCCGTGGGCCGGCCTGGTCCTGTACCTCGTACTGCCGGTCCTCTTCTTCGCCGGGCTCGCGTGCGTGGCGCTCGGCGTCGTGGTCGGGCGCCGCCGGATCCGCGAGCGCCTCGACGCCGGCACGGTGAACGTCGAGACGACGCGCCGGCGGCTCGTCGTCTTCCTCGCGGTCACGCTCGGCGTCAATCTCCTCGTTGGCACCCAGGCGACCTACCGGGCCATCCACTACATGGAGACGCCCCAGTTCTGCGGCGCGACCTGCCACTCCGAGCGTCCTCAGTTCGTCGCGCACCAGGACTCCTCCCACGCGAGCGTCGAGTGCGCGGAATGCCACGTCGCACCCGGCCAGAAGGGTTGGATCCAGTCGAAGATGAACGGGACGCGGCAGCTGTGGGAGGAAGTCACGGACACCTTTCCGAAGCCGCCGACCGCCGGGCTCGCCTCGGGCCGCCTCGTGCCGTCGGACGTGACCTGCGAGCGCTGCCACTTCGCGGAGAAGGTCGTCGGGAGCCGGCTCGTCGTCATCCCGTCCTACGCCTCGGACGAGGCGACCTCGCCCTCCTACACGGTGCTAATGATGCTCGTCGGGGGCACCCACATGGAGGGCATCCACCACTCCCACTTCGCCGGCGGCTTCGAGATCCGCTACGCCTCTGACCCGAAGCGCGAGACCATTCCCTGGGTCGAGTGGCGGAACACGAAGACCGGCGAGACACGGACCTACCTCGCGGAGGGGACGAAGGCGGAGCAGGTCGCCGGTCTCGAGAAGCACACGATGCAGTGCGTCGACTGCCACAACCGCGCGACGCACGAGCTCTACCCGGCCGACCGCGCTCTCGACCGCGCGCTCGCGCTCGGGCAGATACCGGCGAACCTGCCCTTCATCAAGAAGCAGGCGCTCGCCGCGGTGAAGGCCGAGTACGCGAGCCACGAGGACGCCGCCCGCAAGATCCCGGCGGCCATCTCGGGGTTCTACGCTCAGACTTATCCGCAGCTCGCCGCGCAGCGCCGCGGGGAAATCGAGTCGGCCGGGCGGGCGATCCTCGCCGTCTACGAGCGCAACGTCTATCCGGAGCTGAAGGTGACGTGGGGCAGCTACCCCACACACCTCGGGCACACGAGCTCTCCGGGCTGCTTCCGGTGCCACGACGGGTCGCACGTAACGCCGGGCGGCAAGAGCCGGATCGGTCAGGACTGCGAGACCTGCCACAACGTGCTGGCCCAGGAGGAGTCGTCGCCGGAGATTTTGAAGACGCTCGGCGTGTGGGACCGCATCGTGAGCATGAGCACGCACTGAGGAAGGCCGCGGCTTGCCTCGCCTTCGCGCTCGGGCTCGCGACGGCTCTCTCTGCTCCCGCTCAGACGCCGGCCGACG
>JBKPDV010000149.1:0-11985 GCA_046728075.1 Acidobacteriota bacterium | reverse complement strand
GACCAGGAGAGCGCCTTCGTGGACTCCGAGCTCGCCGGCGGCCTTCGCCACCCGCTCGGTAATGTCGTGCCGCTCGATCTTCTTCTTCGTCTTGACTTGAAACTCGACAGCCATCGATGATCCGTTCAAGGTTTAAGGTTCAACGTTCAAGGTTCCGGGGCCGTTCTCTAACCTTAAACTTTGAACTTTGAACCTCTTCAGGTCAGGGATACAGCTCCCGATACGCCTCGGCAAAGAGAAGGACTCGCCGAACGTAATCGCGCGTCTCGAAGGCGGGATGGGACTCGAAGACCTCGTCCTCGGAGCGTCCTCTGTTTTCCTTCAAGACCCGCTCCATTCTTCCGGGCCCTCCGTTGTAGGCAGCGAGGGCATACACGGGATTGCCGCCAAAACTGTCCAGCAGCCGCCGGAAGTAGGCGGCGCCCAGACGCGCGTTGATCCTCGGATCATAGAGAAACGCCTTGCGGTAATGCTGTCTCAAGACGGAACGAGAGAGGCTCCGAGCCGTCGCGGGCATCAACTGCGTCAACCCGAGCGCCCCGGCGCGGGAGTGCGCCGCCGCCTCGAAGATGCTTTCCTGCCGCACGAGGCCGCGCAAGAGGGCCGGCTCGAGGCCGAACTCGGCCGCTCGGTCGACCAGGAAGCCGCCTTCTTCGATCGGATAGTAGAGGCGCCGCCAGGGATCGGGCACCCGCCCCTCTCCCGCAGTTCCCATCTCGGGAAAGGCTCTCTTCGCCGCGGAAACGGCCGCTGGAAATCGTCCCAGAGCGAACTCGGCTTCGGCCAGCCGCAGATCGCGGCCGCGCGAACGGGGCAGCACTCGCGCCTCCGCCGCCGCGTCGGCAAAGAGCCGCAGGCGGAGGAGCTCGTCTGTCCTGCGGAACGTCGCCGTCGACGAGGAAGGATCCGCCGCGGGAGAGGGACGACGGGCTTCGACCTTCGGCACCCGGCGCCGGGCAAAGAGCGCATAAACGTCCGCGGGATTCGCCGCGGCGAGATCGCGGAAGATCGCCGCCGCCTCCGCGGCATGACCCGCCCGCTCGAGACAGCGGGCGGTCCAGTACGAAAGCCGGCGCTCGAGCGAGATCCCCGGATAGAGCGGCGTGAGCTGCTCCAAGCGGTTCCGAGCCGTTTCGAAGTCCCCACCGAGATAGCTCTTCCAGGCCAGTTTCCAGAGCGGCTCGAAGCCAGCGGAAGCGTCCGAGCCTTCGCGCACCAGGCTGCGTGCCTGAGCGAGGCCCGAGTCAAATTCGTCGCGTTCGCCGGCGATGCGGATGAGCCGATCTCGGGCGGCCGAGCGGACCGGCTCGGGCGTCGAATCCGAGAGGAGTCCGGCCAGCATCCGGCGCGCGGCCAGGAGCCGGGGATCCTCGGGATCGAGCGGCGCTTTCTTGTGCCGCAGCCGCGCCAGGGCCAGGTCCACCTGCTCGAGCCGAGCTTCGAAGGACGCCGGAGTTCCGTCTTCCGGAATTCGGGCGGCCACCTTCTCCGCTTCCGCTCCCTGGCGTAAGCGCGCGAGACCGCGCGCTAAGGCGAGCAGGTTGGCCGCGCGTTCCTCGGGCGGCCAGCGGGAGGGAGATTCTGCGCGGAGCAAAGCAACGCCTCGACGAGCGTCTCCGGCCGCGATCCGGGCGCGGGCGAAGCGGGCCCGCACAGCGGGAGTCGAGCGCGCGAGCTCGTCCGAGACCGCTCGCCGGCCCTGGGCGCTCGTTGCGTCGACACCGGCCGCAACGAGATCGGCCGCCGCGGCTCGGGCCGATGCCGGGTTGCCCGCCGACAGGCTCATTCGGATGCGTTCTTCTCCAATCGCGGCGGCGTGATCCGGCGCGACGGTTGCAAAGGAGCGTTCGAGGACCGCGAGCGCTTCGGCGCGCCGTCCCCGTTTCTCCCGCAACCGCGCGAGCTCGAGGGCCGCTTCCGGACGAGAGGCGAAGGCCTCATCACTGTCGAAGGACTGCGCCAGCTCGCGTTCGGCCCGCTCCCACTCTCCCAGATGCGAGAGGGCCCGCGCCAGATGAAGCCGTCGATAGGGCTCCAGGCCGATCGCGGCGGCCGGCGCATCGGAAAGCAGGCGCGCGGCGCTGCCCCAATTGCCGCGACGTTCGTCGTCGAAGGCGAGCAGCATCGCCACCCGCGCCTTCCACGCGGTCTGACCCGAGCGCGTCTGGATCTGCCCGAGGGCCTGTTCGGCCTTCGCACGATCGCCGGCCTCCAGGAGGTCAGCCGCGTGAGCGAACTCCGCGTCGAGATCCGCAGAGATGGGAATCGAGACAATGTCCGCTCGCAAACGAAGCGTGCCGGCGATCACCAACATCACCGTTGGAAGAAGGCGACTTGCCTTTGAGAATGATCGGTTCATTGGTTCATCGGTTCATCGGTTGATTTCGTCGGAAAGTGAGTCGATAAAGGGCAGATGAAACCGATGAATCGATCCCTCGATGAACCGGTTTCTCTAGAGTCCCAGCGCGTCGGAATGCCCGTCGGCGAGGATGCGCACGAGCTCTTCGTAGAAGTAGTTGGTGTTGGCCCGGACGTCCTCGGGGATTCGCTCGTCGTACATCTGCCGGCTCCGATCGATGTCTTCCTTCAGAAGCTCGTAGATGTTGCCCTGGTCGCGGCCCTGCAAGACCGCCTTCTCGTTGTAGAGCTTGATCTCCGAGACGAGCAGCTTGGCGAATCGTCGCGCCTCTTCCCGGCGTTCGTCTCCTTCGACGGGCGCGAGAGGGCCGCCGAGGCGGCGCGCTCCAGTCGAGGGACGGGGCCGTGCGGCGGGCGCTTCGGCGGGAGCCGCAGGAGAAGAGGTCAGCGCGGAAGGACCCGAATCCGCCGGGATGCTCGGGATCCGCATGGTCCTCCCCGACTCGGCGGAGGGCGCAAAATCGAGGCCTGTTGACGGCTCAGGCTGCGCGACAAACTCTTCGGGCCGGCTGAAAGGAGGCGCCGTCGGGCGCCTCGGCTCCTCGAGGGGAGCAGCAGATGGAGGTGGAGGCGGAGGCTTCCGCACGGACGGGGTCGGCAGCTCTGTCTGCATTCGGTAGGCGCCCGAGATCGGGCGAATCGGATGCGGGGCCGACTGTTCCGCGAGCTCGAACTCGCGCTCGGAAGCCGGCGCAGGAGCTGGCGGCGCGGGCTTAGGGGCGGCGGACGGCGCTTGCGCAGCAGCTCCCGTCTGCAGGCTCGTCAACGCCGGCGCGGGCTTCAATTTGCGGCTGGCCAGCCGGTCGACGATCAGACCAGCGAGAAAAGTCAGGAGACCGAGCGCTTCCGGATCGAATTTGTCTTCTTCCGAAGCAACGCAGTCCGCGTAGAGAGCGCCGGAGATCTTTTCCTTCACGACCATCGGGATCAACACACCCCGCGTCGCATCGTCAGCCGCGAGCGACGCGGAGACGTCGTTATCCGCGGGCAGCTCGCTCGCGCTGCCTTCCATCACGCGCGCCAGAAGGCTTCCCGGCTCTGATGGAGGAGTCGCCCGGCGCGCCGCATCGTCGCTGCCTCCATGCTCGGAAAAGCCGAGCGCTTTCCAGACACCGACCGTTCCGCCCCTGGAAACCAGCAACGCCACTCGCGAAGCGTGGCCACGGCAGAGATCCAGAAAACGATGGAGCGCCTCGACCTGATTGCCGGCCTCATCCAGGGAGCGGGCCGCATCGGCCGAAATCATTCCGGAGGCAGCCGCGGGGGCAGGTGCCGACTCGGCCTGCGGAAGCATGTCCATGGGGACGATTCCGGTCAGCTTCTGCTCGAACCGATCCAGAAAACCCGCCCAGCGACGATCGGATTCGAGTCGCAGCCGGTCAAACTCGTCGCGCAGGGCGGCAAAGCGCTCCACCAGCCGCCGCTCGATCTCTTCCTCGAGCGCTTTCCAGCGACTTTCAGGCTCGGTCATCTGCCCTTTATTATAGCGGGTGCCGACCTCATAATCGCTTGAAGTCTCAGGGGATAACCCGCTGGCGGCCGAGACCGCCCGGCTGCCACGGCTGTCGATGCCGACCCGCCCGCCTGCCCGAGAGGGGCCCTGCTAGAATGTTGCGCCCGTTTCGAAGCAAACGGTGAAGGGGGTGAGTGTTCGTGCCTCTGGTCCACGTCAAGGAAGACGAATCCTTCGAGAACGCGATGCGGCGCTTCAAGAGGAAGTGCGAAAAATCCGGAATCCTCTCGGAGCTGAAGAAGCGGCAGCACTACGAAAAGCCGAGCGCCAAGCGCAAGCGCAAAATGATTCAGGCTCGCAAGAAAATGCTCCGGAAACTGTCGGAGGAACGTCGAGCGAACGTCTAAGCCCGGCCCATCCTGACCGTCTCTCCGCGGAGGACGGCGTTGACTCGGAGGCTCTCGAGTTCGACGTCGTCCTCCGATTGCTTTCCGCGCTCGCGCGAACCCCTCCCGGCGCCCGACTCCTGCTGCAAACCCGCCCCGCTCACGACGAGACTTCCGTGCGCCGGGCCCTGGAGGAAACGGCGGAGCTGACCGAGTTCCGTGTCCGGCACGGCCGCCTCCCGTTGGGCGGCATCGATGAGGTGCAACCGGTGCTCGAAGCCCTGGCCCGCTCGGGCGGCGCCGCCGACGGTCCCGGGCTCGTTCCGATTCTCGCCGCCGCTCGCGCGGCCGAGGCGGTGCGCGCGGCGCTCGCTCAGACTCGAAGCCCACAACTCTGCGCGCGGCGCGACCGGCTTCCGCAGTTTCCACGGCTGCTCGAACGGGCGCGGCAGCTGTTCGAGTCCGACGGATCGATCCGCGACAACGCTTCGCCCGAGCTTGCCCGGCTGCGAACCGGGCTGCGCCGACGCCGATCGGAGATGTCGCGGCGTCTTCAAAAACTTCTCGACACCCGGCGCGAGTTCCTGGGCGACGCCGTCGTGGTCCTCCGCAACGACCGCTACTGCCTGCCGGTCGTGGCCTCGGCGCGCGGACGCGTGCCGGGCATCGTTCACGACCGCTCGGGCTCCGGTCAGACTGTCTTCGTCGAGCCGCTCGAGACCATCGAGGCCAACAACGAGATCGCCCTGGTCGCGGCGGAGGAGCGGCGCGAGGTGGAGAGGCTGCTGAAGGAATTCGGACGGGAAGTTCTCTCGCGCGCCGCGGATCTCGAGCTTGCCGTCGACGAGCTCGCACAGCTCGACGCGATCGAAGCCAGGGTCGAATTCGGCGAGATCGCGCGGGCGAGGGTCCCCGAAATTTCGGAGGACGGAGGCTGGACACTCGTCGCGGCCCGGCATCCCCTGCTCGATCCGTTGCTCGCGCCTCTGCGTCGGCGCGCGTTCGGGGAAACACGATCCGAACGGCCAGTCGTCCCGCTCGATCTCGATCTGCCTCGGGAGCGCCGCCTCCTCGTGGTTTCCGGTCCGAACGCCGGCGGGAAAACCGTCCTCTTGAAGACCGCCGGACTCTTCTCTCTTCTGGCCCAGTCCGGGATCCCCGTGCCGGCGGCTCCCGGGACGCGCCTCCCTCTTTTCCGCGCGATCCGAGCCGAGATCGGGGACGCGCAGGAGATCCTCTCCGACCGGTCCACGTTTTCCTCCTCGATGGAGAAACTCGCGCAGGTGCTGCTCGAGGCCGGGCCGGACACTCTGGCTCTCGTTGACGAGATCGGGTCGGCGACCGATCCGGAGGAAGGCAGCGCGCTGGCCGCCGCCTGGCTCGCCGAGTATCTCGCTCGGGGCGGGAGGGCGATCGTAACCACTCATCTCTCGGCGATCAAGAACTTCGCCGCTGCTCGCGAGGACGCGATCAGCGCGGCAATGGAGTTCGACGAGACTACGGGCCGGCCGAATTACCGCGTTCATCCCGGTCTTTCGGGGAGAAGCCGGGCCCTCTCGGTGGCGCGCGAGCAGGGAATGCCGGCGGCGGTGCTTTCGAAGGCGGAGGAAATTCTCGGAGACTCCTGGAGACGGCAGCAGGAGCGGGAATCCGAGGCGGAGGCCGCGATCGAGAGACTCCGCGAGGCTGAGCGCGAGCTCGCGACCGAGCGGGAACGGTTTCAGGCCGAGGCGGAGAAGACCTCGGCCGAGCGCGATTCGCTCGCACGAGAGCGCGTCCGGCTGGCCAAGGAAGGTCTGGAGCGCTTCGACAAGGCGCGGCGCGAGCTGACCCGCATGCTTGACGAGGAGCTCGCGGAGATTCGAAAAGACTCTTCCCGCCACGCAGAGATCTCGGCCGTGCGCCTCGCCGGCGAGATCGCGGAAAGCGTCGAACGTCAGGAGGGAATCGACCAGGCGCGCGACGAACTTTCGGCGCCGGTGGGCCCGCTGGCCGTCGGGACACGGGCACGCTTGCGGGGAGGAAAGATCGAAGGCAGAGTCTCCTCTCTGGAAGGGGGGACCGCATGGCTCGACGTCGCGGGCAAGCGAATACGCGTCGACCGAGACAATCTCGAACCGCTCGGCGCTTCGCCGTCCCCGCGCTCCCGCGTCGCTGCGCCGCACGCGTCACGTCCCGAGCCCGTCGCCGCGCTCACCAAGGAGGTCAACGTCATCGGCCAGACTCTCGACGAGGCGATCACCGAGGTGGAGAAACAACTGGACCAGGCGATGCTCGCCGGGGCAGGACGCCTCCGCATCGTCCACGGTCACGGCACGGGAAAGCTTCGGAAAGGTTTGCGCGAACATTTCCGCGCCTACCCGGGCGTTACGCGCCTCTACCCAGCCGATCCCCGCGAAGGGGGCAATGGGGCGACGATCGTGGAGTTGGAATGAGGATGGAGAACTGTCGACTGTCGACTGTCGACTGTCGACTTGCCCCATGAGCGACCTCGACATCACCGACAACGTCCTCGCCGAGCTGCGCAGTGCCGCGGACATCGTCGAGGTCATCGGCGAGCACACCAAGCTGAAGAAGGCGGGTCGTTCCTGGAAAGGGCTCTGCCCTTTTCACCGGGAAAGGACTCCTTCCTTCACCGTCGACCGCGACAAGGGGCTCTACCACTGCTTCGGCTGCGGGGCGGGCGGGGACGTCATCCACTTCGTCCGGCAGATCGACCGGCTCGACTTCCCAGAAGCCATCGAGTTCCTGGCTCAACGTTTTGGCGTCACGATCCCGCAGCGCACGCGAGGACCGCGCGACGAACGCCGGGAGAAGCTCCTCGATGCTCTTTCCGCGGCACACCGATTCTTCCAGGCGGAGCTCGCCCGGCCCGACAACAAGGCGGAGCGCTATCTCTCGCAACGCGCCGTGGCTCCGGATCTCTCCCGGCGCCTGGCTCTGGGCTACGCGCCCGACTCCTGGGATGCTCTCCAGCGAGCGCTCTCCCCCGGCTTCCCCGAGAGCCTGCTCGTCGAGGCGGGGCTCCTGCAGCCGCGACAGGAAGGGAAGGGTTCTTACGACCGGTTCCGCGACCGGCTGATCTTCGTCGTGCGCGACGACCGGGGAAGGCCGGTCGGATTCGGCGGGCGGACTCTCTCGCCCGAAGGGACTCCGAAGTATCTGAACTCTCCGGAGTCCCCCGTCTTCCTGAAGAAGAGGCTGCTCTACGGCCTCTCCGACGCGCGCGACGCGATTCGCCGCCGCGAGCGGGTCGTTCTCGTGGAGGGCTACTTCGACCACCTGGCTCTCGTCTCCGCGGAGATCGATGAGACCGTTGCCTCGATGGGGACCGCGCTGACGCCCGAACAGGCGGAAAAGTTGAGACGCCTCTCTCCCCGCGTCACGGTTTGCTACGACGGGGACGCGGCCGGCCGCGCGGCGACGCGGGGAGCCCTCGCCCACCTGCTGGCGCAGGGGTTCGAGGCGCGCGTGGTGAAGATGCCGGAGGGAGAGGATCCGCACGACGTTCTCTCGCGCGCGGGCGCGTCGTCGGTCCAGGCGATGCTCGAGGAGGCGCCGGACTGGTTGACGTGGTTAGTCGAAGACCTCCAGCCCACGGAGCTCGGCCTGACGCCTGCCCAGAAAGGGGAGCGCGTCGCCGCCATCCTCGAGACCCTGAAGGAGACGGCGGACGGGGTCGTCCGGCACGAAGAGTGCCGGCGGCTTTCGAACATTGTCGGGATCCCGCTCGAGCTCCTCTGGGAACGAATCAAGCCAAAAACGGGCCCGGCCCGGCCCTCCCGAGCCCCCGTGGCCACGGGAACGACAGGGAATGCCCGCGCGTTATCAGGAGGGGAAATCCCAGCCGCCGAGCGCCGGGCTCTTCAGATCCTGATGTCTCAGCCGGAACAGAAGCCTTTGATTCTAGGGACTTTGACAGTGGACCACCTGACGCACCCCCTGTCCCGCCGCCTCGTGGAGCGCTTGGGCGGGAAGGCGGAAACGCCAGAACTTGTTGATTTTCAACGTCAAATCGCAGACCTTACTGAGGAAGAGCGGTCCCTGGTGTCGGAAATCGCCCTGGAGGAGCAGCCCCCGGCGGATACAGGTAGTGTCCGACGGCTTCTCCGGAGTCTGGAGAAGAGCCGTCTCAAACGAGACAGTGAAGCGGTCCAGAGCGAGATCGTGCGAGCCGAGGCGGCCGGCGACAAGAGATTAGAGAACGAACTGATTCGTCGCAAGGAACAAATAGCCCATGAAATCGCGGAGCTGGCGCGCGAAACCCGTCGGAAAGGAAACGAGCTTGGTGATTGACGAGAAGTATCCGGAAACTCAGCTGCTTTTCAAGGCAGGCAAAGACAAGGGCTACCTGCTCTACGAAGAAATCCAGACGGTTCTCTCCGACGAGGTAACCGCCGCGCCCGACGATCTGGAAGAAGTCTATTCGCGGTTCTTCGAGCTCGGTATCGAGATTGTCACGGACCCCGACCGGGCCGCTCGCAAGCGCGCCGCGTTGGAGGCCGAGTCGGCTGAAGAGGCGCGCGAGGCGGTCGAGAAGACCAACGATCCGGTGCGGATGTATCTGCGCGAGATGGGCACGGTCAAGCTGCTCGACCGCGAGGGAGAGGTCCGCATCGCCAAGCGCATCGAGCAGGGTGAAGCGAAGATCTATCAGGCCCTGGCCAACAACCCGGTCGTCCTCGAAGAGATTTTGAAGCTCCTGGAGAACGCCGGCCGCGACTCCCGCGTCGTCAACGAGCTCGTCCGCCCTTCCGAGGACGAAGACGAGGAGGAAGAGGAGAAGGAGAGCGTCGACGAACGCGCGCGCCGGAAGATCGAGCACATCCTCGCCACCTTCAAGAAGCTCGCGGCGCTCGACAAGGACATCAAGCGGATGAAGTTCAAGGCGCGCACCTTGAAGAAGGGCTCCAAGGCCCTCGCGCGCATCGAGACGTCGATCGATCGCAAGATCGCCGAGATGTCGAAGTTGATCCGGGCGGCGGACTTCACGCCGGCTCTCTTGAACAGGGCCATCGGGATCCTGAGGGACATCGACCGACAGATGTCGATTCCCGAGTCGACGATCCGGCAGGACACGGCGATCCTGAAGAAGGAAAAGAATCCGACCCGCATCGATTTCTACAAGCGCCGGGTCACGAAGTACAAGAAATCCCTGCGGGAGCTCGAGCAGAAGTTCGGCCTCACTCACGAGGACGTCAAGAAAACGCTTCGGCAGGTGCGTGAGGGAGAAGAGGAGGCGGATCAGGCCAAGCACGAGCTGATCGTGGCGAACCTGCGCCTGGTCGTCTCGATCGCGAAGAAGTACACCAACCGGGGACTTCAGTTTCTGGACTTGATCCAGGAAGGAAACATCGGCCTCATGAAGGCCGTGGAGAAGTTCGAGCACCGGCGCGGCTACAAGTTCTCGACGTACGCGACGTGGTGGATCCGACAGGCGATCACGCGCGCGATCGCGGACCAGGCGCGGACGATCCGCATCCCGGTCCACATGATCGAGACGATCAACAAGCTGACACGGACCTCCCGCTCGCTCGTCCAGGAGCTCGGCCGCGAGCCCAACGCCGAAGAGATCGCCAAGCGGATGGACATGCCCGTCTCCAAGGTGCGCAAGATCATGAAGATCGCGCAGGAGCCCATCTCGCTCGAGACCCCCATCGGTGAAGAGGAAGATTCGCATCTGGGAGACTTCATCGAGGATCGGCAGGTGCTTTCGCCCATGGAATCGGTCCTCGTCTCGAACCTCCAGGATCAGACCCGCCGGGTCTTGAAGTCCTTGACGCCGCGGGAAGAGCAGGTCCTGAAGATGCGGTTTGGCGTCGGCGACGGCTCGGAGCACACCCTGGAAGAGGTCGGCCGCTCCTTCAACGTAACGCGCGAGCGCATCCGTCAGATCGAGTCGAAGGCGCTTCGGAAGCTCCGCCACCCGTCGCGGGCCAAGAAGCTCAAGCCGTTTCTCGAGACGATTCGGTGAGGACCCCAGGCTTTGTTATATTGCGGCAGACGACGGTACCGGGGTCCATAGCTCAGCGGTCCAGAGCCACCGGCTCATAACCGGTCAGACCTCGGTTCGAATCCGAGTGGACCCACCAGAGGGGAGCTTTGAGGGAACAAAGGCAGATTCGAACAACACAGACTGACGAGAATTCTTGGGGGCGTCCTCTGCGGGGGACGCCCATTTTCTTGGTCCGGTGGGCGCGTTGAGCGGAAACGGACCGCTCGAGCTCCTCTACAGACTCCAGGACCGCATCCGTTTCGTCGCCGCCCGCCAGAAGGAGCGCGACACCGTTCCTCCGGAATTGACGGAAATCGACCGGGCCTACCAGGAGCGTGTCGAAGCCGTTACGAATCTCAAGCAGCGTCTCGCCCGAGATGAGGTCGAGCATCGAAAAGGAGAATCGGAGGCGGCCGACATCCGTGAGAAGCAGAAGAAATACCAGACACAGCTGCGCAGCGTGCAGACCAGCCGCGAGTACGGGGCGGTCTTGAACGAGATCGACGGCGTCGATAAGTTGCTGCGCTCGACGGAGGATCGCCTCCTGGAGCTCGAAGGAGAGATCGAGACGGCGCGAACCGACCTGGCGACGCGCGAGGCGAGACTGCCCGCGGAGACGGCGGAGCACGAGGAGAAGCTCAAGGACTGGCGCACCGCTCAGCGCTCGATCGACTCCGAGCTCGAGTCCGCGCGGGAAGAGATCCGGAAACTGGAGGCTCAGATCCCTCCCCGCGATCGCGCGGAGTTCATACGGCTCCTGGAGAAGAAGGGGGGCCTCGCGATCGTCAAGGTGATCAACAACTCCTGCGCGGCCTGCCACGTGAAGGTCCGCCCGGCCGCTCTTCAGATCCTGAAGGTCGGCCGCGAGGTCGTGTATTGCGACAGCTGCAAGAGGATCCTGTACTGGGACACGCAGACGTCATAGCGGGCGAATGGCGAACGGCGAAAGGCGAACGGCGGAGCGCGCCTCTTTTCCTTCGCCCTTCGCCCTTCGCCTTTCCCCGGCGGTAGCATGAAATTCCGCGCCTTCATCGACGGTGCCGCCCGCAAGAACCCGGGCCCAGCGGGAGCGGGGGTCTACGTCGAGGCGGAGGGGGATCGGCCGGTCGAGGAGCTGTTTGAGCCGCTCGGCTCAACCACCAACAACGTGGCCGAGTATCGGGCGCTCCTGCTCGCGTTGACCCGAGCCGCTGAGCTCGGCGCGGATGACGTGGAACTCTTCTCCGACAGCCGCCTCCTCGTCGAGCAGGTCAATGGCCGGTTCCGGATCAAGGCGGATCACCTCAAACCTCTCCTGTCCGAGGCGGTCACCCGAGCCAAGCGGTTTCGCCGATTCTCGATCGCGCACGTTCGGCGCGAGCAGAACCGCAAGGCCGACCGCCTGGCCAATCTCGGCGCGGACGCTTCCGAACATCCCGATCTGGGGCCGTGAGCCTCTCGATCGACGAAATCGCCCAGCGTCGCGAGGACATCCTCCGCCGGATCGCACGGGCTGCCGAGCGCCGCGGCAGAGACCCGGCCGGCATTCTGTTACTGGCGGTGACCAAGTCGCATCCGGCCGACCTCGTGCGTGCCGCCGCCGCCGCCGGCCTGACTCACTTCGGAGAGAACCGGGTGGCGGAAGCAGGCGCCAAGATCGAAGCTCTGGGCGAGGAATTCGACAGCCTCATCTGGCGGCTCATCGGCCCCCTTCAGACCAACAAGGCAAAGCCGGCGTTACAATACTTCTCAGC
>JBKPDV010000148.1:0-14519 GCA_046728075.1 Acidobacteriota bacterium | reverse complement strand
GTCCGGGTCCGCATCGAAGAGGTAGCGGATACCGAAGGGCGACGCCGTCACCGGGATGAGCTCCTCGATCTGCACGCGGGCGAAGGTGGCGATGCGCGGGGGCATTTTCGGATGCTTCGTGCCCGTCGCGAGCACGTTCAGTTCGGGCAGCTTCGGAGAGACGTAGAGCCGCCCGGCGCCCGTGAGAGAGGAGAGAAGCGCGGGAGGACGCTCGAGGGATTTCTCGTCGGCGGACACGAAGAGCGGAAGACCCCAGGGCAGAGCCAGCAGCAGCGCGAGCAGTCCCAGCCAGTGTCCTTCGCCCGGCGCCCGCCGTCTGGGAACGATGGCCAGCGCGATGACCGCAATCGTCACGAGGCCGAAGACGGCGTCCCCGCGGAAAGTCGCTCGAATGCTCGGAAGCAGCGTCGCGGGAGAGACAGAAAGGCCCGAGAGAAGCGGGGCGACGATCCGCTCCAACTCTCCTCCGGGACGCGCGGCGATGAACGCCGCGCCGTAAAGAGTCGCAACCGCGGCAAGAAAGATCCATTCCCGGCGTCCCGCCCGCCGCCGCTTCCAGTTTTCCGCGGCCAGACCCGCCAGCAGCGCCATGCAAATCGTTGCCAGCAGATAGAACTTGATCGGATAGCGAAGCCGGCGCAGCGCCTCGATCGTCGAAAGCAGACGGAAGAGGGGCAGCGCCGTCCCGAACGCGAAGAGGAGCGAGACCGCGGCCCCGAGAGCCAACGCGTGGGCTCGCCGGTCCCAGAAGTCTCGCGACAAGGCGGCGCTGGCAACGAGCAGGAGAGGCAGGACGCCGAAGGTCACGCTCCAGATGTAGACGAGATCCCCGGGGTGAAGGGCATATTGCCAGTGAGCGCCCGCTCCCAGCGCTCCCGGGTCGCCCGAGAAGCGGGGGAAAAGCCACTCGATGGTTCGCCAGACCTGAAATGGCGCAGCGCCGAACGCGCGCTCCGAGTAGAGATGCTGCCCGCGGTAGGTGAAGCGAAGGACGGCCGCCAGTGGCAGAAGAAGCGGAGCGGCCAGCACAGCCGCTCCGAGTCCCGCACCAAGTCCCCACCCCACGAAGCGGGCCGTGTCATACCACCGACGGTTCTGCCCCGAGAGCGTCGAGGCGAGCCCGAGCACGCCTGCGAACACGAGGGTCAGAACGGAGATCGCGGGCTCTCCGGCGAGCAGCTGAAGGGCGAAGGCGATTGCGGCCGCCGCGCTCGAGCGCACTCGGGCCGGCAGGGAGCGCGCGCGCGCGACGTCCCAGGAGGCCGCCGCGCACCAGGGGAGCCATGCGGATGCCGCCGCCGAGTTGGCGAACGCCGAACCGTAGGAAAGCATCATTCCCGAGAAGGCGTAGGCGATTCCGGCAAAGAACGCGGGGCCCGGGGAGAGACCCAGCCGCCGCGCGAGCAGCCGCGCGCCAAAGAGTGCCCAGAGGATGTGGAGGAGATAGTGCAGGTTGAAAGCGGAGGCCGCCGGCAGGATTTTCTCCAGGAGAATCGTCGGATACAGCACGACGGCGTTCGGATTGGCGAGCATCGGCTGTCCGCCGGAGGCGAAAACATTGATGAAAGGGACTCGGTTTTCCGCCCAAGCCGCCATCGCGACGCGCCGCCACGGCCAGTGCGTGATCTGCGCGTCGCGGAAAACGAGCCGGCGTGTCCCGAGGATCTCCGGCAGCAACGGAAGCGCGAACAGGAGAGCCGCGGCCAACCCAAAGAGAAAGGCACGGGTCCTTGGAGACATGAAGGAAGTATCGACTGTCCCCTGTCCACTGTCGACTGTCGACCGTCGACTCGGGACTACCGACTGCCGACTATCGACTACCGACTTCCCCTACACTCTAGACCTTGACCCTGAGACCTCGTCACCTGATCGTTGGGGCTTTCGCTCTGCTGAGCGTCTTTTTCACGGGTCAGTTCCCCCCGTTCGTCAACCCCAACGAGCTCTCTCGTTTCGAAATGGTCTACGCGGCCGTCGAAGACGGCACGTTCACGATCGATCACGCCATTTCCGTCCTCGGCGACCACGAGGACAAGGCCGCGTCACAAGGGCACTTCTACTCCAACAAGGCCCCGGGCCTGGCCCTGGCCGCGATCCCCGTTTATCGACTCCTTCGAATCTTCCTTCCCCGGCCCGTGTCGGCATCGGATCCGATCTTTCTTCTCCTGCGGATCCTCTTGGTCTCCTCCGTTTGCGCGATCGCGCTCGCGCGATTTCAGGTCCGGCTCGAGCCGCTGCCCGCCGCCCCGCTGGTCGCCTTCGCGGCAGCCTTCGGAACTCCGTTTCTCTTTTATTCTCGGACTTTCTTCTCTCATGCCTGGACGGCGTCGCTTCTCTTTCTCGCCTGGGACCTTCTCGTCCGCGCCGAGGACAGTGAGCACGTTCGGCGGGTGACGGCCCTTCCCCTCGCGGCCGGATTCCTGGCGATGTGGGCGACGATCTCCGAGTATCCGGTGGCTGTCGTGGGCGTGCTGCTGGCACTGCGGGCCTCATCCCGGAAATCCTGGAATCGGCTGGCGTTGTTCGCCGCCGGCGCCGCCGTTCCGCTTCTTCTCCTGGGTGTTTACAACTCCGTCTGCTTCGGGTCACCCTTCGTGGTCTCGTCCGCGCGCGAGGCGAGCGCGAATTACGCGGGGCTGGGCTGGCAGGAGCATTTCGGATTCGGTCTTCCCAGCGCTGTGGTCGCCTGGCGTTACCTGCTCGACTCGAATCGCGGACTGCTGATCTCTTCTCCGTTCTTCCTGTGGGTGGCTCCCGGGTTCTGGCGTTGGTGGCGATCGGGCGCGCGCCGCGCCGACGCTCTGCTGGCGCTGTCCGCGACGGCACTGTATTTCGTTCTCCTGACGGGATACTCGAACTGGCACGCCGGCTGGTCCCTCGGCAACCGTTATCTCCTGCCGGTGCTCTTTTTTTCTGCGCTGGCTCTGCCTTATGCCCTCGACCGACCCGTCTCTCGGTCTCTTTTCCTCGGAGCGGCCTTCTTTTCCGTCGGCGTTCATTTCGTTCTGACGCTCTCCTGGCCCCACTTTCCGCCGGACCTGGCATGGCCGGTGGGCACCGGAGCCGCCTGGTTTCTTGCGCGCGGATGGACGGCGCCCAACGTCGCTTCCGCAGGACGAGTTCTCTCGCTCCTCCTGCCGGCTCTTGTCACGCTGGCCGCCGCAGCAGTCGCGGTGCGGTCCTCGAGACTGAGTGTTTCGAGGCAGGTAGCCGGCGTTTTGATCGGCCTGGCGCTCGCAGGAGGGGCTGTCCTCTATCGGCCCGAGCCCGCCTACGGCGCGAGGCTCTGGCGAGCGGCGGTGTTCGGAGCCTACTCGGGTCTGGATCCCTCCCGTCGAGAGCTTCGAGAGGTCGTTTTATCCGCGCGGACCGCCGCGGAGCGACGTCAGGCGATGGGCGCCTGGCGACTCTACGGATCGCGGCGATAGTCAGGGAACGATTTCGAACACCTTCCACCGGGCGACCCACCCTCCTCCGCGGCGGATGGCGCTCTGCGAGTGAAAGCGCAAGCGGAAGTGGTCGAGAGGCGGCACGGAAAAGGCCGGGGTTCGAAAACCCGCTCCGTCGAAATCGTACAGCCGCGACTGCAGCGTGCGGAAGTAACGTTCGGTCGGAGCCAGATTCCCGCCGGTCGATCGCAGGGACGGAGCGCGGCCGACGTAGCTCGCGTAATCGTTCATCCGTGGCACCAGGTCGCTCGCCAGGACCCAGCGCGCCCGGCGGCGGCGGGCGATGGAGAGCGCCTCCTCCTCGCTTTCGGCGAGGAAGAACTCGAGCGAGTCGATGAAACCGTAGCCGAAATTGTTGGCGACGACCGGGAGTCCCGCTTCATAGAGGATCAGGTGTCCGAGCGACCAGGGTGCGAGAACCGATTCCGCCCGGGAAAGCTCCGGCGGGAGATGGGCGGGAGTCAGCAGACGCGGGTCGTAGGGATCGACCACGTGCGGGATCTGCCGGCGCATCCAATCGAGCGTGGTGTAGAGGTCGGAGCCGGCCGCGTGGACGGCGCGCAATTCCTCGGGGGTCGATCGGGCAAACGGCGCCGCCAATCCGAGGGCGATCGCCGCGGCGCCGAGTCCAGCCAAGACGCGGTTGACCGGGAGACGAGCGGCGAGCCGCGCGGCCTCGACCAGCGTCATTGCCGCCAGCGGGGCCGCATAATAGACGTTCATCCGTTGAGCGATCACGAGGAGCAGCGTCACCGCGCCCCAGACCGCCAGCGCCACGTGGACTCCGGGCCGGTCACCTCGACGCGCTCGCCGGATCCAGAGAAAGACCGCCAACGGAGAGAGAAAAAAAGCGAAGGAGAGCTGCCGCATCGCGAATGCGGGCCCGTCAGCAAAGAGCGGACGCGCCTCGAAGATTCCCTTCAGCCAGTTCTTCGGGTAAGAGACGTATCCCGCGGTGCCGCTGATTTCCCCTGAGGTTTCCCCGACGACATAGCCGAACGCCCGGCCTAATCCGACGGCCAGAGGGGACGCCCAGGGAAGAATCGTGAGAGCCGCGACAGCGGCCGCGGCGACTCGCAGCGCGATCTCGCGGCGGGGCAGAGGGCCGGCTCGTCGAACGAGAAGCGTATCGAGAATGATCACGCCTCCGGCCAGCGCCGCAAGAAAGAGAGGTTGAAAGAAACCGAAGGAGATGTACGTCATCGGAGGACGAAAGCCCCGCAGCCACAGTGTGGTTCCGATGGCGACGAGGAGGGCGGAAAGGCCAAGGACCGTCACGGCCGCCCGAAAGACGCTCCGCCTGGTCGCGGCCGATTCCAGGGTCAGAGCGAGGGCGAGGATAGCCCCCCAGTAGATCGCTCCCTGCCACGCCAGAGTCGCCGTCGCGAGGGCGATGCCGACGGCCACCTCGCAAGCCACTGTCTGCCTTTCGCGACTCCGCACGAAGAGCCACAGGATGAGAAGCCCGAAGAAAGATTCCGCGACGTGTTGATCCGTGTGGCCGTACTGAGTCCACAGAATGTGGCCCGGGCAGACGGCCATGAACAGCGCCACGACAAGGCCCCCCATCTCTCCGAAGAGCCTTCGACCGAGAAGACCGGCCAGGAAGATCGTTCCCCCCGCCAGAGCGATAGGGACCCAGGCCGCTCCCTGCTCGACACTCTCCGGGGACGTCGAGGCTCCGTGCAAGAGGCGTGCGGGCGTGGCCAGAGCGAGGTCGAAGAGGGGCGGCCAGATCGGGACTCCTCCGATTGGAAAATTCATCAAGGGGTCGAACACGATTGTCCGAGGATAGTGAGCAGCGGCGAACTGAGCCCGGCGCAGATGGTAGTTGTCATCGGACGTCAGGGCGTGGACGCGTCCGCCCGAAGTGAGCTGGGCGCGCGTCTGGACGCGCAGCGCGCACCCGATGAGGACCGCCGCGGCGAGCCCGAGGAAGAATCCGGCGCGCCGCGGGGTCATGAGGGGATTATCAGCTATCAGGTGACAGCTCTCCGGTCTCAGCTCTCGGCTCACATTTACCGAAACGCGAGGGGCCGGGCTGAAAGCTGCGAGCTGAAAGCCGACAGCTTCTGTATCATCTTCCCAAGCCGTGAAGCTGTCCGTCCTCATGCCTGTGTACAACGAGGCGCGCACGATCGACGAAGTCCTTCGTCAGGTTGCGCTGATTCCCGTCGAGAAGGAGATCCTCGTCGTCGACGACGGATCGACTGACGCGACGCGGGAGATTCTTCGGGCAAAGGAGGGACATGACGGAATTCGGGTGATCTTGCATGACCGCAACCGCGGGAAAGGGAAAGCGCTGGCGACGGCTCTGTCCCAGGCGCGCGGGGAGATCCTGATCATCCAGGACGCGGACCTCGAATACGACCCGGCCGATTACCCGGCGCTCCTGCGTCCGATCGAGATGGGTCGCGCCGACGTGGTCTATGGGTCCCGTTTCCGGGGCAGCGCCGAGAACCGCGTCCAGAACTTCTGGCACACGGCCGGCAACCGCGCGCTGACGTTGATTTCCAACGTGATTACCGACTTGAATCTGACCGACATGGCGACCTGTTACAAGGCCTTTCACCGACGCGTCGTCCCGGCTCTCGATCTGCAGGAAAGCGGGTTCGGCGTGGATGCCGAGATCACGGTCAAGGTGGCACGCGGCGGCTTCCGGATTTTCGAAGTGCCGGTTTCGTACTTCGCGCGCTCCCGCGCCGAGGGCAAGAAGATTCGACTGCGCGACGGGCTCTCGGCTCTCGCAGCGCTCCTGAAATATCGGCTCGCGCGGAAGCCTGCCGTCCTTTGAGCGCGCGTCGGGGGATCGCGATCGCCGGCGCGGCGGCCGTGATCATCCTTTCCCTGTTGCTCGTCTTCGACCACACGCGGCAGGACTCTCTCTCGGCGGACGAGCCCGTTCACATTCTCGCCGGGTATCTCCAGGTCTTCGGCCGCACCGCCATCGTCAACATCGAGCACCCGCCGCTGATGAAGGAGCTCGCGGGGCTCGCGTTGACCCGTCTGCCCCTGCCTCCCCCTCCGGCAGCGATTCCGATGGGTAACCGCTTCACGGACTACGGCCACGCGCTTCTCTTCGAAGGCCCGGTCTCACCCGACGCGATCGCCTCCACCGCGCGGGCCCCTTTCCTGCTCCTGTTCGGCATGCTGCTCCTTCTTCTGTTTCTCGCGGCGCGGGCACGCTACGGAATGGCTGCCGGACTCTTCGCCGTCTCCCTGGTGGCTTTCGATCCCAACTTCGTTGCGCACGCGGGGGTCGTCCATACGGATGTCGGGGCCGCCTTGACTTTTCTCGCCGCGGTGCTCGCGTGGGAGCGGGCGCGCCGGGGCGGCTGGGGAAGAATTGCGATCGCGGCACTTGCGCTGGGGGCTGCCCTGGTGACGAAGTTCTCTTCGATCTATCTCCCGCCGATCCTGCTCCTGCAGGCGCTCCTGGCCGCCCGCGGGGAGCCGGACCCGGCGCGGGCGGCCGGCCGGTCGGTCGCCCGGCTCGCACTGGTGGGGGCGGGCGCAGTCCTGGTCGTCTTCGGAATATATGCCGTCGTCTGCTCGCGCATGGATCCGGATCTCCAACGCGCGGTGATCCACGAGATGGTGGCGGAGCGCGGCTCGCCGCGGCTCTCCGCGGCGGTCGAGAGGGTCGCATCGTTTTCTCCGCCGATCGGCCACTACCTCGGAGGTCTGGCCTCCGTCGCTGCCCAGAACGCGCAGGGGGGCGGCGTCAACTACCTGTTCGGCCGCGTCTCCGTGCAGGGATTCCCCTCCTATTTCTTCGTGGCGTTTCTCTTCAAGAGCACGCTCGCTTTTCTCTTCGTCACCGCGGTGTGTCTGGTTTCGTTGTTCCGAGACCGGGTGGCTCGAAGCGAGGCGCGTCTTTGGCTCGTGCCGGTCGCCGTGCTGTTTCTGGCTTCCGCGGGAGCGAGCTACAACATCGGTCTGCGCCACCTGTTGCCGGTCTATCCCTTCCTCGCGCTCGCCGCGGCCGGCGTCTTCTCGCGGCTGGCCGGACGGCGGCCGCACCTTTCCCTTCTGGCTCTGGTCGCCCTGCCCGCTCTCTCGGCCGTGGAGCTCGCGCGCGTTCACCCGAACGAGCTCTCGTACTTCAACGCGCTGGCGGGAGGGCCCGTGGGCGCACGCCGCATCCTCTCCGACTCGAACGTGGACTGGGGCCTCGACTTGAGGCGCCTGGCCGTCGAGCTTCGCCGGCGCCAGTTGTCCCAGCCGACGGTCGTCTATTTCGGAGGCGACGACGTTTTCCATCGAGTCGGAGTCCCGGACTTCTCTGCGGAGCCGAACGTGCGCGGTCGGACCATCGCGATTTCCGCCTTCCATCTGGCTGCGGGTCCGGAGTTTTACGCTTATCATGGCGCTCGAAACATCAGCAGCGCGCTCGAGCGGCTCCGGCGGGACCTCGCGGCCCGGGGAAGGCTTCTCGGCCGCGCCGGATACTCGATCGACATCTACGACCTGCCGCCCAAGGAAACGAGCCCGCGATGAAGCTGTCGGTGGTCATTCCCGTCTACAACGAGTCCCGGACGATCCGCGAGATCGTGCGGCAGGTCCAGGCCGTGCCCGTCGAGAAGGAGATCCTGATCGTGGATGACGGATCGACTGACGGGACGCGCGAGGTCCTGGGTGAGTTGGACGGCAAGGAGAACATCCGCGTTTTCCTCCAGCCCCGCAACCAGGGGAAGGGCGCGGCCGTGTCTGTGGGATTCCGTTACGCGACGGGCGACGTGGTCGTCGTGCAGGACGCGGATCTCGAGTACGACCCCCGCGAATACTCCAAGCTCTTGAAGCCGATCGAGGAGGGGCACGCGGACGTCGTCTTCGGATCCCGCTTCCTGGGAGGCGGCGAGCGGCGGGTTCTCTACTTCTGGCACACGGTGGGGAACCGGTTCCTCACTCTGGTCTCCAACATGTGCACCAACCTGAATCTGACGGACATGGAGACCTGTTACAAGATGTTCCGGCGCGAGGTTGTGCAGTCCATGACGATCGAGTCGCGCCGTTTCGGCATCGAGCCCGAGATTACGGCCAAGGTGGCCCGGCGCGGATACAGGGTCTACGAGGTGCCGATCTCCTATTACGGGCGGACCTATGAAGAGGGGAAGAAGATCGGCTGGAGAGACGCCTTCTCCGCGCTCTGGACGATTGTCCGCCACAGCGTCCGAGAGGCCGAAGATCCTGCCAATGTCGGCCACGTCACCCTCGCTCGCCTCTCGAAGCTCGAGCCCTACAATCGATGGCTGGTCGAACGCTTTCGTGGCTCGCTCGGGCGCCGGGTGCTGGAGATCGGGGCCGGCTTCGGCAACGTGACCCGGCACCTCGTCGAGACGGAGACCGGAGTCCGCCGAGATCTCGTCGTCGCGTCGGACCTCGACCCGGTCGCAATCGAATACTTGAAAGGAACCTTTCGGGACTCGCCCGTGGTGCGCGTCGCCTCTTATCGATTTCCTCTCGACCCGGCATCTGCTCGCGAGCTCGCGGGCCTGTCGATCGACACGATCGTCTGCTGCAACGTCCTGGAGCACATCGAGGACGATCGGGCCACCCTTTCGGACTTTTACGATCTCCTGCCGCAGGGCGGCCGGCTGGTGCTGCTGGTTCCGGCGCTCGCCCGCCTCTACGGGACGCTGGACGAACAGCTCCACCATTTTCGCCGTTACGAGAAGCCGGAGCTCGAGCAGAAGCTCTCGGCGGCGGGTTTCGTCATTGAAGATTGCCGCTTCCTGAACCGGCCCGGCGTGTTCGGCTGGTATCTGAATGGAAGGATTCTGAAGCGACGCGTGCTGCCGCGCGGACAGCTCCGGCTTTTTACGCTGGTGCTGCCGCTCTTGAAGCGCGAGGAGCAGTCGCCGCCGTCTTACGGAATGTCGCTCCTGGCCATCGCTCGGAAGGCAGCCGACTCTCCGGCCCGATGACCGCGACTCGGATCGCCGCTCTCCTCCCGGAAGCGGCCGAGTGCCCTTTCGCCCGACTCACCGGTCCGCCTTCGGAAAAGCGTTCGTCGCTCCTTTGGTCCAGACGATCACGAGCGCATCCGACCGCTGGAACAACACTTCGCCGCGCCCCCGTCCCGCGAGTCGTTGCGCCATTTGTGGCGTGTAGAAAAACGGATGGAGAAGCAGATAGGCGCGTCGGCTCCCGGAAGGAGTCGTAAGCGCCTCGTCCAGAGCCTGGACGTCTTCCTGCAAGAGGGGGGCCTGAGCGAACCAGCCGGGGTGCGACTCCAGCTCCCGCGGTATGGGCGTGACCGGCGCGGTAAGAGTCCCTCGGTCGTAAGCGAGCCGCGCCGGTAGATAGAAGGCGGCCGTCGCGATCACCCGGTCTTCTCTGGTCGCCAATTGCCGGACCAGATCAACGGCCCGGGAGGAAGAGGGAACCGACCTGGGCGCCGTTAAGAGGAGCAGTGCCGCGACCGCACCGGCCGCGACCGAGGCCCCCGTGATCCACCGAGCCAGACGTCCGGCGGTCGCCGCTCGAGAGACGCTCCACAGCCAGATCGGGAGGATCGCGATTTCGCTCCGGCCCGCAAATGCGACGGGCCGAAGGAGCGAGGCGGCGAGGACGAGGAGCATCGTCAGCAGACTGACGGCCGCGGCGTCCGCGCACTCGGGGTCCTGTCTTCCGGCGCGCGCCACCGACGGCAGGAGAGCGATGGCGACCAGGAGGCCGATCGTGACGAGGATGCCTGGCAACGGTCCTCCCTGAGGACTCGGAATGCGGCCGGCGCCGCCCAAGGACGAGACGAAGGCGAGCAGCGAATCGCCCAGCGGCTCGCGCATCCAGGAGGTGGCCTGGCGCGGCTGGACGGAGAGCAGGGGGATCCACGGCAGAAAGGCAAGCGCCCCCACACACAGCGCCGCCAGGCAAAGAAACCGGCGCCGCACGATGAGCATCAGCGCGCAAACGGCGACGAAGAGAATCGCGAGGTAGTGCGTCCAGAGCGCGAGAGCCGCGAGCGCTGCGGCACCGGCCAGGCGTCCGGGCGTGGGCTCGCCCCGGAAGAGCAGGAAGAAGAGGGCGAAATCGAGCAGGGCGAGCAACCCGTACGCTCTGGCTTCGCCCGCATAGACGAGCAGCAGCGGGCTGGCAGCCGCGAGGGCTGCGAACCAGAGGGGGGCCCTCCCCCTGGAAAGGCGCAGCGCCGGAATAAACAGACACAGGATCGCGACGAACGGGAGGAGGCGCGCGATCGCATCGCTTTGCGCCATCTCCGCGAGCCGGACAAATGGCTTCTCGAGGAGGTAGAAAAGCGGCGGGCCGGAATCCTGACGAAGAACTTCCAGGAGACGCGAAGGGGGCAGGCGCGACGCCCACAGCGTGAAGATCTCGTCGTGCCAAAAAGGCCGAACGATCAGGAGCGCGAGGCGCGCGACGAAGGCGGCGGCAACGAGAATCCAGAGCACGCGCCGACTTGGAGCTTCAGGAAGGATGCTCTATTCTAGCCCGGCATTCGCACACGAACACCCGACGTGCCGCCGGCCGGTGGCCTCCAACAAGAGAGGGGTCTCGTCGGGGCTTTCCCGGGCTGGAGCCGGTTTCTGGCGCCTTTCCTCTGGCTTCTTCTTCTCGCGATCGTCTATGCCGATCCTCTGTTCCTCCGCCGCAACTTCGCCGGCCGCGATCTGCTCGGCTACAACCTTCCGATCGAGAAAGCGGTCCACGACTCCTACGCCCGAGGCCGCTGGCCTGTCTGGCTGGCAGAGGTCTCCGGTGGGCGCCCCCTGCTTCCCAACATCAACGTGGGCGCGCTGTACCCGGTCCGTCCGCTGCTCTGCGGGGTTCCCTTTCCGCTGGCGATGCGGATCTATCCCATTTTCCACTGGGCCATCGCCGGCCTCGGAGTCGTGAGCCTGCTTCGGGTTCTCGGCGCCTCAACTTTCGCCGGTTGGGCGGCCGCCGCGGCCTATGTTTTCTCGGGAGTCGGGGTCTCGGAGATCTTCTATACGAATCATCATCCCGGCTTCGCTCTGCTGCCGTGGATCATCTGGTCGGTCGCGCGTCCGGCGTCGGGCCTGGCGGGAAGGATCGTTCTCTCGTCTCTTCTGGTGGGCCTCGACCTGCTCGCGGGAGACGTGTTCACCACGGGCGCCGCGGTGGCGGCCGCCCTGCTTTGGATTCTGCTGGAAGAGAAACCGGCGTTCAAGGCCGCTTCTGTTACGGCCTTCGGTCTCTCGCTCGCGCTCGCGATCCTCCTCGCCTTGCCGCAGCTCGTGGCGACGGCGTTGTGGATTCCCGAGACTCATCGCGCCGTCGCGGGGATGAAGCTGTCGGAATCCTTCCGTTTCTCCGTCCCCCTCTGGAGACTCGTCGAGCTCGTCGTTCCTTATCCCTTTGGCCCCACCTGGTCGGATGAGCCTCGTGCGACCTGGGCCCCGCGTGCCTTCGGCGGCTACGCGATGGGCTTCTTCGCGACGCTCTACTGCGGATCTTTTGCCTTGATCGCGACCGTGACTTCGTGGCGGCAGAAAGGAAAGGGACTCGTGTTCGCGCGCTGGCTCGCGCTTCTGGCTGGCGCCGCCTGCATCCTTCCGAGCTTGTGGCCGGAGGCCTGGCTGGGCTGGAAGGCAGTTCTTCCTCTGCGATATCCCGAAAAGATGGCGGTGGCACTCGCACTGGCCGCGGCCCTTTTCGCCGGCAAGGCCTTCGATCGACTGGGCGCCGAGGGGATCCGCCGATGGCCGATCGCGCTGGGCGTGATCCTGGCCATCGCCGCGCTGGCGGCCGCCGCCGCGCCGGTCGAGATCGGGCGCGCGGCCGCCAGAGCGATGGGCGGACGCGCCGAGGCCGCCGC
Source organism: Acidobacteriota bacterium (assembly GCA_046728075.1). Taxonomy (GTDB): domain Bacteria; phylum Acidobacteriota; class Thermoanaerobaculia; order UBA5066; family Gp7-AA6; genus JBKPDV01. The sequence continues at coordinate 2,270 of JBKPDV010000148.1, read as the reverse complement.
TTCTCATCTGTCCTTCGCGTTCGCGGAGGCCGGACTTCTCTGGATGGCCGCGGTGCTGGCGCTGGACCGTCTGCGCAGGCCGGACGGCGGGAACCGTTTCGCCGCGCTCTTGCTCGTGGCGCTGGCTCCGTTAGCCGCGAATCGACGCATCGCCCAGAGTTTCCGTGAAGAAGAAGTGTTTGCCCCGACTGCCTTCGCGCGCGCCAGCGACCGCCGCGATCCCGAGCGGTCGTTCCGGACACTGGGTGAGTCGCGCTACGTTGCTCCCTCCTCTTTCGAGCCGGCGCAGCTTTCCTCCGACGTGGGCTTCCTGGAATTCCGGCGGCGAAGCTGGCTCTTCTACACACCGGCGCTCTGGGGAAGAGGTGTCGTCTGGAACGACGACTTCGACGCCGGCGACCTCTCTCGAGCCGAGAGCCTGCGCCGTCTTTCGTTTCATGCCCAGGATTTCGCGGATCCCGCTTCCTTTTTCGGAAATGTCTCCCTGCGGTTTGGAATCCGATTTCCAGACCAACCGCCCCCGAATGGTTTTCGCCCCTTTGGCGGCACGGGCTCGGAAGCCTGGGACGAGAATGCGCGGGCTCTGCCGGATGTACGGCTCCTCAGCCGATGGCGAGAAGCGAGCGACGCGGTCGCCGCGCTCCGGCAGATCCCGATCGGATCCGAAGTGACTCTGGAAACAGGGCGGACCGGTCTCGGTTCGGCGCGCGAGGGGAGTCTGCGAATTCTGGAGAAGACTTCCGAGGTTCTCCGGGCGGAAGTGGATGTGACCGAGCCGACCTACCTCTTCGTTCTTCGCGGCTACTGGAGCCATCGCTCGGTGTTCGTCGACGGACATCCGGTCTCCGTGATTCCGGCTCAACTCGCCTTCTCGGCGGTTCCGATTCCAGCGGGTCGCCACCGGATCGAATGGATGGAGAGGGTGCCGGGCGGGAGGTTTTCTCGCTGGGGGCCGGTGGTCTATCTTGCAGCCGCCCTGGGTGTGTTCGCGCTTGGGCGGCGCTCCAAGGCGAGGAGCTCTTGATCCGTCGTCAGTCGGTCGCCGTCGGACTCTTCGTCCTCCTCGTCCTTTTCGTTTTCTTCGATCCTCTTTTCCTCCGCCGCAACTTCGGCGGCCGCGACCTGCTCGGCTACCACCTTCCGATCGAGAAGGCGGTTCACGACGCCTATCAACGCGGCCGACTTCCCGTCTGGATTTCCGAGGTCTCCGGAGGGCGCCCGCTGGCGTCCAATCCCAACGTGGGCGCGTTCTATCCCGTTCGTCCGCTCCTGTCGCTTTTTCCCTTCCCGCTGGCGATGAGGATCTATCCGGTCGTGCATTGGGTCGTCTCGGGCGTGGGGATGATTCTCTTGCTGCGCCTCATCGGAGTCTCGGCTTCCGGCGCGTGGCTCGGGGCGGCGACTTACGTCTTCTCCGGGGTCAGTCTCTCGGTGGTCTTCTATACAAACAAAAATCCGGGCGTCACGCTCTTACCCTGGATCGTCTGGTCGGTTGCGCGTCCCGCCTCGCTGACTCGACGCGTCCTGGTCTGCTCGATTCTCCTGGGTCTGGATTTTCTCGCGGGAGATCTCTTCACGATCTTGATCGCTCTGGCTGCGGCGGCACTGTGGATCGGTTTAGAGATAGAGCCGCAACGTCGCTTCGTCGGCTGGTGCGCGCTCGCGGCATCCGCGGCACTCGGTGCCCTCCTGGCCTTGCCGCAGATCTTCGCCGCGGCACTGTGGGCGCCGCACACGGAGCGCGCCGTCTCCGGCCTGCGTCTGGGAGACGCCCTCGAGTTGTCGATTTCCCCATTGAGGCTGATCGAGTTCCTGATTCCTTTTCCGTTTGGAGCGACATGGACTCTGAGCCCACGCGATGTCTGGGGCACCGTGGCGCTGGCGGGCCGCGCCAGCGGCTTCTTCGGCTCGCTCTACGCCGGCGCTCTCCCCGTGATTGCCGTTGTCGCCACGAGGCGATCCTCCGCTCGAGGCATGCGGATGTCGCAGGCCTTGATCGCGCTTGGACTCGCCATAGCCGTGCCGGGCAGCTTTCTTCCGGAAGCCTGGAAGGGCTGGAACGCCCCTTTGCCGCTACGGCATCCGGAGAAGTGCGCGGTCGCGATCGTTCTCGGTCTGGCGGTCATCGCGGCCTTGGGCTGGGATCGTCTTCACGAGCGCGGCCGGTTCCCGACCTGGATTCTGTTCGTGGGCGGAGGGTTCGCGGTTATGGCGGCGTCGGCCCGGCTCTTTCCCTTCCCCTTGGGTCGCGCCGCGGCCGGAATTGCCGG
>JBKPDV010000147.1:0-25107 GCA_046728075.1 Acidobacteriota bacterium | reverse complement strand
GCTCAGGGAGATGTTCTGGGTCTCAAAGTACGCGTTGCCGGCGTCGGTGAATAGGAGGAGCTTGGCGGGGCCGGCTTGCAGGAAGACGTACTCGAGGTTGATCACGAAGTACTTGTTTCCTCCGAGGATGCGCCCCGCGTCGTCCGTGAAGACTCGGTTGTCGTTATCCAGGGGAAGCACCGATCCCGCGCGGAAACCGCGCAGGCTCTGCTCGCCTCCGATCTGGAAACGCTCGAAGATCGGAATCGCCTGGCCGCCGTACGGATGCACCCATCCCGCCTCCACGTTGAAACCGACGTAGCCCCGCCGGGGGATCGGCACCGGGATGTACCCCGAAAAGCCCAGGAGCGGTTTCAAGAAGTCGTTGGTTCCCCCGAGCGCGACCGAGGCGATCTGCGTGGTCAGGGAGTACCGGAACCCGCGGTTCGGATCGAATGGGTCGTTGCGGCTGTCAAAGCGGTACCCTGGAGTGAACGACGAGGTCCGGCCCGTCACGAGGGTCAGCTTGGTGGGAGGACCGGGTTGCCCGGGCGGCACGGCCGCCCCCTGGACCGGGAAGTTCGCCTGCACGTCCTCGTACTGGTAGAGCACGGACCAGCTGTCGAAGAGGTGAATCCCCTTTCCGAAAAAGATGTTTCCCCCCCGGCGCTTCTCATCGATGTTCAGGTAGTTGACGTCGTTGCTGTAGACCGACGCGCCGACCGTCTGATTGCGATCCATGAACCAGGGAACCGTGTAGGACAGGTTGTAGTAGTTGGAGACGCGGCCGAGCTGCGCCGAAGCCCCGAGGATCTCGCCGCGACCGAGGAAGTTCCGGGTCTGAAAGGAGAACTGGCCGAAGAATCCGTCCAGTGCCGAGTAACCGGCGCCAAACTGAACCTCGTTGCGTGACGTCTCGGTTCCCTTCAGAGTCAGGTCGACCTTCTTGTCGTTGGGCCTGACGGAGAAGTCCGGCTCCTCGGAGACCTTGAAGTATCCGAGCTGCTGGAGCTTCTGGAGACTCTTCTTGACCGCCTCCATGTCCATGACAGCCCCTTCGTCCAGGGCGAACTCGCGACGGATGACCTTGTCGCGCGTGGAGGAATTGCCCTGCACCTCGAGGCGCCCGAGATAGAACTTGTCCCCCTCGAACAGACGCACCTCCACATCCACACGGTGGTTCGCCACTTCCTTGTAGGTTGGGTCCGCAAACCAATAGATGTAGCCGCGCGACTTGTAGCGACCCTCGACGCGTGAAAGCGCCTCGACCAGCCGATCACGGTTCAGGACGGAGCCGGGAGGCAGCTCCTTGAATTCCTTCAGAAGGACCGGCTTGGGCACGACGAAGGTCTCCGCCTCCTCGGAAGGCTGGCCGGTCTGGTTCACTTTAACAATATCTATATTGTTCGTGAAGAATTGATCTCCCTCCACCAGAGGAATCGTAATGCGCACCCGCTTCTTCTGCTTTTTCGGTTTGGCCTGCGGATTCTTCACGAAGATGTCGAGCACCGGGTCCTTGACGACGATGTTCTTGTAGCCCTTGGCCTGATAAAGGGCCTTGATGTTCTCCACGTCCGCGTCATAGTTCGCCTGGCTGTAGGTCGTGCTCGTCTCGGAAAGAACCCGGAACCAGGTGTTGACCTTCGTCTTCTTCATCGCCTGCCGGATTCGCCACTCCTTGAAGACGCGGTTGCCCTGGAAATGGATCGACGCGATCTTGATCTTGTCCCCTTCGTCGATCACGAAGACAACCTTCTTCTCCGTTTTGGACTTGTCGTCGATGCGGTAGTCGACCGTGGCGCTGCGGTAGCCGTTCTCCGCGTAGTAGTCGGCAAGCGCGGATCGCGCCCTGGCCACCTCTCGCAGCGAGAGGGGCGCGCCCGTATGCATCTCCGCCTTGGCCTCCTTCAGCTTGTCCTTGAGTTGAGTCGTCGAGAACTTCTTGTTGCCCGTGAACTCGATGTCCTGGATCGTCGGGCGCTCCTCGATCGTCACCACCAGGGTCACCCCGGATGCTCCATGCTCCGCTTCGATGGAGACATTTTCGAGCAAGCCGACATCCCACAGCGCCTGGAAGCTCTGCCGGATCTTTTCGGGGTCATACGGGTCTCCCACCTTCACGCCGAGGTAGTGGGAGATCGTGTCGGGAGAGACCGTCTGGTAACCCACAACCCGGATACCCACGATTCGCTCGGCGGGCGCGGCGGGGGCCGCAGGCGCGGGAGTCGGCTGTCCTGCCCCGGCGGGAGCCGGCTGGCCTGCGCCGGACGGAGGTGGCGTAGAAACGGCGGCGGGTGGTCCGGGGACCGGCGTCGCCGCCGGAGTGGGAGCCTGTCCCAGCACCAGGGCAGCCGGGAGAATCCCGAGCAGGAAAGAAACGCTGGAGAGGCGGAACCTCAAGCCGGGGCTCTCCGGACCCGCTTCGGGCCGCTAGACCCGAATGGGTGCGTCTCTGCGCTGAAAGGCCTCATCTCGTTGCGTTTCCCAACCCCGCGAGACTCTATCTTCTTCCCGGGAAACGGTGTATCGAAAACGAGGATCGAGAGTCCGAAAGTGACACGCTGGGAAACACCACGGACTCGGCTCGGAGCTCGATTGCTGTTCTCCGATTCCCGAGGTTACGTTCTCTCGCCTGCCGTCTCCGGTTCGCGGGTGGCGACAGTCAGACCGTCCGGTCCGACGCGCACCTCGATGGATTCGATCTTCTCGTCGCGGGCGGCGATCAAAAGCTCCGAGACCCGGTCTTCGACATGTTTCTGGATGGAGCGCCGCAGCGGACGGGCGCCCATATTGGGGTCGTCGCCGCTCTGAGCGAGCAGCCATTCGACCGCGGCGTCGTCCATGTCGATCTGGGCGCCCTTCGTGGCGATCGTCGCATTGACGTCGTCGACCAAGAGGCGGCAGATCTTCGCCAGCTCCGGCTGCCCCAGCGGATGGAAAACGATCATCTCGTCGATGCGATTGATGAACTCCGGAGAGAAGTCCTTCCGCAGCTCTTTCAGGACCATGTCCTCGAGCTCCTTCGGGTTGCCGAAGTCCCTGGTCGTTCCGAAACCCATCCGGGAGCGGTTGACCAGGTGCTTGGTCCCGATGTTCGAGGTCATGATGATGAGCGTGTTGCGAAAATCCACGACGTTGCCATAGGCGTCCGTCAGGATTCCGTCTTCCAGGATCTGGAGAAGAAGGTTGGCGATGTCGGGATGCGCCTTCTCGATTTCGTCGAACAGAATCACGCTGTACGGGTTGCGCCGGATTCTTTCCGTCAGCTGGCCCCCGTCCTCGTGCCCGACGTAGCCCGGCGGAGAGCCGATGAGCTTGGAGACCGCGTGCTTCTCCATGTACTCGGACATGTCGAAGCGCACCAGCGATTTCTGATTCTCGAAGAGGAACTCGGCGAGGCGGCGGGCGACTTCCGTCTTCCCCACGCCCGAGGGGCCGAGAAAGATGAAGGAGCCCATCGGCCGGTTCGGGTTCTTCACGCCGAGGCGCGAGCGCCGGATCGCTTTGGAAACTCCGATGATGGCGGCTTCCTGTCCCACGATGCGCCGCCGGAGCGCGTCCTCCATGTGCAGGAGCTTCTCGGCTTCCTCGATCTCGAGCGAAGCGACCGGAATCCCGGTCCAGGAGGAGATGATCTCCTCGATGTCGCGGCGCGTGACCTCCTGCGTGGCGTCGCTTCTCTCGGCCGACTGCGCCTTGGCGCGCTCGATCTCCTCTTTCAACTCGATCTCGCGCTCGCGCAGGAAGACGGCCTTCTCGAAGTCTTTGTCGGAGATGGCCTTCTTCATCTCCTTGACGATCTGCCGCGTCTCGAGCTCCAGCTTTCGCAGATTCTGCGTGTCGGCCACCCGCTTCAATTTCACCTTGGCGCCCGCCTCGTCCAGAAGATCGATGGCTTTGTCCGGAAAAAAACGGTCCGTGATGTAGCGGTTGGACTGGTAGACGGCGGTCTTGATCGCTTCGGGCGAGTAACGGACCTTGTGGAACTGCTCGTACCGATCCTTGACTCCCTCGAGAATTTCGAAGGTCTCGATCTCGGAGGGAGCCGTGACCTGGATCGCCTGGAAGCGGCGCAGCAGGCTGCGGTCCTTCTCGATGTACTTGCGGTATTCCTTCAACGTCGTCGCGCCGATGCAGGAGACCTCTCCGCGAGAGAGAGCGGGCTTGAGAATGTTGGCGGCGTCCAGCGACCCCTCCGCCGAGCCGGCGCCGATCAACGAATGAATCTCGTCAATAAAGATGATCAGGTCCGGGTTTTCGCGGAGCTCGCGGATGATCCCCTTCAGTCTCTCCTCGAACTGCCCGCGGTACTTCGTGCCGGCGACGATCAGGGAAAGATCGAGCGCGAGAATCTTTTTCTGCGACAGAAACATCGGGACGGCGCCCTCGACGATTCGGGTCGCCAGCCCCTCCACGATCGCCGTCTTGCCGACGCCCGGCTCGCCCAAGAGGATTGGGTTGTTCTTCGTGCGCCGCGACAGGATCTGGATGATTCGCTCGACCTCCTTGTCCCTCCCGATGAGCGGATCGAAGGTGCCCGACATCGCCAGCTGCGTCAGGTCGCGGCTGTACTCGGCGAGGAAAGGAAGCTCCTTTTTCTGTTTGGAGACTTCCCGTTCCTTGATCAAGGAGATCGTTTCCTCGCGCACGCCATAGAGATTGAAACCGCGGGCCGTCAGCAGTCTTCCGGCGACGCAGCCGTCAACCCGCAGCAGGCCGATCAAAAGGTGCTCCGTTCCGACGTAGGGATGCATCATCGACTCCGCCTCGTGTGAGGCGTAGGCGAGGATCTTTTTGGACTCCTCGGAGAGCGGCAGCTCGGCGGTCGAGGAGATGCGTTCGACGAAGATCCGGTCCCCCTCGATCTCGCGGCGCACTTCTTCCGGCTTGACGTTGAAGCGCCCGAAGATCTCTTTGATGATGTCCTCCCCTTCGCGGAGGATCCCGAGCAGGAGATGCTCGGACTCGATCACCTTGGAACCGAGCTTGGAGGCTTCGTAGCGCGCGAAAAAAAGCGCCCGACGCGCTTTCTCGTTGTACTTCTCGAACATCCGGTGGTCGCCTACCCCTGCCCGGCGAAACCAGTAGCGGGTCGAATCCCTTCCCGTGACATCGCGAAAATTTTATCACAGCGCTTCGCGAGGTCGGGGTTGTGCGTCACCAGAACGGTCGTCATTCCGCGTTCACGATGCAGTTCTTCGAGCAAATCGAACACCGCGGCGGCGGAATCCACGTCGAGATTGCCCGTGGGCTCGTCGGCGAGCAGGAGGCTCGGACCCCGCGCCAGGGCGCGCGCGATCGCCACGCGCTGCTGCTCGCCCCCCGAAAGGGCGCGAGGCCGGTGGTCGCCGCGCTCCGCCAGCCCCACGCGAACCAGCATATCCCGGGCCCGTGCGATCGCCTCTTCCGGGGAGAGACCGGCGATCCGGTGAGGCATCGAGACGTTCTCCTCCGCGGTGAACTCGGGCAGAAGATGGTGGAACTGAAACACGAAGCCGATCCGCTCGTTGCGAAACCGCGCCCGCTCGCGCGGCGGCAGGTCCTCGAGAGACTGGCCGAAGATCTCGACGCACCCCGAGTCCGGCCGATCGATTCCTCCCAGCAAGTGCAGCAGCGTCGACTTGCCCACGCCCGAAGGCCCCATCACCGCGGCGAAGACACCCGGGTCGAGATCGAAGGAGAGATCCGAGAAGACCGTGACGGGCGCACCCTCGCCGGCGTAGGTCTTGGAGAGGTGTTCGGCGCGGATTGCCAGGGTCCCGGCTCCCGACTGAGGACCGAGGACTGAGGACGGAGGACTCAAGAGGCTCTCACCAAGATAGAACTCAGCATCGTGGCAGCGGCCGCTTCAGTCCTCAGTCCTCAGTCCTCAGTCCGCAGTCCTCAGTCATCGTGAGAGTCTGACCGCTTCCGCCGGCGCCAGCCGCGCCGCCGCGCGCGCGGGCAACACGGCCGCGGCAAGGGCCGTCGCGAAGGCGAACAGGGCGACGATCGCGACCTCTCCCGGATGCACCGCGAAGGGAACGTGCGAGAACAGATAGACGTCGGAAGGCAGCGGAACGAGGTGAAAGCGGTCGAGCAGCGCGGAGGCAAGCACTCCAACCGTGATTCCCCCCGCCGTCCCCAGGCCGCCAATCGCGGCCCCGAGCATCAGGTAGACCCGAGCGAGCGCCCGCGGGGTTGCGCCGAGCGACGTCAGCACGCCCAGGTCTCGCTTTTTCTCGACGACGAGCAGCGCAATGTTCGAAACGATGTTCAAGGCGGCCACGAGGATGACCAGGGCGACGGTCGCGAAGATGACCACCTTCTCGAGCCGGAGCGCGAAAGCAAGCGGCGCATTCAAATCGCGCCACGTCTGAACCCGATAGGCGGGACCCAGAGTCCTCGCAAGGCTTCGTGCGGCGATCTCGGCCCGATCCGGATCGGCCAGCCGCGTCTCGAACGCCCGCGACCCGGCGAACATCCCTGTGAGGAGCCGGGCCGTCGATTCCGACAGTTCGAGGTCCGGCGATTTCTCCAGAGCGCTGCCCCGACGGATCGATACGACGCGCACGAGAATCTCGATCGGGATCGGGCCAATGGGTGAAAGGCGCGTGTGGGTGGAGAGGACGCGGACCAGGCTTCCCACCGTCACGTCCAGACGCGAAGCGGCGGTGGACGAGAGACGGGCGGAGGGAACGTTCGTGTCGCCCGCGACGATTCGCTCGGACTCCTTGGGCAGGTTGCGAAAGCGGATCGGCAGGGTCGCGCGGCCGGAGGCGTCCGAAAGCCACCCGCGCCCCTCGATCGCCGGCTCGACGGACAGGACGCCGGGCAGCGCGGTCAATGCCCGGCGCACGGCCTCCGGGTCCGGCAACCGATCTCCACGAACCGGCGAAACGACGAGATGGGCGCTCCTCTCCGCCATCTGTTGTCGGATTCGATCCTGAAATCCCGACAGGAGGGCGAGCGAGATGATGAGGGCGGCGACTCCCACGGCGAGGCCGAGCACGGAGATCGTCGAGATCAACGCCACGTGCGCGCGCTTCCGTGACGCCGCGAGGTACCGCAATGCGACGAAGGACTCGAAGCTCATTCGAGAAAGGGCGAAGGGCGAATGGGGAATGTCGAATGGCGATTCGGAACGACGGCGAAGGAGGAGGGGCTCGACAGATCCTCCGCCCTTCGCCTGTCGCCTTTCGCCTTTCGCTGGCCGCGGATCACCGCGGCCTCAGAAGCGGAAAGAGGATCACGTCCCGAATCGAATGGCTGTCGGTCAGGAGCATCGTCAGGCGGTCGATTCCGACCCCTTCTCCGGCCGTCGGGGGCATGCCGTGCTCGAGCGCCTCGATGTAGTCGCTGTCGAACGCCATCGCCTCCACGTCGCCTGTCGCCTTCTCCTGCGCCTGGCCGCGGAACCGCCGCTCCTGCTCGCGCGGGTCGTTCAATTCCGAAAAGCCATTGGCGATCTCCATTCCTCCCGCGTAGAGCTCGAATCGGTCAACCCATTCCGGATCTTTCTCGCTCTGCTTGGAGAGGGGAGAAATCTCCGTCGGGAACTCGCAGAGAAACGTCGGTTGAATGAATCGCGCCTCGGCGACCGCTTCGAAGAGCTCGGCCAAGAGCTTGCCCTTCTTTCCCGCGAAGCGCTCCGGTTTCTCGACCCCGAAACGCCGCGCGGCCGCGAGCAGCCCGTCGGCAGTCGCGAGCTCCTCCGGCCGCACGGCGCCCCGGCCGTCCCTGCCCGTCGCCTCGAGCACGGCCTCGCGCATCGTCACGCGTCGGAATGGAGGAGTCCAGTCGATTGTCTCCTCTCCCCACGGGGTCTGGAGGACCCCCCTGGTCTCACGGACGAGGCTCGCGATCATTTCCTCCGTCAGGCGCATCAAGTCTGACGCCTCGGCGTACGCCTGGTAGAACTCCAGCATGGTGAACTCGGGGTTGTGCTGCGTCGAGATCCCCTCGTTGCGGAAATTGCGATTGATCTCGTAGACCTTCGGGATTCCTCCGACGATCAGGCGCTTCAAGTAGAGCTCCGGCGCGATACGCAGGAAGAGGTCGAGGTCGAGCGCGTTATGGTGAGTCACGAAGGGCCGGGCGAGGGCTCCTCCGGCGATCGGCTGCATCATCGGAGTCTCGACCTCGAGATAACCGCGGTCGTCCAAAAAGCGCCGGGTCGCGCGCACGATCGCTGCGCGCGCCTCGAAGATCTGCCTCGATTGAGGGTTGACGGCCAGGTCCACGTAACGCTGCCGGTACCGCCGCTCCACGTCTTTCAAGCCGTGCCATTTCTCCGGCAGCGGCCGGAGGCACTTGGCGAGGAAGGCGAGCGAACGAGCCTTGACGGTCAGCTGGCCCGTCCGCGTGCGGAAGATCTCCCCCTCGACTCCAATCCAGTCCCCCAGGTCGAGTGATCGAAAGAGCGGCCATCCCGATTCCCCGACGGCCTCCTGGCGGACATAGACCTGCACGCGGGACCGACCGTCCGAGAGATCGAGAAAACCGGCCTTGCCCTGCAGGCGCAGCGCGAGGATCCGACCAGCCGTGGAAGTGGTTGGCTTCTCCGCTTCCAGCTCTTCGGCGTCTCGGGATTCGTACTTTTCGACGATCTCCGAGACGGTCTCGCGGATGTCGAAACGAAACGGATAGGCATCGGCCACCCGCCGGATTTCGGCCAGGTTGTGGAGGCGGTTCTGGATCAGCGCCGCTTCGCCGGAGCTGTCGGAGGACGCCTCGGCCGAGACCGGTTCGTCGCGCAAGTCTTTCACGCAGGGGAGTATAAGCGGCGGGAGACTGTCATTCCGAGGAGCATCGACGTCTGTCATTCCGAGGAGCGCCGACGTCGGTGATTCCGAGGAGCGCAGCGAGGAGGAATCTGCTCCGGCCTCTGGAGGATTGCGCGAAGCAGATCCTTCGCTGCGCTCAGGATGACAACGTCTCGGTGTCTGTCCCGTTCGCGGCAATCTTTGGTGCCTGCCCCCGTTCGCGGCGCGCTGCGCCCGGGACCAGGCGCGCGGTCGAGCTCTTTGGGCGAGCCGATCGCCGGTGCGCCGCAGGCGCAGGTCACGGTCGCAGCGCGGAGCGACGGTTTACGAGGTCGAGGTGCTACGCGAACCGCGAGCCTGCGCGGCGTCGAGTCTCAACCAGAGATCGGAGGCGGCGCGCAGGAGACGGAAGCGGCTGCGGGTCCACCAGCGCGTTTCCTGCCCCGAGCCGCCCTCGATCGACTCCACGAGCTGGACCAGTTGCTTGTCCAACTGGGGAGCGCGCGCAAGAGTGGCCTTCGCGGCCCTCACCAGTTCGGCCGGCGCGCCGTCGGAGGTCTCCGTCCGGAGCGATTCCGCCTCCAGCTCCCCCTTGATGCGAAGACCCGCCGCCCGCAGGAGGAGGCGGTCGATGTCCGAGGCCGGCGCGCCACTGGAAACGGCCCGCCGCGCGGCTGCCAGCTCCCACGGCTCGAGCTTCAAGTGCGCGAGCCCCGTGATGTTGGTCCGCAGAGGGCCGACCCCGTCGTCGTAGAGCTCGACGGCGGAGCTGATGAGCTCCAGGCAGGACTTCCAGAAGGAGTCGTCGTCCTTCCCCTCAGACTCGGCCTCCTCGACGAGCTCGAGCGCGTCGTCGATGTCCTCGGCGGCGAGGCCCGAGATGTCGAACTTCTGAAGAACATCGCCGATGGCCTGCTTGAGCTCCACCACGTGCTGGGCTCGCAGGTTGCGGTCCGTCGTCTGACGGTCGAACCTAATTCGAGAGTCGCGGAAGCGGCGGAACTCGTCCGGCGGCGTATCGTCACCCCCGCGCGACAGCTCCCGTTCGAGGTCGGTGATTCGCCCCGTCATGTCGTCGAGACGGCGCTCCTCTTTCTCATAGAGGCGATGAAAGACTGATCGCGTCGTCAAATTGCACCAGGCGACGGCGGTCAGGATCTCGGGGTGCGAGAGGCCATGGGAGACGCGACGCTTCATCGTGCGGACGTTCTCGAGCAGCCTCTGGGTCAGCAGCTCCTCGAACTCCCGCGCCGCCGAGACATCGGTCGCAAGCTCGTCGAACGCCCGCACGATGGCGGGCGTCATGGCCGTGTCCAGACGCGGCCAGATCGAGGCGCTCGTGAGCGCTTCGAAGAGCTTCTTGATCTGCGCCCGCGGGCGGGTCGCCGCCGCGTCGGGGTCCGACCGCCCGGTCGCCGCCACGGTGGCCAGGAAATCGACCTTGTCGATGACGTCTTCATCGATTTCAGGCTGGGAGAAGTAGAAACGCAGGAGGTAAAACGCGATCTTTTCGTCCTGGGGCCGCACCTTCTCGAAGAATCGGCGCACGAAGGAGGGCGAGATCTTCCGGTCGACGTCGCGCATCTGCGTGGAGACGGCGTCCAGCCGCGAGTAGAGATTCCGGATCAGCGGCTCGACGGTCTCGGGCGATCCCGTGTTGATCTGGGCGGCGATGGCGCGCACTTCGTCATAGAGCGCGTTGAAGTCGAGCGAGTAGCCGGGCTCGGTCGAGAAGAACGTCTTGTAGATGCCCCGGAGAAACTGGTGGAAAGTCCAAAGGGCCTTGAACCGCTCTGTCAGGCGGATGTAGTCTTCGTGGAGAAGCTGGATTCGCTCAACTGACATTTGCTTGTAGCCGTCCCGGTGCCTCTATTCTAGCTCTTGGTTTTCCCCGTTTTTGCGGGCGTTTCTGCAGGAAACAGGCGCTTGCCGCAATCCGGCAACCCCACTCGGAGGCTTCCAACCCATGAAGCTCGGCAGCACCCTGATCGATGCGAAAACGCTCGAAGATGGAATCACGCGCCTCGCGGCGGAGATCGAGCGGGATCAGGCAGGCCGCCCGGTTCTTCTGGTCGGGATCCTGAAGGGATCGATCTTCTTCCTTTGCGATCTCGCCAAGAAGCTCGAGAAGACTCCTGTCTCACTCGACTTCCTGCAGGTCTCCTCCTACGGGAAAGGGACGAAGTCTTCCGGCAACGTTCGCCTGCTGAGGGACCTTTCCTCCGACATCGCCGGCCAGGAGGTCATCATCGTCGAGGACATCGTCGACACAGGCAAGACGCTCCAGAAGATCATCGAGATCCTCTCGACGCGTAAACCGCGGTCGGTCAAGATCTGCGCGCTTTTGAAGAAAAGGATCCCGGGCAACGAGGGGATTCCCGTGGACTACCTCGGGTTCACGATCGACGATCACTTCGTCGTCGGTTACGGGCTCGATTTCGCCGAGTCGTATCGGAATCTGCCCTTTATCGGAGTCCTGGAACCCGATGGCGGAACGCCTGGAGAGCCCCCAAGATGAAATTCATCGCCACGGAAAGCGCCCCCAGGGCCATCGGCCCTTATTCCCAGGCCGTCCTCGAAGGCGGCGTCCTCTATGCCTCGGGCCAGATCCCGCTGGATCCCGGTACCGGGGAGCTCGTCACGGGAGGGCTCGAGCCATCGGTCGAGCGCATCTTCGACAACCTCGAGGCGGTGTTGAAGGCGGCCGGCCTGGCCTTCCGCGACGTCATCAAGACGACCGTTTATCTCGTCCGGGCCGAGGACTTTCCCGCCATGAACGCGATCTACGCGCGGCGTTTCGGCGAGCACCGCCCCGCGCGCTCGACCGTGATCGTGGCCGCGCTGCCCAAGGGAGCGCCGGTGGAGATCGACTTGATAGCCAGGGTTGGTTCCTAGGCTGCTGACCGTCTCGAGATTGGCGATTTGCGATTTGTGATTTGCGATTTGGGACATCAAGACGACCTCCCCTCAATCACAAATCACCAATCACAGATCACAAATGTCCCTGCTAGGGACCAAAGACCAGCCCTACCGCCGCCGCGATCCAGCCCAGCGTCAGCACCCGCGTCGCGCGGCGGTGCAGCACGTCGAATCGCTTGCGCCACGGGTCGTCGGGTGACGCCTTGTCGAAGGAACCGACTTTGTCGCGGAAGTAGCCCATGCGAGGCCGAAGCACCATCGCGAGATAGACGTTGCTCGCGATGGCGACAAAGACCGCGATCCCGGAGACGATCGATTGCCCGGCGAAGCCTCCGGTTCGCTCGAGCTGAAAGAACACCGCGAGCACGAGCAGCAGCGAAAGAACCTGTTTCACGACCTCGAACCGGCGCAGGATCTCGCCGAAGACGTCTCCCGCCACGTCGCGCGAGGGAATGCGCGCGAAGATGACCGGAGCCGCCAGGACGACGAGAAGCGTCCCGCCCACCCAGAGAGCGAGGCAGAAGCGGATCACCTCTCCCGCCAGTACGAGCACGTCGCAGTCTATCTCCCGTGAGCGGGAGCAACGAGATGACAAACGATTCCCCCTCCGTCCCCCTCCGCGGTCGGGAACGCGATCGAAGGAAAGCTGCTTGCCCAGGAACGAAGAACTTCCGAACGGGGCCCGGCGGCCAGGACGAGCCACGCGGAACGGGTTCGGTCCCAAGCCGCCATCAGGCGAGCAAGATCTCCATCGAGGTTCACGATTTCTCGCTGTCCGGCTCTCTTGCAACAAAGCCAGTCCGGACCGACGATGTAGTGCCCGAGGCAAAGCTGCGTGTATTGGTTCTCGACGAAGATTCGCTCTGCGGAGGGTGTCCGCGCAAGGAACAGTGCCATCGGCCGCCAGTCGGATCTGCCTTGCCGGAAATAGAGCGAGAGCGAATGCAGCGCGACAGAGAAGAAAAGGGCGGCCAGGGCCAGCTTCACACCGAGCCACACTCGAGATTTAAGAATCCAACCCAGGGCAACGCCGGCGAGCGCCGTCAGCCCTAATCCGGAGGGCAGCCAATGAAAGATCGAGTCGTAAGTTGGATGTCGATGTTCCAGAACCTCGAGGAAAACCGATCCCCCAATTCCCCAGACGATCAGAAATCGCAGGCGGGGCCTCCGGAGGGCAATCAGCAGGCCTCCGACGAGAAGCGCCCCGAAAAAGAGATCCGAAGCGCCCCACGGATGGGCGTCCCGAGGCGCAAATCCAAAATATGAAACGAGTCGCGCAACCCGATGAACGGACCAGGCTGGAGCGGTGCTCATGGCCGGCTGGCGAAGCGCCTTCAGAAAAGTGGGAAGCCAGGGAAGATAGCCGAGAGCAAGGGCCCCGATGAAAAGAGGGCTACGGGCCAGGAACCTGCGCGCACGTATCCGTCGCGCCGTATCCTCATCAAACGCATCCTCGATGAGTAGAGCAGCCGCGGCTAGTGCCAGAACGACGGCGGCCAAATAAAGGGTATAGAGCGTCGCAAGACAGCACAGGTAGAGCAGCAGCAGGTCTCTGCTCCGCCCGGCAGCCAGATACGCCTCCAGAGCGAGAACTGCGCAGCAGAGCAGAAGGAGTCCCAGTGCGTAGGGGCGAACCTCTTGCGAGTACCGGACGTGGTAAGGCGCAACGGCGAGCAGAAGAGCGGCCGAAAGACCCATCGCATCTCCCCCGCGGCGTCTGATGAGCGACCCGAAGGCAAAGACACAACCCGCTCCCCAGACGATCCCGGGCAGGCGGCGGACCCAGTCGGCGGGATCGACGCTTTCGAAGAGTTTGCGGATCACGTAATCGAGCGGCGCATGCAGTGCTTGCCAATGCAGAGACCGCCAGAGGCCCGACCAAGTCTCCCGAATCGTAAACGTCTCCATGATCTCGTCGAGCCAGTAAGACGAGCGGTCCACCCACGCAAGGCGCACGAGAATCGCGCCGGCCGCGATCCCGAGAGAAACGCCGACAAAGCGGAAACGGAGTGGGCGGGATCGCGATGGCGCGATGCTGGACATTCCGAGATTATCAACGAGTAAGATGAAAGACATGGATCCCGAGCTCTGTTCGGCTCTCGACGACCTGATCCTCGGGCGCGGCGTGGCTCGGGGCCGGCACTCGATGCGATTCCGGGATCGAATCGTGCGGGCGGAGCTCGAAGAGCGGCTGGCCGCCAATGGATTTCGTCCGATGACCGTGTCCGAAACACAGATCGAGCCGGGAGAGAGAGTCCCTGCCTTCTACCTGCATGACGAGGTCGCCGACTTCGGCTACATCCGTTGGGAGATCTTCACGCCGAGGAGCCGCCGCAAGCTCTTCGCGTCGGAGGTTCGGCGGGCCGACAACGACGAGTGGGCGATCCAGCTGAACCTCTCCTCGCCGAAGAAGGTGTGGGCCTCTCCGGATCGTAAGGAAAAGCATGACGTGGACACCGTCGTGGCGGTGCATCCGTGAACCGGCGGCGAAAGGCGAATGGCGTAAGGCGAATGGCGGGAATCATTCTTGTTGGTCTTCGCCGTTCGCCCTTCGCCGTTCGCCGTTCGCCCAGCGGCTAGCCAGAGATGCCCGCCCCGCTAATTCGCACACTTCCGGTAGGACCCTTGCAGTGCAACTGCTCCATCCTCGTCGACGAAGCGACGCGCGAGGCGGTCGTGATCGACCCGGGCGACGAGCCGGATCGGATCCTGATGGCTCTCGCGCAGCTCAAGGCGCGGGCGATTGCGCTCCTCCATACGCACGCCCACTTCGACCACATCGGCGGAACGGGTGGGGTCGCTCGCGTGACGCAGGCCCGAATTCGACTGCATGCCGCCGACCGTCCGCTCTACGATGCGCTGCCGGATCAGGCCGCGGTCTTCGGGTTCACGGCGGAGCCGCCGCCGCCGCCCGATGAGCCGGTGACCGACGGCGAAGAAATCCGCTTCGGCTCGTTCCGCGTCCGCGCCATCCACACTCCGGGCCACACTCCAGGCTCGACCTGTTACCTGTTGGAGGGGGAAAAAACGATGCTCTTCTCGGGCGACACGCTCTTCCGGCGCTCCATCGGCAGGACGGACCTCTGGGGAGGAGACACGGCCCAGATCCTCGAGTCGATCCGGCAGAAGCTCTTCTCGCTCGATCTCGAGACTCCGGTCGTCTGCGGCCATGGGCCGGGGACGACGATTGGGGAAGAGAAGCGATTGAATCCCTTCGCGGCGCTCTAGCTTTCAGCTTTCAGCTATCAGCTTTCAGCCAAACCCCTGAGAAGCGATCAGGCTGAGAGCTGAAAGCTGTTAGCTGATAGCTATAATCACCTCCGATGGCGCTCTCTCTGGAAGAAAAATCCAAGCTGGTGTCCTCCTTCTGGAAGGACCTTCCCTCCCCCTGCCCGAAGCACGACGTTCCGATGCGATCGTTCTTCGTCGACCGCGTGTACAAACCGCAGGTCGTCATGGTCTGTCCGAAGGGGGAGCTGTTCCGTTTCGATCAGAAACCCAAGCAGATCGAGTTCTCCCGCGGTCACCTGAAAACGATGGTTCTGGATGCGCAGGAGAGAGAGTTTCCCGGCTGTCCTCAGGACTTCACTCCGCTCGTCGTCTACCGGACTCCGGCGGTCTTTCTGCCCGTGGGGTGGGATTACTTGTTCGTCTGCCCGACCTGCCTTTCCTACGGCCGGTGGTGCGACACGGGCCGCCCGGAGGAAGACGTCAAAGCGGCCCCGATCCAGAAGAAAGAGGCTCCCGCATTTCATGACGAGACGATTCCGCTCCCCAAACGCATGGAAATGGCCAAGGACGGGGACTTGAAGACCAAGCTCTACGCGGCGATGGCCCAGACGGATTGCACCGCCTGCGGTTACGACTGCGAGGGCTACGCCGCCGCCATCGCGGCGGGCACCGAGAAAGATCCAAACCTCTGCGTGCCCGGCAAGGAAGAGACGCTGAAAATGCTCAAAGACCTTCTCAAGGGCACAGGGCTACCCGCGGCGAACAACTAGTCGCGAAACCACCTTCCGGTTTTCGAGTCACCCCCTCTCCCACTTCCCCCTCTTCCCCTCATCACAGGACAGCCTCATCACAGGAGAGGGAGAGTGGGCGAGGGAGTGAGAGTGCGATCGCAGCGGTTCCGGCTCGGCTCGGCTAGCCCTCCACCGGCTGCGGCATCGACTCGTCCATGAGATCGTCCGCCCTGAGAGCCTCGGTCCCCTTGGGACTCGGCAGCGAAAAGGTAAACCGGCTGCCTCTGCCGGGACTCTCCGCCCAGATCGTTCCGCCATGCAGCTCCACGAGCGACCGGGCGAGCGCGAGCCCGATTCCCATGCCGGGATGCCGCCGGGTGGCCGATCCGTCGACCTGGCGAAACCGCTCGAAGATGTGAGGAAGCTCGCTCTCCGGAATTCCGATCCCGTCGTCCTCGACGCTGATCAGGTAACGCTCCGGTTCCCGATCCACGCGCAGAATGACCCGGCCGTGACGCGACGTGAATTTGATCGCGTTGGCGAGTAGGTTCCACAGGATCTGTTGCAGCCGCAGCGGATCGGCTCGCACGGTGGTCATGTTCTCGGGCAAGGGCGCCTGGATGAGCACGACCCCGCGCGCCTCCGCCATCAGCCGCACGGTGTCCAGCGAGCGGGCGAGGACGTCGGGCAAAGAAACCGGCCGCAGCTCGAGCGCGAGGGCGCCCCGATCCATCCGGGCCAGGTCGAGCAGGTCGTCGATCAGGGCGAGCAGGACCCGCGCCGACTGCCGGACCTGTTTGAACCCGCGAGCCACGGTGGCCTCGTCGATGTCTCCTTCCTCGAGCAGATCCGTCCAGCCGACGATCGAGGTCAGCGGCGTGCGTAGCTCGTGGTTCACGTTTTGGAGGAAGTGGTCCTTCAAACGGCTGGCGCGCCGCAGCTCCTCGACCGTTCCCGTCAGCATGGCGTAGAGCCGGGCATTGGAGATCAAGAGCGAGGACGCGTCCGCGAGTGACGTCATCGCGTCGACTTCCTCGTGGCCGAAGCCTCCGGGACGGTTGGTCGCGATGACGACCCCGAGGGACTTCTCCTCCGTCTTGACCGGACAGAAGATCGCGCTGTCGGCCTCCACCAGCGCTCGGAGCTTGCGATTCACGTAGGGATCGTGACCGAGGTCATTGGAGACGTAGACCTCGCCCGTCTTGAAAACCATGCTCGCGATCGATGGGGTCTCCACCGAAATCCGGAGCTGCCCGGCGAGCTCCTCGGACAGGTTCCAGCCCGGCCATGCGGCCTCGAGGCGATTGGTGTCCGGGTCGTACAGGTAGAACCAGACGCGCTCGGCGCGCGTGAAGGCGGCGATCGCCTCGCTCGATCGCGCGAGGATCTCCTGGAAGTCCGTCACGCGGTAGGCCGTCCGCAAGAGGGAGTGGAGCCGGCGAAGAGTCTCGACGCGTCTTTCCACACGGCGGCCCATGCGATCGATAGCTGTCGCGAGCCGGCCGAACTCGTCCCGCTTACTCACCCCGGAAATCTCCGCCGAGCGCCCCTGGCCGATCGCTTCCGCCGCGTCTACCAACTCCTTGACCGGAGCCGTGATTCGGCGCGACACGATCACGATGACCGCCAACACGGCCAGCAGAAGGTAGAGGAAGACTAGAACCAGGTAGCGCTCGAGATCCGAGAAGAGACGGGGGGGAATATCCTGCTCTGCGTCCGAGCTCGCACGAGTCAGGGCCGCCGGTGAGAGCCCCTCCACGAAGACCCATCCGGTTGATCGGACCCGAGCCGAGGCGAGGCGGCACGTCCGATCGCCCAGCGTGTAGTCCCCGATCGTCGCGGGGGCGGAGAAGATGCGCTCGGCCAGGCGGCGGCGCTCCGGGTTGGTCGAGTCCGCGAGCCCTTCCGCGCCGACTCCGCGCCAGCGCAGCAGTTCGGCCATGCGCGGGGTCATCAGGAGCACCCGGCCTCCGGAGTCGACGGCAAACCACAAGTCCCCGACCGGCTTGCCCGGGTCGAGCGACTCCGCGACGTAACGGCGCGCATCGACGTCCATCGAAACCGCGGCGATGAGCGATCCTTCCGGATCTCTCACCGGCACGAAGAGCGTCGCGACCCGCGGCTCGCTCGACATCCGATGGCCGCTCCAGCCGGTCGTCCAGATCGCCTCGTCGCCCGTCACCGGCCTCGTCGAGGGAAACCGCGAGTCGCGGTTGAAGACGAATCGATCGAGCTCTCCGTCGGTTTGACGGATCGCATCGTGGATATCCATCCAGGGAGCGGCTCGCATCGCGCCCGAGGGGGTCCAGATACTCAGGTTCCTGATCGCTCTGCGGCGGGCGCGCAACTCGTTCATCAGCGGGGCAACCGATCGCAGCCGCAGATAGTCCTCGCGAGCCTTCGCGTCCCCGGCGGAGTCCGGGCGAAGGAATCCGACGGTGTCGCTCTCGGGATGCGTGTTCCAGACGTGACCGTGCTCGTCTTTGGCGATCGGGACCTCCGAGACGTCCAGAGGAGCGGTCAGCGCGAGCCCGACCGCGCTGCCGAGCGCCCACGCGGCCTCCTCGGCGGCGGCGGCGCGCCGCTCGATCCATTCCGCCCGAAAGCTCGCGTCCTGCTGCAGCTGGAGCGAAGACTGAACTCGCCGGACGACACCAAACTGTTCGAGAGAGCTGTCGCGGAGATCCCGAACGCGCCCCTCGAGGAGGAAAACGAGAATCGTTCCCGGTATCAGGAAGGCCAGGAAAAGCCCGAAGAGGAGCCGAGCGGCAAAGCTCCGGCGGGGATCGAGCCAGATCTTCAGCCGCGGCAGGAGCTTCATGCCGCCTCGAGAGCGGCGTCAAGCCAGAGTTGCATGGAAAACGAACTATTGTAGCCGGACAAGAGCTGTCAGCTCACAGCTTTCAGCTTTCAGCCCGAAGCCGGTGACAGATCCATCCCAACGGATATGTCAGGCCTGGCATAGAGAGCTCCGGGCTTGGATGACAGCTGTTATTCGTACCTCAAAGCGTCGATCGGATCGAGTCTCGAGGCCTTTTGGGCCGGATAGAAGCCGAAAAAGATCCCGATCGCCGCCGAAAACACGAACGCGAGCACAACCGCCGCGGGTGAGAGGACGATCGGCCACTGTGCCTTCCATGCGAGCAACCGCGACGAACCGATGCCGAGCGCGATTCCGATGGCGCCCCCGGCCACGGAAAGCGTCAGGGCTTCGATCAGGAACTGCGTCAGGATGTCGCGTCCCTTCGCTCCGATCGCCATCCGGATCCCGATCTCGCGCGTGCGCTCCGTGACCGACACGAGCATGATGTTCATGATTCCGATGCCTCCGACGAGAAGCGAGATCGACGCGGCCGAGGCCAGGAGAAGCGAGAGCGTGTGGGAAGCCTGGTCTTGCGCCTGCGCGATCTCCTGCTGCGAACGGATCATGAAGTCCGAGTCCTGGCCTGGTTGAATGCGATGCCGCTGCCTCAGCAGAGCCTCGATCTCTACCTGCGCCTGGTCGACCGCCTGGCGGGACACGGCGGAGACGGTGAACATGTCGATCTTGGTCGAGCGCTTGAGCAGCTTCATGACGGTCGTGTAGGGCGCGACGACCGTGTCGTCCTGGTCCTGCCCCATCGTGTTGCCCCCCTTGGTCTCCAGCACACCGATGACCCGGAAAGGGAAGTTCTTGATGCGGACCATTTGACCGACGGGGTTCTGGTCGCCGAAGAGGGAATTGGCGACGGTGGCTCCGAGCACGCAGACCTTGGCTGCCGACCGCACCTCCGAGTCCCCGAAAAAGCTTCCCTTTTCGACGTTCCAGGTGCGGACGAATGGCCATTCGACGCCGACTCCCTGAATGGAAGTGCCCCAGTTCGAGTTTCCGACCACGACCTGCGCGCCTGAGCGCACCATGGGGGACACGTAAGCAACCGAAGGGCATTCGGACTTGACGGCCGTGACGTCGTCCTCGGTGATCGTGGACTGACCCGTAAAGATGCGGGCGCCGGACTGCGTCGCGACGCCCGGGAAGACCATCAGGAAGTTCGTCCCGAGAGAAGAGATCTGAGCCTGGATGGCCGCCTGCGAGCCCTGGCCAACTCCGATCATGGCGATGACGCAGGCGACTCCGATGATGATCCCCAGAGCGGTCAGCGTCGAGCGCAGTTTGTTGCGCGCGATCGCTTTCAAGCCGACCTTCAGGATAGTCAGAAACTTCAGCATGGTTCTCCCCAGTTTTCCGTTGTCCGTTTTCAGTTCTCAGTTCTGATTCACATGAATCGGAAACTGATAACGGACAACTGAGAACTGACAACTCGCATCAAGCTCGCGCTTCCGCTACGCGACGGCGTTCCACGGGATGGTCCTCCACGACCTTGCCGTCGCGGAAGGTGACCACTCGCTTGGCATACTCGCTGATGTCCTGTTCGTGTGTGATCAGGACCACCGTCTTTCCCTCGTCGTTCAACGCCTGA
Organism: Acidobacteriota bacterium; assembly: GCA_046728075.1. Lineage (GTDB taxonomy): Bacteria > Acidobacteriota > Thermoanaerobaculia > UBA5066 > Gp7-AA6 > JBKPDV01. The sequence goes on along the minus strand of JBKPDV010000147.1, from coordinate 5,043 downwards.
AAGACCGCCATGACCTCTTCGGAGGTCTTCGTATCGAGGTTGCCGGTCGGCTCGTCCGCCAGAATCATCTTCGGGTCGTTGATCAAGGCCCGGGCGATGGCAACCCGCTGCTGCTGGCCGCCGGAGAGCTGGGACGGCAGGTGGTCCTCCCGCCCGGCGAGTCCCACGATCTCGAGGCAATGCCGCGCTTTTTCCACGCGATGCTTTGCCGTGTGCCCGTTGGCCGAGTAGATCAGCGGGAGCTCCACGTTCTCGAGGGCCGAGGTTCGCGCCAGCAGATTGAAAGACTGGAACACGAATCCGATCTTCTGGTTTCGAATGTCCGCCCGGTCGTCGCGGTCGAGCTCCGACACGTCGTGGCCGTCTAAGAAGTAGCGGCCGGCAGTGGGACGGTCGAGACATCCGACGATGTTCATGAAGGTGCTTTTGCCCGATCCGGACGGACCCATGACCGCCACAAACTCTCCCTCATCGATGACGAGAGAAATACCGTCGAGCGCACGGACCTCGACCTCCCCCATCTGGTAAACGCGGGTCAGGTCTTCGATCCGGATGACCTCTTTGCCCATGCCTCTGCAACCGCGTTAGAAGCCCCGCCGCTGGCCTCCCGGCGGAGCGCCGGCCGTGGTCGCCTTCGCCGTGGCGAGACCGATGACGACGGGGTCGCCGAGCTTGATGTCGCCCGACACGACCTCGCTGTTGCGCCCGTCGGAAATGCCCGTGCGAATCTGGACGGGTTTGAGGTCCCCGTTGGCCGCAAGCAGGTAGACGTTGGATTGTGTACGCCTCGTCCCGCTGAACTTTCCACCGCCGCCGGGCCCTCCTCCCCCGGGGCCGCCTCCCCCGCGAGTCTGGTTGAACTGCCGCGTCGCCGCGCCCGGAGCACCGCCAGCGCCGCCGGGAGCGCCGCCCGGAGCAGCTCCGCCCTGCGCGCCTGCTCCCGGTCCCATCTTCGCCGCGCGATCCTCCGCGGAGGACGCCACCTTCTCTTCAGGCTTGAAGCGCAGCGCGGCGTTGGGAACGCGCAGGACGTCTCGCACCGTGGCCACGTCGATCGAGACGTTGGCCGTCATCGTCGGCCGCAGCAACAGGTCCGGATTGGAAACCTCGACGATCACCGGATAAGTCACGACGTTCTGATTGACGGTCGCGTTCAATCGGATCTGTGACACCGATCCGCGGAAGTCCCGGTCCGGATAGGCGTCGACGCTGAACCGGACCGGCTCCCCGACCTTGATCTGGCCGATGTCGGATTCCGAGACGTCCGCGGCAACCTGCATCTTGGTCAGGTCCTGCGCGATCGTAAAGAGCGTGGGCGCCTGGAATGACGCGGCGACCGTCTGGCCCACATCGAACTGGCGGGCGACGACGATCCCGTCAATGGGCGAAGTGATCTTGGTGTACTTCAGATTCGTCTCCGCCTGCGAGAGACCCGCCTTGGCCTGGTCCACCTGCGCCTTGGCGGCGTCGAAGGCCGCTTTCGCCGCGTCATAGTCGGATTGAGCCGCGAGCCCTTCGTCGAGAAGCCGCTTCTGGCGGTTGAAGGTGATCTCGGAGTTGCGCGTGTCCACGACCGCCTTGGTCACGGTCGCGCGCTGCTGCTCCACTTGAGCCTGGAAAGGCGTGGGATCCAGCTCGGCGAGGAGATCTCCCTTCTTGACCTTGCTGTTGAAGTCCGCGTGGAGCTTCGCGATGATCCCGGAGACCTGGCTTCCGACTTGAACAGTCGTCACGGCCGAAAGGGCGCCGCTCGCCGTCACTGTCTGGGTGATGTTGCCGCGGTCGACGAGGGTCGTGCGGTACTTCGCCTCCGGCTTGCGCCGCCCCGCAATCGCGAGGTAGAGGCCGACTGCCGCGACCGCCACGAGCACGATCCAGATCGCTTTCTTTCTCATCGACTCTTCATAACCTCTTGGTAGAACAGCTTCTTCCCCGGGCGAGGTCGTCGGCCGTACAACGGCCGCGAGATGGGAAAGATTACACGCAAAGAGAGTGCCCGCGGCGCGCGCCTGCCGCCGACACCGGGCTGACTACCGAAGGAGGGCGAACGCCGCTGCGCCAATCAGGGCGGACACCGGCAGCGTAACGACCCAGGCCAGCAGCATGTCCTGCACAGTTCGCCAGCGGATGGTTTCGGCGCCTCGGTGAAGCCCGATCCCGATGATCGCGCCGGAGGAGACGTGCGTGGTCGACACCGGCAGGGCGACCAGGGAGGCGGTGCCGACCAGCAGTGTCGTCACGAGGTTGGCCGCAAATCCTTCAGCGTGGGACATGGGAGTCACTTTGCGGGCGAGCGTCTCCGTCACGCGAAAGCCGGCGATCAGGCTCCCGGCCCCCATCGCGAGCGCAACCAAGAGATAGAAGGGAACTCCCGAGATCCCAAGCGTCGCCGCGGACACGACGCCGAGCGCGACGATCTTGGGTGTGTCGTTCAAGCCGCGAGCCAGGCTCGTCAGCGCGGATGAGACCCAGTGAAGGGCATCGATCGCGGAAAGACGTGCCGTCACCGTCGGGGAAGACGCGCACTCCGCCTCCGTCGCGACGACCGTCTCTGTCGTCGCGCTCATGGCGATCACGGCTCCCGAAGCCGGCATTGCGACGACGACGCGTCGTTCCAGGCAAAGACAGTACGCCTCGAACCGAGCCGTGGCGCGGGCGAGCAGCGGAAACACTGCGGAGACGAGGAGCACGGAAATGACCGGCGAGAGGCCGAGCGGGAGGGCCACCTTCTGGGCGAAGGTTCCCCAATGCAAGGACTCCGCACCCTGGGCCACGATCCCCGCTCCGGCCAAGGCCCCCGCGATGGAGTGGGTCGTCGAAACCGGCAGACCCGTACGTGAAGCGAAGAGGACCCAGGCGATCGCTCCGATCGCAACGGCCGACAGGAAGGCGGGCCCGCTCGGGGGCCGGTCGAGAAACCCCTTGCCGGAGAATGTTGCCACGAGGCCCTGAGAGGCGAATGCCGCGACGAGGCCGCCGCCCACCGTCCAGAGGGTTCCCCAGATCACCGCGGCTCGGAAGTTGGAGACGCCGCTTCCCACGAGCGTCGCAATCCCCTTGGAGATGTCGTTGGACCCGTTGGCCCAGGCCAGCAGGGCGGCCAGGAGAGTCAGAATGAGAAACGGAATCACGCCCGGCCTCCTCTCAGCAGCATCCCGTCGCCGGGTCGCACGACGAGCCCGCCGCAGCCGAGCCCGCCACCGAAAAGTTCGCGTTTCCTTCCGGTTCGAGTACGTGAAACGACCCGGCGTAAGGAGCGTGTGAGAGCTTCGCCGCCGTATCGGTGCAGACCTCGACGTCGAGCCCGCGGGGGAACGTGTGCCCTTCCTCGTCCACGAATGCCTTTGCCGGGCCGAGATACCGCGCGCGCTGGCCGCGGTAGACGCAGCCGGCCGTCTTCTCGAACTTCCATCCGCGGACCGTCACGGAGTAGAACGGATGCCCCTCGATCGACTTCCAGTACACCTTCTTCAAGATCTCGACGCCGTAGAAGCCCGCCCTCTCCAGCGCCGCGACGAACCCTTCCTCGGTCAGCGCTCCTACGGTGCATTCCCCCCAGAGCTCGGAGTTCGTCTTCAAATGCGGCGGCACTTCCCGCTCGCTGACGATGTCGGCGATCACGGCCCGGCCGTGGTCCTTCAATACGCGCCAGATCTCGGAGAAGACCTTCCCCTTGTCCGGCGAAAGATTCACGACGCAGTTGGAGGTCACGGCGTCCACACTCTTGTCTTCGACCGGAATGGACTCCAGGAACCCCTTCCGGAACTCGACCGCGTCGTAGCCGAGGTTCGCTGCGACGATCGGTTTGTTCTCCGCCGCCACCGCCAGCATCGGGTCGGTCATGTCGACCCCGATCGCACGCCCCCCCGGCCCGACCCGCTTGGCCGCGATGAAGACGTCGATGCCTGCTCCCGAGCCCAGGTCCAGAAATGTTTCGCCCGGGCTCACCGCGGCCGCGGCGACGGGCGAACCGCATCCGTAGAAGCGATCGATGACGGCGCGCGGGATGTGACCGATTTCCGCCTCGTCGAATTTCGTCGGGCAGCACAATTCCGCCTGCGGCGTCTCGGCCGCCTTTCCGTAGTAGGCGCGCACGAGTGCCCGCGGCTTGTCCACGTCGAAGGAGAGGACGCAGTTGGAGTGCAGCGTCAGAACCGGCATCTCGGCCGCGGCACCGTCGGCCAGACCGCAGGCGATCGAACCGTCCCCCATCGCGTGGAAGAGAGCCGGCGGATCGTAGCCGCTCCGGCGGTTGAGCGCGGCGCGCTTCTCCTGCGCCGTCTCCCGCATCGCTCGCTGCGCCAGAGCGACGGCGATGGGATGGTAGGGATCGGGCGCCGTGAAGTCCCCTTCGCCGTCGTCTCCGGCAGAGAAGACGTAGGCATGCTCGATATCGCCGCCCCCGGTCAGGAAGCGGAAGGGATCGGCCAGAGCCTGAGCGCGGCGGGCGAGAGTAGCCGAGCGGAAGCGCTCGAGCACGGGACTCTTTTCGAAGATAGCGGAGAGAGGCAGATCCGGCACGCGCCCGCAGGCGAGCGGCCGGTGATCTGCGAGGGCCGCCGACGGATAGACGGTCCCGTCCGCGTAGACGCAGAGCGAGTCCCAGCCCGCGTTGCCGAGGTCGTATTTGACTCCAGGGGGGCCGTTCACGCGCCGCCGGGCCGCTTCGAGATTGTCCAGAGGAATCCCCCGGCGCGCGGCCTCGTCCGCCGTCTCCTGGACCGCGATCAACACGTCGGCTGTCTCGGGGAAGAATCCGTTATCCGAGACTTTCGCGCGTCCCCGCTTGTGCGACCACATCAGGTGCTGCGACGACGCGCCTCGCTCGGCGGCAAGCCGCGTGAGCTGAGCGAGCTCCCGCAGATTTTGCACGGTGACGACCGTCGTCAGAGAGACCTCGAAGCCCAGATCGGCGAGAACCTGTACGCCGTCGAGCGCCCGCTCGAACGTACCGGCGCCGCGGATCGGATCGTTGGTCTCCGGCCGCCCCCCATCCACCGAGACCTGAAACTTCACGAGCTCTCGGGAGAAACGGCTCAAGGC